>JAFQIB010000016.1 GCA_017397765.1 Clostridia bacterium | reverse complement strand
GACCCACCAGAAACGGATGGATGCTGCGCCCTGGGTCTCAAAGCGGACGGTGTTGATCATGCCCTTGTCAGGCTGGGTCTTGCCGCCGAAGTTGAGGCGCTGGGTGGCGGTGTAGCCGTCGTCGAAGGCCTTGTTGGAGCCGTCGATCTTGTTCTTCGCGGAGTACATCACGGTGAAGTAGTCCTTGAAGGTCTCGCTGTCGCCGTCCGCCTTCTCGCCCTGCGCCATAGCGGGCAGGTCGAGGGTGGCGTCCAGGACGTAGCGCTCCTCGGCCAGCGCGCCCGTCAGGGTCAGCGCCAGCATGCTGAGCAGCAGCACGAGGAAGGAGAGTCCTTTGATCCATTGTCTGGTCATTGCATATGCCTCCTGTAGTGTATTGGGTTGAGAAAGCACTTACATGATCTGCGTATATCATAGCACAAAAAGCCGCGCAGTACCAGCCCTTTGACGAAAAAAATCCGCAAAAAGGACAAAAAAAGCCCCGCATGCAGCATGCGGGGCAATGGGATCAGCGGAGGATCTTGAACAGATCGTAGCGGCCGGGCTGGATGCGCCATTCGAAAACGGTTTTCGTCTCCGTCGTATACAGGGGCGCAAGCTCCCGCTTGGCGATGGGCAGCGCCAGCGCCTTGACCTGTCCCTGTACGTGGATGCGGATGATGCTGGGCTGCACGCCGTCATCCACATAGGGGTACACGATCATGGCGTCGTTGTCATAGGGGAAGAGGCTGATCCGGGAACCGGCCTCCAGATACACACCGCCGACGGGGAAGGCCGCGCGGATGCGGGTCAGCACGTCCTCGGGCAGGTGATACAGATCGGAGAAGGCGTCCGGCACGGCCAGGGTCAGCATTTCGCCCTTGCCGTAGGTGTCCCGCAGCAGCATGCCGAAGTTTTCCTGGCCCACGCGGGTCTTGATCAGCGACCAGGTGGAATTGTTGCGCATCTCCGGCACGGCAATGTGGATGGGCTTGGCGCCGTGGGGATAGGTGCGGCCATACATCCGGGTGGGCAGCTGCTCGACGAGGTAGTCATCCGCGATGACCTTGCGGCCCTCAAAACGGATGGAGGTCATGCGCTGGATGCCGCGATCCATCGTTGCCTGCAGGAAGCCGTGGGTGACCAGCGCGCGGCCGCCGTCGGCCACATAGGTTTCCAGCTTGTCCACGATCTCCTGGTCGCAGGCGGAGGAGCGGGTCAGCAGCAGGCAGGGGCTCTCGGCGGGGAAGTAGGGCGTGCAGACCACCGGCAGACCCACCATGCCCAGGAAGTCCTGGATATTGTCCTCGCCCTGGCAGTTGTCCGGCAGGTAGCAGGGAATGCCGATGGGGTTGCCGCAGTGATCCAGCACCGCATCCAGCTTGTCCAGCTGGAAGCCCAGCGCGGGGACGTTCATGGTGTCCCGCAGGGCCTGGAAGCAGAACATCATCATCTCCTTCGGCTTGGCGAAGGCGGTCAGATAGGCCTGCTCCAGATAATGCTCGGTGATGTGCATGTCAAAGGGATCAAACCAGCCGCCGCCGTTGTGCCCGGGCCACATGTTCTCAAAATAGGTCATCAGGGAGTAGCTGAGGTAGCGGGGCAGATGCTGATCGGTGGTGACGGGATCGCGGGTCTCGGTGCCGGTGTAGAGGTTATCGAAGATGGTGCGCTGCTCCTTGGGGTTGTAGCCCGTTTCCTGATAGCTCTCGGCCCAGTTGGGATATTTGATGGTGATGGAGCAATCCGGATTGGCCTGCTTGGCGGGGGCGATCATGGCCTCCTTGCTGATGCGTTGCATCAGATCAAGGCGGTAGGCCTGCCAGGAGCCGTCGGTGATGCCGTGGGCGGCGTTGAAGGCGTCCCGGCCCTCGCGGCACTTTTTGCAGGTGCAGTTGGTGAAATAGAAGTCGTCGATAATGAACTCGCTGCAATGCCTGCCCAGGAAGGCGCTGACCGTCTTCAGCCGGTTCACCATCTTCTCATCGTTGTAGCAGAAGGTGTTGAACAGGCGCTGCTTCTTTTCTTCGTCCTCCTTGGCGGAGAAGGTGGTGGTGATGCCGCCGGATACCTCAATGCCGTGCTTTTCCAGCACTGCTTTGCACATCAGGAACTTGTCCTCATCGGCGAAAATGTCGCGGTAGGGCTCCAGATACACCTTGTCCAGCCGCATGTAGCGCTCGAAGAAGGCCAGATCCTTTTCCAGCTCCTCCTGGGTGGTGTGCTGTACGCCGCCGGCGACAAAGTAGACGACCAGCTTGAAATTGCGATAATTGCCCATCATATCCCTCCGAATTGGTTTTGTTGCAGATTTGCCTTTTGTCCTATTTAATTCGATACGCCCGGAAATTAGCTGATGCCATCATACCATAACCGGGCTGAAAACTCAATCGGAAAATGACGGGTAAAAAGTGATTTCTGTGATAAAATAAAACAGCAGGGCATCTGGCGCTGTCAGCGCGTGACAAATTGCTCCCGGTGTGGTAAAGTAGGAGCAGCGGCGCAGGCTGCTGATATGATGTGAACAGGGGAGGGCTCCCGATGAAATTGGTTTATGGCCGGCAGGATATGCCGACATTGATGCGTGCGCAGGAAAACTGCTTCCTGCTGACCAACGGCCTGGGGGGCTATGCGTCCCTCTCGGCGGCGTTTTCCATGACGCGGGCGGATCAGGGCCTGCTGGTGGCAGCCCGGACTGCGCCCAATGACCGGGTGACGCTGGTGGCCCGGGTGCAGGAGAAGCTTTGCATGGCGGGCGGGGAGGTCTTCCTGTCCACCCAGCAGTTTGCCGACGGCGCTTTGCCGGAGGAGGGCTTTCGGTATCTGTCTTCCCTGAAGGCGGCGGACGTCCCCTGCTGGACCTATGATGTGCAGGGCGTGCGGATTACCCGCGAGGTTGCCATGGCCTTTGAAGCCAATGCGACCGCGCTGCGCTATACCATTGAAAACCGGACGGGGACGGATTGTGAATTGATCCTCCGGCCCTTTGTGCTGGGCTTTGAAAAGGGTCATGCACCGGGGGAAAAGTGGCTGGTCCGCTTGCAGGACGGCTGCATCCTGGCGGGCGGACAGCGGATCTGCCTGGCTGCCGACGGCGTGCTGCAGGCGGAGGAAACGGACTACCGGCTGCAAGCCTATCTGCATGACGCGCCCGACGGCCGCCCCGGCATGGGTCTGACGGCAAGCTGCTGCAGCGTCCGCGTGACCGCTGCGGCCGGGGCGACGACGGAAGCGACGCTGGTGTTTTCCGACGCACCCTGTGCGCTTTCTGCGGCGGAGATCCTCCATGCGCATCAGCAGCGGATGGCGGCGCTGCGCAGCCAGTCCGGCCTGACCGACCCTGCTGCGCTGCAGCTGGTTTGCGCAGCGGACGCTTATGTGGCCCGGCGCGCTTCCACCGGGGGCAAGACGATCCTGGCCGGCTATCCCTTCTTCGGGGACTGGGGCCGGGATACCATGATCGCCCTGACCGGCTGCACCCTGAGTACCGGGCGGTTTGAGGACGCCAAAAGCATCCTGCGCACCTTCCTGCAGTACGAACGGGACGGCCTGGTGCCCAACCTCTTCCCTGAGGGCACGCAGGAGCCGATGTACAACACCGTGGATGCGGCGCTGCTGATGATCAACGTAATCTGGCGCTACGCGGAAAAGACCGGCGATCTGGCTTTTGTCCGGGAAGCATGGCCGGTGATGGAGGATGTCATCCGCCACTACCGCCGGGGAACGAAGCATGGCATCTATATGGATGCGGACGGACTGATCTGCGCCGGACAGGGACTGGATCAGGTCACCTGGATGGACGTGCGCGTGGGGGAGATCCTGCCTACGCCCCGTCACGGCAAGCCGGTGGAGATCAACGCCTACTGGTACAGCGCGCTGCGGATCATGGACGCCTTTGCCGATCAGCTTGACCTTGACCGGGCGGATTACACCGAGCTGGCGGAGCAGGTGAAGACCTCCTTCCTGTCTGCCTTCTGGATGGCGGACAAGGCCTGCCTGAAGGACGTGATTTCCGGCACATCTGCGGATGAGCAGATCCGCTGCAACCAGATCTGGGCCGTCACCCAGCCCTTCACCATGCTCAGCCCGGCCCAGGAGCGCGCGGTGGTGGATGCGGTGTATACTCATCTGTACACGCCCTGCGGATTGCGCACCCTCTCCCCGGAGGATGCGCAGTACCATGGCTTCTACGGCGGCCCTCAGGCGGTGCGGGACATGGCCTACCATCAGGGCACGACCTGGGTGTTCCCCCTGGGCGCGTACTATCTGGCTTATCTGAAGGTAACCGGCGACAAGGTGGCTGTCCGCGAAGCGCTGCTGCCCATGGAGGCGGCCCTGCGCGAGGGCTGCATCGGGCAGCTGCCGGAGATCTACGACGGCGACGCCCCTGCCCGCTCTAAGGGCTGCTTTGCCCAGGCATGGAGCGTGGGCGAGCTGCTGCGGGTGTATGAGGCGCTGGAACGGGAATAAATGGCCTTCCCCGGAAAGGGTGGGATTGTAATCAATAATCCCCCGGAGCTGCTGCAGCTCCGGGGGAATTGACGTTCAGCAGGGATGAATTTTTGACAGCAGTTCAAGGAAATCATCATAGCTTTCTCTGGCGGTACGGTCTAGCCAGTGCAGCTGGAGGAAGGCGTCGCCCTGCCAGATTGTGATGGTCGTCTGCGGGAAGGTGGCGTCAAGCGCCATGACAAGCGCATACAGCTTCTCCGGGGCGACACTGCCGGATAGCGTAATGGAGATCTCTGTGAGGAAATCACCGGGGCTTTTCAGCGCAAAGATGGAGGGATAGTCCTCCGGGGCTCGGGGAGATACGGATGGCGAACCGGTCACGGGCAAATGGAACTTCAGCGTGAATTCGGAATGGTCGGGCTGATAGCGATCCATCAGTTCCTGTTCCCAAAGGAGCAGGTGATAATAATTGCACATCACAGGCTCCTCGCCTCGCCGATCGATGCGCAAGGCAAAGGACTCGCCGGGATATTCCTTGTGCTTTGCAGCACCCAGATAACGCTTCATTTTGAAGTCATAGCTGATGCTGGCAACCCTTGCGTCGCCGTCAAACCAGCGGTCCAGATGCCGATCAGCCCGGAGATAGAAATCCAGATATCCCCAGGGTGTGCCCAGGAAGCTCGCCAGGAAGCCCAAAAGCAGCACGGCGATGAAAACCAGATACAGCTTTCCAATGATGCTTCCAGGCTTTTTCATGCGCTGCCTCCTGATGCTTTATATGATCTTCGTCGTCCACTGATGGCAGTCCCACACCTCGCTGACCACGTCCCGGTAGAACTCCGGCTCGTGGCAGATCAGCAATATGGAGCCCTTGTATTCGCGCAGCGCCCGCTTCAGCTCGTCCTTGGCGTCCACGTCCAGGTGGTTGGTGGGCTCGTCCAGCAGGAGGATGTTCGTTTCCCGGTTGATGAGCTTGCACAGGCGCACCTTGGCCTGCTCGCCGCCGGAGAGGACGCGCACCTGGCTTTCAATGTGCTTGGTAGTCAGGCCACATTTGGCCAGCGCGGCCCGGACCTCCGCCTGGTTGAGGCTGGGGAACTCGTTCCAGATCTCCTCGATGCAGGTGGTGGCGTTGCTGTAGTCGCCCTCCTGCTCAAAATAGCCGACCTGCAGATAATCGCCCAGCTCCACCCCGCCGGAAAGGGCTGGGGTCAGGCCGAGGATACTCTTGAGCAGCGTGGTCTTGCCGATGCCGTTGGCGCCCACCAGGGCGATCTTCTGCCCCCGCTCCATGGTGAGGTTGAGGGGGCGGGACAGCGGCTCGTCGTAGCCGATCACCAGCTCGCGGGTCTGGAAGATGAAGCGGGAGGGCGTGCGGCCGACCTTGAAGCGGAATTCCGGCTTGGGCTTTTCCGCCGTCAGCTCGATGCGCTCCATCTTATCCAGCTTCTTCTGGCGGGACATGGCCATGTTGCGGGTGGCGACGCGGGCCTTGTTGCGGTTGACGAAGTCCTGCAGATCGCTGATTTCCTGCTGCTGGCGCTTGTAGGCTGCCTCCAGCTGGGCCTTCTGCACCTCGTAGACCTCCATGAACTTGTCATAGTTGCCCACATACCGGGTCAGCTTGCGGTTCTCCATGTGATAGATGAGGTTGACCACGTCGTTGAGGAAGGGGATATCGTGGCTGATCATGACGAAGGCGTTCTCATATTCGGTGAGATAGTGCTTCAGCCAGGCAATATGCTCCTCGTCCAGGTAGTTGGTGGGCTCGTCCAGCAGCAGGATATCCGGCTTTTCCAGCAGGAGATTGGCCAGCAGGACCTTGGTGCGCTGCCCGCCCGACAGGTCGGATACGTCGTGGCCGAGGCCCAGCGCCATCAGGCCCAGCGCCCGGGCGACCTCCTCCACCTTAGCGTCGATCAGGTAGAAATCATGCGCGTCCAGCAGCTCCTGGATCTCGGCAAGCTCCTCCATCCAAGCGGTCATCTCGTCTTCGGAGGCTTCGCCCAGCTTGTCGCAGATCTCGTTCATCCGCGCTTCCAGCTCAAACAGCCAGGAAAAGGCGGAGCGCAGCACGTCCTGGATGGTCATGCCCGGCGTCAGCGCCGCATGCTGATCCAGATAGCCCACGCGCACCCGGGGCGACCATTCCACCTTGCCGTCATCGGGCTGCAGCTTGCCGGTGACGATGCTCATGAAGGTGGACTTGCCCTCGCCGTTTGCGCCGACAAGGCCGATGTGCTCGCCCTTGAGCAGGCGGAAGGACACGTCCTCGAAGATGGCGCGGTCACCAAAGCCGTGGGAGAGATGCTCGACGGTCAGAATACTCATCAGGGTTGACTCCTTTTTTCTTGCAATTCCCGGCCATTATATCATAGAAGGAAAGGCCGGGCAAGAAAAATCCTGCGCTTCGGATGAAACGCAGGAGCAGCGTATCGACAAAGTGCTATAGGCACTTTGTCGAGGTTTTGCACTCACTCACTGGTCGAACAGCAAGCTGTTCTCCCGGCCGTTCGTTCGTGTAAGGAAGCTTTTCCTGACGGAAAAGCACGAAAATCGCCGCGCATGTCGCCGATTTTCGATGTAGAGTCGGAGGGCTTGCGAGCCCTCCGACACCTCCGACACCTCCCAGGGCTTGCTGATGGCCTGATCCTGCGTCTCGGATGAAACGCAGGAGGAAGGATTACTGCTTGGCCTGGGCCTCGCGCCTGTCCTTCAGATGCCAGGGCAGATAGGCCAGGAAGAACATCAGCAGGATGACTAGCACGATAATTGTGGTGCGCAGGGCAAAATTGGGCGGGAGGATATCCAGCACCGAGGGGGCGGATTCGGGCCGGGCGAGGTAGAGATAGTTCGCGCCGGGGATCATGGTGTTGACCCAGTAGGCAATGGCTGCGATGACCAGCAGCGCTGCCAGGGACTTGAAGGCGGAGCGAACCGTCGGCCGCATGCCGTGGACGAAAATCATATAGAAGATGGCGATGTAGCCCATGGTGTGCTCCAGCCAGAACTGATAGTAGCGGAAGCGCGTGGGGCCGGTATAGGTCAGGGGCGTGGGGGTCAGCAGGGCAAACACCGAGCCGGAGAGCAGCCAGAAATAGGCGATATCAAAGAGCGTCTGCTTTTTGGTGACCACCAGGAAGCTGCAGAAGATGACCGCCCAGCCGCAGACGCCGATGGGCAGGTTCTCCACCGGGCCGGGCTGCAGCCAGGGGGAACCGACCAGCCGCCAGTAATAGGACATATCGGAGACGATCAGCACAAAGGCCATGATCCAGCGCAGGACTTCCTCATGCCGGAAGCTGCGCAGCCAGTCCTTTTTCTTTGCGATCACCAGGATCAATCCGATCATCAGCAGAATGGGCGCAAAGTGGGCGAAGGTGAAGATGGCGAACTCCGGCTCTGTACCGGCGCCGAAAAAATAGGTCAGAAACGCTTTCATGCTTTTATCTCCTGTACAATAAATCGGTCAGAGGCGTACCGGGAAATCGAAATAAGTATCCGGATAAGGCTCGTCCCTAAGGGTGAAATGCCACCACTCGGTGGACAGCGGCTTGAAGCCGCGGGAAAGCATGGCTTCCCGCAGCAGCAGTCGGTTGGCCTTTTGCTGCGCTGATAGATGGGGATAATCCGGATGGGACAGCTCACCGAAGAAGTCGAAGGGTCCGCCCATGTCCAGCAGCCGCCCGGTTTGTTCGTCCAGCAGCGTCAGATCCACCGTGCTGCCCCGGCTGTGTCCGGAGCGGCGGGCAATGAAGCCCCGGTCAAACAGCTCGGATTTGTTCACATCCGGGTAGAAGATGGGCTTCATGCGGTCATCGGACAGATCCTGCGCCCAGCGCACGAAATGATCCACCGCCCGCTGGGGCCGGTAGGTATCCCAGATGACCAGCCGCAGGCCCCTGGCGCGCATGTCCTGCACGACCAGCGCCAGCGCGTCCGCCGCCTCCCGGGTCAACAGGGCAATGGGCGCTTCATAGCCGTCAATCCGTTGACCGATGAAATTGTAGGTCGTGGCATACCGGATGTCCAGCAGCACATCGGGCAGCCTTTCGTGTACAGAAACAAAGCCATCGGAGCAAAGAATATCAGGCATGACGGCCTCCTGCGATGATTGATGCTTCCATTATAGCAGAGCGCCGGACGCAGCGCAAGCGGTCAGCTGCCGGGTGCGCCGGAAATGCGCCTTAGCACAGTAAAAGCGCCGGCGCATTTCGCGACCGGCGCGAATGGAGGATTATGCAGCGTCCTGCGTGCGGGTGATGTTCTTGAGCCATTTCCGCTTGCCGTAATACCAGAAGTTGACCGGCAGCTTGACAAACTCGTCCAGGCAGAGGATGAAGTACACCCACATTTCCGGGAGCTTGAACACGAAGGCACACAGCAGTCCGACCGGCACCGCATAGCCCCACATGGCCAGGGTGTCGCAGATCAGGCCGTAGCGGACGTCGCCGCCGGCACGGAAGATGCCGCAGATGAGCATCGTGTTGAGGGAGATGCCCATGATGTAATAGGCGTTGATGTAGAGCATGAGGTTCAGTTCGTCCCGGGCCAGGTCGGTGGCGTCCTTGACGTAGACGCCCATGAACTGGAGCGCCAGCGGACGCAGCAGCAGGATGACCGCGCCGCCGATCAGCGCCGTCCAGACGGCCATGCCGATGAAGCGGCGGGCATAGACCTTTGCCTTTTCCAGCTGGTTTTCGCCCATGGTCTTGCCCAGCACGATGCCCGCTGCACTGGCGGTGCCGAAGCACAGCACTGTGCCCAGATTGCGGATTACGGAAGCCACGGTGTTCGCTGCCACGATGTCGCTGCTCAGATGGCCCAGGATCACCGAATACACGCTGAAGGCCAGGCCCCAGACGATGTCGTTGCTGGCGGCGGGGAGGGCCAGACGGAGGAAGTCCTTCATCAGCTGGCCGCCTCTGGCAAAGAGGTACTTCACCCGCAAGGTGATGCGCTTGCAGGCAGCGCCGTCAATGATGCAGATCAGCATCTCAACGGCACGGGTGACGGTGGTCGCCAGTGCCACGCCCACGATCTCCAGCTCCGGGAAGGGGCCGATGCCGAAGATGAAGCAGGCGTTGAGCAGCACGTTCATCAGCACTGCGCCGCAGTGCACGACGGCGGACATCATCACCCGCTCCACGCTGCGCATCACGCTCAGGTAGATCTGCGCAAAGGAGCCCATCACATAGGAGGCGCTGACCACCTGCAGATAGGGGATGCCCTCTTCGATCAGCTCGGGCTTGTCGGTAAAGATATTCATGATCTGCCGCGGGAAGACGGCTGCCGCCAGCGCAAACAGCACGCTGACCAGTACGCCGGTCCTCAGCGACATGCCCAGCACGCGCTCCACGGAGGTGCGGTCGCCCTTGCCCCAGTACTGCGCCGCCATCACCGCAGAGGCGGAGGACAAGCCGAAGATCAGGTTGTTGAGGATAAAGGACACGTTGACGGCCAGCGAAGAGGCGCTCATGGCGTTCTGGGAGACCTGGGAGAGCATCAGCACGTCGGCGGTGTTGACGGCGGTGTCCATCAGGTTCTGCAGCGCGATGGGCAGCATGATCCACAGCGCATGCTTATAGAAAGCCCATTTCTCCGCGCGGGAGCCGAGGGCAGGGGACTGTTCGGTCACAGGAGAACCTCCTTCATCCTGAATGTGAATGCATATCCTCATGAGGATTCTCCGCAATCCCCCGTTTCCCTGCCGAAAAGGGACAAATAATGAAAGGAAAACCGCGCACAGCATGAGGAAAGCTGCTGTGCGCGTTTTGATGTTTGTATCGGTTTGACTTATTCGAAGCTGAACCGGATGAAGTCGGCTGCGCCTTCGCCCTCGTAGGTGAAATAGAGGGGCTTCTTGCCGCCTTCAATGGTCAGCGGGGCGGAGAAGACGGCCCATTCCTTGCTGGGGGCAACCGGAATCCGTGCCACGACGCTGCCCTGACGGCCGTCGCGAACGACGAAGCAGCCAGTGGCGGTGCCGCGGGTCTCCACGGAGATCCGGACAGCCTTCTCAAAGGCGAAGTAACGGTAGCCGGCGGTTGCGCCGTCCACCATGTTGCTGATGTACTGGTTGGGATTATCCATGCGGTCCTCGCCCTCCTGGGTGAAGGCGGGATGGCTTTCGTCCTGCTGGTCGGGCAGGGATTCGGTGGTGCCGTTTCTGGAGTAGAGGTGGCAGGCGATGCGGGCTTCGTAGGCGCCTTCATCCTTCAGGGGACCGCCGTTGAGGCCGCAGGAGGTGATTTCTGCCTGGTGGAACCGCTCGCCGTCAAAGTATACCTCCTCCGCGCAGGCCTGGCGGGAGAAGAAATGCCGGTTGGTCTGACGGTGGTAGAACACATACCACTTGCCGTTCACCAGTGCGACGGAGCCGTGGGTGTTGCCGCGGTAGTTCAGGGCTTCGGTATTGCCGTTTGCACCGATATCGGCATTGGAAACCAGCACGCCGCCGTAGTGGTATTCACCCAGCGGGCTGTCGGCCACCGCCCAGCATAGCTCGTGCATCCAGGTGGAGGAGTAGATGAAATAGTACTTGCCGTTGATCTTGCGGATGGAGCTGGCCTCAAAGAAGGGGTGGGCCTCATACTCGGTGCCGTCCGCATCGTTGATGATGGGCAGGTTGTGATACGGGCCGTCCTTGACGGTAATCATGTCCTGCTCCAGCTCCATCTTGAGGCTGTCCTTGTCCACGGGGGTCTGCTTGTAGCGGGGGCTGTTGCCGGAGAACAGGTAGATGCGCTTGTCATCGTCGATGAAGATGCCGGGATCGAACTGGCGGATTTCATCGGGCCGGGCGCCGAGGATGTCGCCGTTGGGATACCGGACAAAATCAAGGAACTCGAAGGGGCCGGCGGGCTCGTCCGCCACTGCCACGCCGATCTCCTTGAGGAAATCCAGACAGTAGTAGAGGTAGTACTTGCCGTCGTTGCCCTGGCAGACGTCGGGGGCCCAGAGGGCATGCGCGCCGTCTGCATTGCGCGGGTCCTGCGTCTTGCGGAAAATCACGCCTTCATAGCGCCAGTCAGACAGGTCGTCCTCAGGCGCGGACCAGCAGACATAATCGTTCTGGCAGTATACGTCGCCATTGAAGCGGTCATGGCTGCCGTAGATATACAGCCGGCCGTTGAAAACGCGGGGCTCGCCGTCCGGGATGTACTCCCAGCTGGGCAGATAAGGATTGAAAACCTGCTGTTTCATTGTCAACCTTCCTTTGTGATGGATTTGAATCAATTATATCAGGCTTCCTGTCAGGACGCAAGGCTGACACGGCAGGAAATTGCGCTTTTCCAAAGCCGCGGGAGGAATAGCTGCGGAAAGCGGAAGCGCCTGCATGCAGCGCCTCACCGGGGGAGGGCCTGCCCATGCTGTGCCCATTTTCTCCGGTGCGCCCCCTCAGGGCGTCAAAGGCTCATGATTCAGCAGGGTATAGATGATCCGGGAGATTTCATCAGGGGACTCGGCAAAGTTGTTGCGCGCCCAGACCCGGAGCAGGCGCGTGACGGCGCCGGCGTAGAATTCCGCCTGGTAGAGGTTGCTCCAGACGTCCAGCCGGCGGAGCTGGAACACGCACTGCTGCACGATCGGCCCCTCCAGCAGGTGGTATAGATCCCGACGCTCGATCAGGCCCAGCCGCTCCCGCTCGGCATAAAGATAGGCAGTGACGGCCAGAATATGCTCGTAGATCCCATTGCGATCAAGCGGAATCCTGCGGTTGATTTCCTCATACAGCGCAATGCCGTATTGGCGGATTACATCCTCCGTCAGGTAGAAGTGACGGTAGAAGGATGCCCTGCACACCCCCGCCTTCCGGATCAGCTCGGTGATGGTGATCTGCGGGAGCTCCCTGGTTTTCAGCAGCTCGAACAGGGCGTTGGTGATATCGGCGGCTACTCTGCTGTTGCTCATGATACAAATGTCTCCCAAATGTTTCATTTTTTCTCCCCACCCTTGCAACCACCATGGAAACTTGTTATGATAATCATCAGTGTATTTTGCATTTGGGGATGGCTGTATGATACAAGTGTTTCATTTATTATACAGCCCCATCGTCAGAATTGCAAGGTAAAATGGCAGACAAGCGCATCCCGCTTCAGGACGAGGATGCTCATTTGTCTGCAGCGTAATCAGTAAGGAGGCAACACATGAAACAGGAGAAAAAGTCCCGTTTCCCCCGCAAGCACCTGATCTTGTCGATCATCAGCCTGGTCATGGTCGCGGTGTTCAGCTTCGGCATGGTCTTTGCCAACAACTATGCCAAGCTCATCAATCAGGCGCTTGGCCTGAGCTCGACCAAGACCATTCGGCCCGAAGGAGCGGAGGAAGAGGAAAACCGCTTTGTCAGCGAGTACGATTCCATGGAGGACGTCAAGGAGGCTGACAAGGAACTGGCCGAGCGGCTGACCGAGGAGGGCGTCGTTCTTCTGAAGAACAATGGCGCGCTGCCTCTGGCAAAGGACGCGAAGGTCACGATTCTGGGTCACTCCAGCACCAACATTCTGGTGTGCGGCACCGGCTCTGCGGATATCAACGCAGCGCTGGATGTGGAGAAGTACCCCAGCTCCCTGAAGTCTGCCAACGGCTACCTGACGCTGAAGGCGGCGCTGGAGGAGCGCTCCGACGTGGCTGTGAACGACGCCGTCTGGAAGACCTATATGGCCTGGACGGAGGCCGAGACCTACAAGACCAATCCCGCCAAGGGCGATAACTCCATCCGCGGCGGCGATGGCAGCGTGAAGGGCTCCTACAAGGTCAACGAGGTGCCGTGGGCAACCCTGACCCAGCAGCCCGGCGTGACGGATTCCTTCAGCAAGTATGCCGATGCGGCCATCGTGGTCGTGTCCCGCCTGGGCGGCGAAATGTACGATCTGCCTGCGAATGTGGAAAGCCAGGGCAACGCCGATGAAACCGTGAACGGCAGCGGCAACGCCCTGGAGCTGACCATCCAGGAGCGGGAGCTGATTCGGGAAGCCAAGCAGCGGTTCGGCTCCGTCATCGTGCTGATCAACTCCGCCAACCCGCTGGAGTGCGATTTCCTGACGGCGGAAAACTCCGACGTGGACGCCGCGATGTGGATCGGCTACACCGGTCTGGTGGGCCTGTACGGCGTGGCGGACGTGCTGGTGGGCAACGAGAGCCCCTCTGGCCGTCTGGTGGACACCTACTGCAACGACAACACCACCAACCCCGCCATGGTCAACTTCTACAGCCAGGTCTGGACCAACGCCAAGGAGCTGGGCGCCACCTATGACGCTGCTACCGGCAAGTGGAAGGGCAACGGCCTGATGACCGGCTCCTCCGGCGGCGACCTGGACGGCAATATGTTCTTCAACGCCTACCAGGAAGGCATCTATGTGGGCTACCGGTATTACGAGACCCGCTATGCCGACGCCATTGCAGGCACCGGCAACACCGCCGGCTACAATTACCTGGCAGACGTGGCCTATCCCTTCGGCTACGGCCTTTCCTACACCAATTTTGCTTACTCCGATCTGAAGTTCACGCCCTCTGCCGACGGCAAGAACATCGACGTGACCGTGACCGTCACCAATACCGGCGATGTGGCCGGCAAGGAAGTGGTGGAGGTCTACTTCCAGTCCGAGTATACCGACTACGACCGTCAGAACCGCATCGAAAAGGCTGCGGTGGAGCTGTGCGGCTTTGCCAAGACCGCCAAGCTGGCCCCCGGCGCTTCCGAAACGGTGACCATCACGGTGGACAAGGAAGAATTCCGCACCTACGATACCTATGGCGCTGGCACCTACATCATGGATGAGGGCGACTACTACCTGACCATCGGTACCGACGCCCATGATGCGCTGAACAACATCCTGGCCGCTCAGGGCCATACCGGGATGGTTGCCGCCGGCCACAAGACCACCTCTACCGGCGACGCTGCCCTGGTCTACACCTGGCATGAGGACATGGATACCCAGACCTACTCTGTCTCCGCTGCCACCGGCGAGCCCATCGTCAACCGCTTCCAGAGCGGCGATCTGTCCTACTACGGCGGCGAAAACATGCAGTGTGTCAGCCGCAGCGACTGGCAGGGCACCTTCCCCGCCGCCAAGCTGGAGCTGACGCTCACCCAGCCCATGATGGCTGAAATGACCGGTATCAAGCAGTACGAGAAGATCGTTGTGGAGGGCGAAACGATGCCTGCGCTGGGCTCCACCGCCACCCACCACAAGCTGTATCATGGCGAATTAGTTGTCAAGAGGTATTTGCTATTTTTATTGTTTTTCTATCTCCCAGTATGTTTTTTCACCGTTCATCTCATATCAATCATTGCGGATAGCATGAAAACAAGTTGCTGTACACGACAAACTGCGCTATAATACTAAATGCAATTAGCCGCAGAATGAAAGGTGGGCAAGAGATGAAGTGTAAAATCGCTTTATGCGATGATTCAGCTGTAGACCGTTCCTATGTGACTGACATGGTGAAGCATTGGTCTACCATGACAGGTCATGCTGTGCATCTTGCTACCTTCGACTCTGCTGAGAGCTTCCTGTTCCACTATGCAGAAGAAAGCGATTACGATATTCTGCTCCTGGACATTGAAATGAGAGCTATGGATGGCGTAACGATGGCGAAGCAGCTCCGCAAGAATAACGATACCGTTCAAATCGTTTTCATCACGGGTTATTCCGATTACATTTCGGAGGGCTACGAGGTTGCAGCACTGCACTACTTGATGAAGCCCGTCAAGGAAGAAAAGCTCTGCTCAGTGCTCGACCGTGCTACAGAGAATCTTTCTAAAAATGAAAAGGTCTTAAATTTTGAACTCTCCAGCGAAATGGTGCGTGTGCCGATTTATCAAATTCGGTATGCAGATGTGTTTGGCAACTACGTTACAATTCATGCTCTATCTGACATTACGGTGAAAATGACTTTGGGTGAGCTTGAAAAACAGCTTGATGAGCGTTTCCATCGTGTAGGGCGTTCTGCGATCATCAACCTAACACAGATCAGCCGTGTAACCAAGACGGAGATCAAACTGAGTGATGGAACCGCCATTCCTCTCCCCCGGGGAGCGTATGACGGTATCAACCGAGCGATTATCAACATGAGGTAAGGCGTATGGGATTGTTTTCAAAGAGAATAGAAAAGCAGATTGCTTCCTATCAGCACGAGCTGATCGAAACGCATTACCGGGAAGTTGATAATATGTACCGTCAAATTCGTGGTTGGCGGCACGACTACCGCAACCACATTCAGACGATGAAGGCATACGCAGCTACAGGCGATTGGGAAGCCATCAAGAATTATCTTGATCTGCTGGATGAAGACCTGACCACCGTGGACACGGTCATCAAGACCGGCAATCCCATGACCGATGCCATTCTCAATTCCAAGATTTCACTTGCGAAAGCAAAAGGAATTGAAGTCGTAGTAGATGCCCATATTCCTGTTAAATTAAAGTCATCGGAAATTGATCTGTGCTGCATTATCGGCAATCTCTTTGACAATGCCATTGAAGCGAGCATGAAGCTCCCTCCAGAGCAGCGAGTGATTCGGGTATATATGGATATGAAGAATACCCAGCTCTACATATCATTCACCAATTTTACCGCAGGCAAGAAGATGAAAAAAGAAGGTAAGCTGTTCCGCAGCACAAAAGGCGACGGACACGGATTTGGTCTTGTTCGCATAGATGCCATTGTGGAACGAATGGATGGATACATCAGCCGAAATAGTGAGGACGGGGCGTTCACAACTGAAATTCTGCTTCCGCAGGTATAATAATTTGCAATTCATCACCCAGAAATGACGATTCGTCCCCAGAATAATCCGGGGACGGATTTTTGTGTTATTCTATGCACGGAAAGGACGGTGTTTTTTCGTGATGAAAGAGAAGCCGAAAAAGGAGAAATCTCCAAAGCCCAAATACAATATGGGGCAGAACTCATGGTACATGATAAAACTCGCATGGACTTCGGGAGAAAAGAAGGTTATTGTGCTGAGTTTGCTATCTGCACTCTCTGCAGTTGCACTTAACCTTGTCAATCTGTATGTTTCCCCCACGATACTCTCTGTGGTAGAAAGAAAGGCTTCGGTTACGGAGCTGATCCTAACGATAGTGGTGTTTGTGGTTGCTTTGATGTTCTTTTCTGCGGCTTCCTCGTATGTGAATACAAACACTTTGTACGGAAGAATCAGTGTACGTCAAGAAATCATTACCCTGCTCAATAAGAAAGCGGCAACGACCTCCTATCCGAATATCTATGATGAAAACTTCAAGAAGCTGAAAGCGAAAGCACAAGAAGCAATCGGTAATAACCGGGCAGCAACCGAAGCAATTTGGACTACTCTCACGAATGTGGCAACCAACCTCATTGGTTTCGTGTTCTATGTCATTCTGATGTCTTCAATTCAGCCGCTTCTGTTGGTTGCAATACTCTCTACAACAGTTATTTCATATTTTGTAAGTAAACGTCTGAATGAGTGGGGTTTCCGTCATCGTGAGGAAGAATCCGAATACGCAACACAGATATATTATCTTGACCGTCGTTCAAGCGATTTGACACTCGCCAAAGATATTCGCATTTTCGGATTGCGCTCTTGGATCGATGAAGTGTATGCAAAAAGCATGGCAGCATACACTGCGTTTCAGAAAAAGGCACAGAGCGTTTACATTTGGGCGAGAATCATTGATCTTGTGCTTACATTCCTCCGCAATTCGATTGCTTATGCTTATCTTATCGGTCTTGTCATTAACAATGGACTTAGTGTTTCGGAGTTCTTGCTGTTCTTCAGCGCTGTAGGTGGATTCACCGCTTGGGTGTCGGGTATTCTTGGCGGTTTCAATACACTTCACAAGCAGTCCCTTGATATTTCTACAGTTCGTGAATGTCTTGAGTATCCCGAACCATTCAAGTTTGAGGACGGCAAACCTATCGAACCGGAAGCAGACAGGCTTTATGAGATAAAGCTTGAAAATATATCCTTCCGCTATCCCGGCACAGACAAGGATACGCTAACAAATATCAATCTCACACTTCGCCCCGGCGAAAAGCTCGCTGTGGTTGGTTTGAATGGTGCGGGTAAAACTACGCTTATTAAGCTGATCTGCGGTTTTCTTGATCCTACCGAGGGACGTATTCTTCTTGACGGAAAGGATATTAGAGATTATGACCGCAGAGATTACTATAAGATGTTCTCAGCGGTGTTTCAGGAGTTCTCGCTTCTTGCTGGTACGATTGCAACCAATGTGGCGCAGGACAGCGTTGGCATTGATATGGAGCGCGTTGTGGACTGTGTAGAAAAAGCAGGACTTCGTAAAAAGATCGAATCCTTGAAGGATGGCTATGAAACCTATCTGAACCGAGAGGTCTTTGAGGATGCTATGCTCCTCTCGGGTGGCGAAACACAACGCCTTATGCTTGCTCGTGCGCTATATAAAAATGCACCCTTCATCGTTCTTGATGAGCCGACCGCAGCACTTGACCCCATAGCAGAGTCGGAGATGTATCAAAAGTACAATGAAATGACGAGAGGTAAATCTTCTATCTACATTTCCCACCGTCTTGCATCCACCCGTTTCTGCGACCGCATTATTATGATTGCGGATGGAGGCATCGGTGAAGAAGGAACGCACGAAGAACTCTTGAAGTCGGGTGGCAAGTATGCTGAGCTATTCGAGGTTCAGAGCAAATATTACAAGGAAGGAGAGGACAAAAATGAAGAAAGCTAAGAAGCAAATGTCCTGGAAAGAAGTCTTTCAGATGAATATCCGAGGACTAAAAATATTCTATACGTATTATCCTCAAATAGTGGTATCTCGCATTGCCAGCGTGATTTGGAATGCTCTTACTCCCTATGTCGGGATTTTCCTCTCTGCACTTGTGATTGATGAATTGGTAGGAAACCGAGATGTAGAACGACTTCAAATGCTCGTTACTATCACGCTTTTTTCCGCGGCAGTTATCGCTTTGGGTACAGCAATACTTCACAAATGGAAAGAAACTCAAGGCACAGGTTTTTGGTATAAAGTCGAGCATATTGTATCCGAAAAAATGCTTGATACCGATTATGCCAATCTTGATGATACACATACTGCTGCGATGTTATCTACTATCCGTCAAAACTACAACGGCGGTGGTTGGGGACTTGAACGGGTAATGGCGTGTTGCGAAGAAGTCTGTTCTGCAATTCTAACTATTCTTGGTGGTCTTGCACTTACAGTAACGTTGTTTGTTAGCAAAGTTCCCACTAATGCGGGTGTTTTGACAATACTCAACAACCCTTTGGTCGTCCTCGGTATTATTGTTGTAATGTTGGTGGTTACTTTTATTGCTCCCTTGTTTAGCAACAAAGCAGGTAGCTACTATGCCAAACACGCTGATGACCACAATCTTGGCAATCGCTTGTTCGGCTTCTTCGGTTGGCTCGGATATATCAGCAACCTTGCAACTGATGTGAGAATGTACCGCCAGGATAAGCTCTGCGACAGATATACTCGTAACAAAGAAGATACTTTCGGTTCCAACGGCTTATTTGCTCACTATGCATGGGGGCCTATTGGTTTGTATAGCGCAACATCCGCCGCTGTTTCCGTAATCTTTACAGGTGTTGTTTATGCTTTCGTATGCTTAAAAGCATTGGCAGGAGCTTTTAGCATTGGCTCTGTTACTCAGTATGTTTCCGCTATTACAAAAGTATCAAGTGGCATGTCAACATTGGTTGAGATGCTTGGTTTTATGCGCAACAACTCGCCCTTCCTTAAACTGACCTTTGAGTATCTTGATATTCCTGACAATATGTATCAAGGAAGCCTTACGGTTGAAAAGCGCCGCGATAGAAAATATCAAGTTGAGTTCCGTAACGTTTCTTTCAAATATCCCGGCAGTGATAATTGGGCACTCCGCAATGTAAACATAAAATTTGAGATTGGCAAACGTCTTGCAGTTGTCGGTATGAACGGTTCGGGTAAGACCACCTTCATTAAGCTGCTGTGCCGTTTGTATGATCCTACTGAGGGGGAAATTCTGCTCAACGGTATTGATATTCGCAAGTACAATTATCGTGAATACATGGACATCTTCTCCGTTGTATTCCAGGACTTCCAGCTGCTTAGCTTGAAGCTCGGTGAGAATGTAGCCGGTAAGATTGACTACGATAAAGAACTTGTTACGGAATGTCTTGAAAAGGCGGGCTTCTCCGCGCGACTTGCCGAAATGAAAAACGGCACAGACACCTATCTCTATAAGGATTACGATACCAAAGACGGCGTTGATGTGTCCGGCGGTGAAGCACAGAAGATCGCTATGGCCCGTGCGCTCTACAAGGATGCTCCGTTTATTATCCTCGACGAGCCTACAGCTGCTCTCGATCCTATCGCGGAAGCGGAGATCTACGGAAGATTCGATGAGATCGCAGGCGACAAGACCGCAATCTATATCTCCCACCGTCTGTCCTCTTGTAAGTTCTGTGACGAGATTGCCGTGTTCCACGAGGGCGCTGTTATTCAGCAAGGCTCTCATGCTTCGCTCGTTGCCGATACAAACGGCAAATATTACGAGCTGTGGAACGCACAGGCGCAGTATTATACTGCATAATGCCAATAGATGAGCAGATTCGATCGTATGGTTCTCAAGTCATCGACAAAGTGCTCAACAATAGCAGCAAAAAAACTCTAATCTGGTCAGCAGCCTGAGAACGGCGGATGGCTGTACAGAGGACACTTTTCCTGAAAGTTTTCTCTGCCACATTTTTCGCTTGGTTTTGTTAACAAGCAGAAGGAGGCTGCCGCAGATTGCGGCAGCCTCCTTCTTTCCGAATTAACGCCCAATTCGTGTTTTATACGGTCTCTGCTCCTCCGGCGTGTAGCACTCCACACCGGGTATCTGCTTGAAATTGAAGTGAATCTCAATGGACAGATGCCGCACATGATCATCATCAATAGTTTCATGCACCACGATTCTGTTCAGCAGCCGGTTGAGCGTGTCTGCATCCAGTTCCTTGATGTCACGGTACTGGCTGATCAGCTCCACCCACTGCTGAGTGTTGTCGCGCTGCTCGGTTTCAGCGTCCAGCAGGCTGCGTCCCTCGGCGATGCGGTCAGTCAGCATCCGCTGTTCCTGCTGGGTGCGCTCCATCATCATGGTGAAGTTAGCCTCGTTGATGCTGCCGGTCATCCGGTCTTCGTACAGCTTTGACACCATCTTATCCAGCACGGACAGGCGAGCTTCGTCCTTGGCGATGCTGGTAATCAGCGACGCCCGCTGTTCGTCCTGCTGACCATTTGCCGCGCGTTCAAGAGAAGCAAGGATAGCATCCGTTCCCACAGCAGCCGCTTCTGCATAAGCGCGGATATTCCGCAGCACAACCTCTGTCAAAACATCCTCCTGCACACGATGCTGGGTGCAGTGATTTTTGCCATATGCGTTGTAAGTCTTGCAGCAGTAGCAGGGCACTGGCTCCCTGCCGGGGCGGCTGACGCGGTAGGTCAGCGACTTGCCGCATTCTCCGCATTTCAGCAGCCCGGAGAACAGGCTGAATGTGCCGTTGTTGCGCGGGCGTCGCCGGGAGGACATGGAACGCTGCACAATGTCGAAGGTTGCCCGGTCAACGATGGCTTCGTGGCAGTTCTCCACGACGATCCATTCATCAGGCTTTTTGTCGCTGATCGTACCCAGCTTGAAGCGGTAGTTGGTCTTCTGAGACGCAATCGCGCCGATGTATACCGGGTTCATCAGCATCGTTTTGAGGACGCTGAAATCCCACATATACATGCCTTCGTCCGGGTTGGTGGTTTCCCAACGGGTCTGCGTTTTACGATAGCCCCGCTGTCGGTTCCACCATGCCGGACAGGGCACCTTCCGCTCTTCCAGCCGGTGGCGGATGTAGTTCGGGCCATGCCCCGCGGCAGCCATGGCGAAGATCTCCCGCACATAGGGGGCGGTTTCTTCATCAATCAGCAGATGTCCCTTGATGTCCGGGTCTTTCCTGTAGCCGAAGGGGGCAACCGTGCCGGTGAACTTACCCTTTTCCGCCGCGACCATGTAGGACGAATGTACCTTCTTGGAGATGTCTTTGCTGTACATCTCGTTGAGGATGTTCTTGAAGGGGGCAATGTCGTTGCCGTCGCTCATGGTGTCGATCCCGTCGTTGAAAGCGATGTACCGCGTTCCATGCCGGGGAAAGAAGTATTCCATGAGTCGGCCTGTTTCCAGATAGTTACGCCCAAGTCGGCTCAGGTCTTTTGTGATGACAAGGTTAATACACCCCTGTTCAACATCCGCAAGCAGGCGCTTGAGGCCGGGGCGTTCCATGTTCAGGCCGGTGTATCCGTCGTCCTGATACACCTGGGCAATCGTCCAGCCCTGAGCCTTACAGTAGTTCGTGAGCAATTCGCGCTGATTCCCGATGCTGGCGCTCTCGCCCTGCTGGTCATCGTCCTTTGACAGTCGGCAGTAGATGCCAACCTGCCAGGTGGTCAGTGCTGCTCCTCTTGTAAACAGAGAGCCAAGATTCATTCCGTTCATCATGATGCTTCTTCGCACGATCCAGACACATGCTGATGCGGAATCCTGTTTGCATTATACCTGATTTCGCCCGTGTTTGGAAGCCCCTTTTTGTCAAAATGAGTGAGGATTTTGTCTGCAATAAAAGAGGAGAGCACATCTTCAAAAGCGTGTTCTCCGTCAAAAATCAGCGTAAAGCTGTATGAAGTTCTGATGGCCATAAGATAATTGGTTACCTCCGTCATGGATCACAGGATTATTCGATAAGTGGGGTTTGTCGGGATGGCTGGTGTTGCTCCTGCTGCTGCGGATGAAGCACACGTTCAGCGGATTGGGTAAGCAGCTGGTCAAGTTCTTTTTCATTTTGAGATACCTCCATCGTATTACGCAGGGACGGTTTACCGCTTTCCGTCCTGTGGGGCAGCGCATCTGGAATGACCTTGCGCACCCAGTAGCGGACGGTTCTCAACTCGTCCAGTTCAAACTGTACAGCATCCACATCAGGACGCAGGGACTCTACTTCCTGTTCAAGCTGTGCTTTTTCTGCCTGTAATACTTTGTGGTCAATGGCAGGAGTCAGACTAAACTTGTGCAGCAGCCGCTGAGCTTTCTTATATTGTTCCAGCTCGGCGGCATGAGAGGTTGCAAAGCGTTCCTTTGAGCCCTTCCAGCGGATGGTATCGTACTCATCATACATGGGCTGCAAATCATGAATCGCCTTGTCCGCCGCCAGCAGAGCGTCAATATCCCGAATACGCTGTTCCTTGCTGTGCACTGTCTTACGCAGCTCATTCATACGAGCGCCGGTGCGGCGCAAGTAAGCTCCAAGGGATTGCACCGTGTCGATCTTCTTCTCTCGCAGGAAGGTAACAGCATTGCTGACTGCCTGCAAGTCCTTCAGAGACGCTTTCGTCTGTGCCCGGTGTGCCCAGAACTCCCGGTCTGCCTTGCGCAGATCAAGGTAACGGAGTAGCACATCACCAAGGTTGAAATCGTCTGGATTGGAGATGGTCTCATGACAAGTCAGTGCCTCTTTGATACTCTGCAGCCATTCGCCCAAAGCCGCAACGGACTTTTGCAAAGCACGAATGATGGCATTGACACGCTTGATCTCCCGGTTGCGCTCACCGCGCGTTGTGGGGATACCTTTGCGTTCCAGCGCAGCCGCTTCCGGGCCGAGATGTATCTGCGGTTCAAGGTCAGTGATGCCCTGACGCGCATAGGATCGCATATCAATTCGTTCAGGCCGTCCGGCAGCTTCCAGAGCTTTATTCTGCGCGACCTCCCATTCATGCCGCCAGATTTCACCATACTGCGGATTACTCCAGTCCACGGTATTCTGGCGGTCACGCAGCCAACGTCCGTTTTTGCCGCGGATGCGCTCTCCGTTTTCATCCAGCACATTGGTGGTTTTCGTCTTGGGCAGCCAGCGACCTTGCTCGTCCATTGCTCGCATGGTCAGCAGCAGATGCACATGGGGATTCCCGTCGTGTTCATCGTGATAATACAGATCGCAGATCATGCCCTTGGAGACAAATTGCTCCTGACAATAGGCACGGATCAGCGAAAGGTTTTGCTCATAGGTCAGCTCCTTTGGCAGCGTGATGACAAACCGTCGGGCGGTCTGCGCGTCAGCGCGTTTCTCTGCCTCATCGACGGCGTTCCACAGAGTCTGTCGGTCGGCGTACTCCGCCGGAGCATTGGGCGGCAGCATGACCTCCGTGTAGCGAACACGCTGTGGGCTGCTATGGGGATATTTCCATTCGCCGTCGTGATCTGAATAGAGCTTCTGTCCAAGGCAGTAGGACGCGGCAGCCATGACGGACTGACCGCTGCCCCGGCTGATGACGGAGATGGAATAATGGGGACATGGCATATGTCGCCTCCTTCAGCGCCACGCGCTGTAACAGTGGGTAGACGCCACCGGCGGCGCAGGGAGGTTTCCTCCCTGTTGCTGGGAATGGGACAACGCCCATTCCCAGCGGGCACCACGCAGTGGCCCTCAGAGAGCGCAATTTGTACGGAACGTACGAATAATTGCGCCCTCACAAAGTGAGGGGTCAGCTTGTCTGAGCATCGTTGCCCCGGAAAGGTGACCTTCCGTACCCGGACATGGCGCTCTGCACCAGCTCTTCCACGGTGCCCTCGGCCTCGCCGCGTCGGATCGCCAGCATATCGCTGACCAGCTTCTGCGTCCGGCTGAAGCTGAACACATAGTTCAAAAACAGCTTGATGTCCTCGTCGGTCAGCAGCTCAGCCTTGTCTTGTAGGTGATGGGTTAGCTCACCGCCACGGAAATAGAGGCGGGCGTTTCGCTCCTTGCGGGCAGTCTCGCTGATTTGCTTGCGAATGTCTTTCTTCTCAGCAAGCAGCTTCGCAATCTCCTGGTCAACATGATCCGCTGCTGCCTGCAATTCTGCGGTGGTCTTGTTCTTTCTTCTGCTCATGGGTTGCACCTCCTGCGGTATGTGTTTGGTGGATATAAGAAAAGCACCGGCTTTTATTGCCGATGCCTTGGGAACGCTGCATGGTGGTGCAGCGCGCTATTCTTTTTTTGAGTATCGCCGCCAGTTGTTGCAGTGAACCAGCCAGCGACACAATTACTCGTTCGCAATACGCCTCTGAATATCTTCGATAGACGGGAGCTGCTTGCTCAGGTTTTCGGGCAGATCGCTCGTTACCTTGTATTCGCTGACACCGATAGGCTTGGACATATCTTTGAGAGCGTATTCCGCGACAATGTTATTTTTGCTCTTGCAAAGCAACAGACCAATTGTGGGATTATCATGTTCGGATTTCAAAAGACCATCCACGGCGGAAAGATAGAAGTTGAGCTGACCGGCATAGTCGGGCTTGAATTCACCCGTCTTCAATTCGATCACAACGTAACAGCGCAGATTGAGATTGTAGAACAGCAGGTCAATGTAAAAATCATCGCCGCCCACGTTGAGATGATACTGATTGCCGAGGAACGCAAAGCCGGTTCCCAACTCCAAAAGGAGCTTAGTTACATCCTTTACAAGAGCCTGTTCAATGTCTCTTTCGACCATATCTTCCTTGAACGGAATGAAGTCGAAGATATACGGGTCTTTCATCGTCTGCACAGCCAGTTCGCTCTGCGGAGCAGGCAGACGGTTTTCAAAGTTGCTGATTTTGTCCGCTACAGCCTGGCGCTGATAAAGCCCACTCTCAATCTGGTGAACCAGAACGCTGTGAGACCACCCATTCTCTGCCGTTTTGCGGATATACCACTCTCGCTGTTCCGGCGTTTTCACCTTATCCAGTATCGCCGTGTTATGCGACCACGGAATTTGTGCAGACACCGTCTGCACAAATTCTACATCCCCATAGGTAGCTGCAAACTTCGCCATGTATTTGAGGTTCCTGACAGAGTAGCCTTTTGCTTCGGGAAAGGCGAGCTTGATGTCAGCGGCAAGATTGTCGATAAACTTATTGCCCCAGGACTTATGCTCATTGATGATACGACCGATGCTGTGATAGAGCATAATCAGCTCTTTGTTCACGCTCAGCGTTGCCTTGTATTGCGCCTGCCTGATTTCCTGTTTGACCAACTGAACCAAGTCCAGATATTCATGATTGTTCATTAACATTTTCAAATTCTCCACTTACTGTGCTGTGTCGCAAAGCGTCCTCATCTGTTCATCGTATCCCAAAGAGAAGCGACAGCCAATCCTGACGGCTGTGCAGGATGCGGCCAATCCTAACCTCGTCATCCACCACGCGGTAGAATACCAGATAGGGAGAGACAACGATGTAACGGTATCCCGCAGAAATCAACAGAGGGGAATCTGTTCGCAACGCGGCACCAAGATACGGTGCAGAGGCCAATCGCTCTATGCCGATTTTGAAGGACTGCAGCATTTTTCTTGCAGCGTCAGGATTGTCCAGACAGATGTAATCAAAGATGGCATCAAGATCATCCACGGCTTGCTGCGCATGTCGGATGCGATACTCAGCCATTGTTGATTCGCGCCTCCAGCCGCTCCATGACATCATCGTGGTCAACCATTTTTCCTTCGGCCATCTGCTGATCGGCAACAGCCAGTTTCATTTGCAGGCGATACCATGCCTCACGGCGGCAGAAGGCTTCGTGGCTCATAACGACCAGATCATTCTCGCCATTGTTGGTAACAAGAATGGGATCGTCTGTTGCGTGGCACAGCTCTGAGAATCGCTTATAATCGGTGCGAATCGCCGTGGAAGGTTTCACGGTCAGAACGCTGGGAATGCGCATCTCACTCATAAATATCACTCCTTTGATATTTAACTGTCAACAGTCTAACATGAGGTGTGGAAGATGTCAATAGTACCGTTCATGGAGGATCATGGTAAAATCGTTATCTGCCTACTTGGCGACATTGGCGAGATAAGTTTCCATTGTCCCATCCAGCAGCATCTGCGCATAGGACAGCGGCTCGTTATAGATCAGCCAGTCCAGCTCACTGCGCCGCTGCATGGTCGTTCCGTATTGATTTTCTATGGCTATGCAATCAATGACCAGAGAACTTCCATCATCAAACAGTAAATCGACATTGGCGGTATCAAAATTGAACACACATGAGATCAACTTCAAGTGCGTACCTCCTCCCGTATTCCGCTGGTAGTGCATGAGGGACACAGCCGATGGGACGAACATCAGCTGCGGGATTCCGCTCGGTGTGTCTGGATCGTGCTTTCCTTTCTGCGGTGTGCGGCCGCTTATTTGACCCCATTGTAGTACATGGGGCGGGTAGTTGTACAACTACTTAGCCATATTATGTATGACATGATCGGTCTGGACTACGACGATCCCAAGTGGGAGGAGCTGCTGGACCAGATCACCTATGAGGAGCTGTGCAATCTGATCGGCGTGGGCTACCACGGCACGATCCACCTCGACTCCGTCTCCAAGCCCGAGACCCACGAGGAGAACGGCCCCCAGGGCTTCTCTGCCAACCTGACCGACCTGACCGGCAATTCCATCACCCTGTGCGCCTATACCGACGAAAACATCATGGCTGCCACCTGGAATGTGGAGCTGATGGAGGAGCTGGGCGAGCACATCGGCGAGGATGGCCTGTGGGCAGGCTACTCCGGCCTGTACGGCCCCGCCATGAACACCCACCGCACCGCCTACGCGGGCCGCAACTTCGAGTACTACTCCGAGGACGGCTTCCTGGGCGGCAAGATCGCCGCGGCGGAGGTCAAGGGCATCCAGTCCAAGGGCGTGTATGTGTTCCTGAAGCACTTCGCTCTGAACGACTGCGAAACCAACTGCCGCGCCATCTCTACCTTTGTCAATGAGCAGGCCATCCGTGAACTGTACCTGCAGCCCTTTGAGCATGCTGTGGTGGATGGCGGCGCTTATTGCGTGATGAACGCCTTCGCCCGTATCGGCGTGATCTGGACCGGTGCGCATCACGGCCTGATGACCGATGTGCTGCGCGGCGAGTGGGGCTGCAGAGGCTTTGGCGTCTCTGACTACACCACCAGCAGCTATGCCACCTCTGCCCATACCCGTGGCACCTATGACGGTCTGCTGGGCGTGCTGGCCGGCACCGATACCTTTGACAGCAGCTCCACCACCACCCAGGCTTATCAGCTGCTGGTCTACAACGCAGCCGATCCCGCTGTGAACGATGTGCATCTGGTCAACTGCATGCGTCAGGCTGCACACCGCATCCTGTACACCGTTGCCAACTCCAACGCCATGAATGAAAGTGGCGTGGTCGTCAGCAACATGAACTGGTGGCAGTTCTCCCTGATCGACGGCATCATCTTCTCTGCTCTGGCAGCGCTGGTGTTCCTGGCTCTGACCGCCGCAGATGTTGTGAAGTTCAACAAGAGCCGCAAAGGAGGAGCAAAATGAACAAGAAGACGAAAAAAGTCCTGACCGGCGTATTGGCCCTCCTGGTGTTTGTGGGACTCATCATCTGTGCGCCCGTCAGCCGCACCCTGTATTCGATCTATGACAGCAAGCGCACCAATGAGATTCTGGCGCAGATGGAAGCGGAAGAGAAGGCCGCGCAGGCCGGTGACAGCCAGGCGGTCAACACCTTCCACAAGCAGGCCTATCTGACCACCTCCGAGGAAACCAGCGGTGACAAGAAGATTGAGACCGCCCACCTGCTGGTGCTGACCTCTGAGAACACCTATGAGCTGAACTTCTACGAGCGCACCGTGATCGGCGATCGTTCCTTTACCTCGGAGTATTTCCGCATGACCGGCGCTTACACCCGCGACGGCAATCTGCTGACCGTGGAGCCCGGCATCGGCGCGCTGGCCAAGAGCCAGGACGGCGTCAGCTACACCTACTACAACGCCCAGTATCTGACGGCTGAAGAGGCCGCCGGCGACAAGACCCGCGATGAGGTGTACGACATGAAGTACGCCTCCCGCGAGATCGCCCTGATGCAGGACGGCAGCTTTGTGGTGGGCGGCAAGAGCGACGCCGCTGACGTGCTGCCTGCACCTGCTGGCCGCAATGTTTACACTGATTACATTGCGCAGGGCCGCAAAACCTATAAGACTCTGGTCACGCTGGAGGACGGCACCTACTATGTGTACTCCCAGGCGACCAACTCCAATAACGCCGAGCAGACCACCGGCGCGCTGTTCGGCTACAGCACCTATGTGATCAAGGACGCCAACAAGGGCATCGTTCCCGACGAAACCAAGCCCGAGGAGACCTATGACATCGTCACCGGCGAACCGGGCATTGGCTACATGTATGCCAACAATAACGGCTCCCACATGCACTTTGACCTGCAGAACCATAGCGGGTTCCTTTCCTGGCTGTCGACCAGCTTCAATGCGTCTTCTCCCACCTTCTATGTATCCGAATCCGGCTTCACCATGAAGCTCGGTGCACTGAAGACGGTTGTGGCGCCCTGGGGCCTGTATGTGCCCTCCGGGGAAGCTGAAGAGCCTGCGGCAACGGAAGTTCCTGCTGCTGTGGAAGTCATCGCTCCCGCCGGTCAGGACGTGACGCTGGCGCTGGAGACCTCCGTGCCGGACAAGCCCTTCGTGCTGGAACTGAAGGCGGACGGCACGCTGCGTACCGGCTGGACGAACTACGAGCAGACCATGATGGACGGCGCCTGGAAGGCCGAGGGCGGCAAGCTGGTGCTGGACATGGCCTACGGCTCCACCATTGTGGAGAACAACGGCGGCCTGGAAATCACCGTCAACTACGGCCAGATGGGCGAGAAGGTCTATACCATGACCGCCGAGCAGCTCGCTGCGCTGACGGGCGCGGAAGTCGCCGCTCCTGCCGGTCAGGACGTGACGCTGGCG
The DNA here is from genome assembly GCA_017397765.1 of Clostridia bacterium. Taxonomy (GTDB): domain Bacteria; phylum Bacillota; class Clostridia; order Christensenellales; family Aristaeellaceae; genus UBA11524. The sequence continues at coordinate 131 of JAFQIB010000016.1, read as the reverse complement.
CTGGAGACCTCTGTGCCGGACAAGCCCTTCGTGCTGGAACTGAAGGCAGATGGCACGCTGCGTACCGGCTGGACGAACTACGAGCAGACCATGATGGACGGCACCTGGAAGGCCGAGGGCGGCAAGCTGGT
>JAFQIB010000139.1 GCA_017397765.1 Clostridia bacterium | reverse complement strand
TCCAGCTGCTGGGAAGCTGCGGACAGAACTGCGCCGCCGATGGAACGGCCTACATTGTCCTTCCCTTCCACAGACCACCTGGCTACGTCCCAGGCCGCCTGATATGGTGGAAGATGCCCCCAAGCCAGTCCTGCCGATGCCGGAGAACTTCCGCATCACGGATGACGAGCTGGGCCATGGCGGGCAGAAAACCAAGTATGGCTACAATGTGGAAGCCATTCGCACCCTGAAGCAGATCGAGGCTGAAGGACGATATGCCACCCCGGAGGAACAGACCATTCTTTCACGTTATGTAGGCTGGGGCGGTATTCCGCAGGCCTTCGATGAACGAAACGCCAACTGGGCAGATGAGTATCAGGAGCTGAAAGGGCTGCTGACGCCGGAAGAATACGACACAGCCATGGGCAGTGTCCTTAACGCACATTACACCAGCCCTACCGTCATTCGTTCCATTTATGACGCAGTGGAGCGCATGGGCTTTACCAGCGGCAATATTCTGGAACCTGCCATGGGCGTAGGCAACTTCTTCGGCATGATGCCTGATTCGATGCGTGACAGCCGCCTGTACGGTGTGGAACTGGACAGCATCTCAGGCCGCATTGCCAAGCAGCTGTACCCCAAGGCTGATATCACCGTGGCAGGCTTTGAAACCACAGATCGCCGGGACTTCTTCGATCTGGCTATAGGCAACGTGCCTTTCGGTAACTATAAGGTAGATGACCGGGCTTACAACAAGCTCGGTTTTTCTATTCATAACTATTTCTTTGCCAAGGCGCTTGACCAGGTGCGTCCGGGCGGTGTGGTCGCCTTTGTGACCTCACGCTATACGATGGATCAGCAATCGCCGGAAGTGCGCAAATACCTGGCCGAACGGGCTGAATTGCTGGGAGCCATCCGACTGCCCAACGATGCTTTCCGTGCCAATGCCGGTACGGATGTTGTCGCCGACATCATCTTCCTGCAGAAGCGTGAACGCCCCATGACCATTGAGCCGGATTGGGTACACCTTGCAGAGAACGAGGACGGCTTTGCCATCAATCAGTATTTCATCGACCACCCTGAAATGGTGCTGGGTGAACAATCTTCTGAAAGTACCCAATACGGGCGGCAGGAGTTTACCGTCATTCCCCGCGAGGGCGTAACGCTTGCCGATCAGCTCCGCGACGCCGTGCAGCACATCAACGGAACCTATGTGCCAGCGGCCTTGCCGGAGCTGGCAGAAGGCGAAGAAATCCGCGAATCCATTCCTGCCGACCCCAATGTGAAGAACTACTCCTATACCATCGTGGACGGTCAGGTGTACTTCCGGGAAAACTCCATCATGGTGCGTCCTGACCTCAATCAGACCGCGCAGGAGCGCGTCAAGGGCCTTGTGGGGCTCCGCGATTGCGTGCATGAACTGATTGCAGCCCAGCTGGACGAAGCCGGTGACAGCACCATTCAGGGCCTGCAGGCAGAGTTAAACCAGCGTTACGACGCTTTCACCGCGCTGTACGGCCTCATCAATTCCCGTGGCAATGCCTTGGCTTTCTCCGACGATTCTTCCTATTACCTCCTGTGTTCTCTGGAAGTGCTGGACGATCAGCAGCAGCTCAAGCGCAAGGCGGATATGTTCACCAAGCGGACGATCAAACAGCAGAAGACCATCGACCATGTGGACACCGCTGTGGAAGCACTGGCTGTGTCCATTGCCGAGCGAGTCAGCGTTGATTTGCCCTATATGGCGCATTTAACCGGCAAGCCGGAAGATGAACTCGCAGATGAACTGACCGGCGTGATCTTCCCGCTGCCAGAGTCCGTCAGCACAGATCGTCCCCTTCGCTATGTGACTGCCGACGAATATCTCTCCGGCAATGTGCGCCAAAAGCTGCGCGATGCCCGCTTCGCAGCCCAGAACGATGCGCGCTTCGCCCCCAACGTAACAGCCTTGGAATCGGCACAGCCGCAGGATCTGGATGCTTCGGATATTGATATTCGCCTGGGTGCAACGTGGATTGACAAGGAAATCTATCAGAAATTCATGTATGAAACCTTCCGTACCCCGTTCTACCAGCAGCGCATGTTTCAGATCAACTACTCTCCCCACACAGCAGAATGGTTCATTTCCTCCAAGACAAAGGTTTCCGCCAATGACGTAGCCGCTTACTCCACATACGGCACGACCTTTGCCAACGCCTACAAGATTCTGGAGGACAGCCTGAATCTGAGGGATACCCGTATCTATGATGTCATCAGGGATGCAGACGGTAACGAACGCAGAGTGCTGAATCAGCGTGAAACCACCCTTGCTCAGCAGAAACAGCAGGCCATCAAAGATGCTTTCCGCGACTGGATTTGGCGCGATCCTGATCGCCGCCACCGGCTGGTGCAGGAATACAACGAGCGTTTCAACAGCATCCGGCTGCGCGAATATGATGGCTCGCACATTGCCTTCGCCGGTATGAACCCGGAAATCACCCTGCGGGAGCATCAGCGGAACGCTGTTGCCCACATCCTATACGGCGGCAATACGCTGCTGGCACATGAAGTGGGTGCCGGCAAGACCTTTGAAATGATCGCAGCGGTCATGGAAAGTAAACGCCTGGGCTTGTGCCAGAAAGCCATGTTTGTGGTTCCCAACCATCTGACCGAACAGTGGGCGTCTGAGTTCCTGCG
>JAFQIB010000124.1 GCA_017397765.1 Clostridia bacterium | reverse complement strand
TAAACCTCCTTACGCCTTCTTCTGGTCCAGCACCACGCTGATGTGGCTGGTGCGCTTGAGCATGGGGGACGCGCTGCCGCGGCTGCGGGCAACGTAGCGCTTCAGCGTGGGGCCGGGGTTGGCGTACACTTCGGCGACGTACAGGTCCTTACGATCCATCTCCAGGTTGTTCACCGCGTTGGCGATGGCGCTGTTGAGCACCTTCAGCACGACGGGGGAAGCGGCCTTGGGGGTGTACATCAGGATCGCCGCTGCTTCGTCCACATTCTTGCCGCGGATCAGATCGATCACGATCTTCACCTTGCGGGAGGAGATGCGAACGTACTTGGCGTGTGCCTTGGGGCGACGGTCGGCGTTTTCCTTGCGGAACGCGGCCTTCTGCTTTTCACGAGTAGCCATTTCGTTTCACTCCTCTCTTCTTACTTGCGGCCGGAAGCCTTGTCACCCGCATGACCCTTGAAGGTACGGGTGGGGGCGAACTCGCCCAGCTTGTGACCGACCATGTCCTCGGTCACGTAGACCGGCACATGCTTGCGGCCGTCATGCACGGCGATGGTATGGCCGACGAAATCCGGGAAGATCGTGGAAGAGCGGGACCAGGTCTTCACAACGTTCTTCTTGTTGGCGTTGTTCATTTCAACGATGCGCTTCATCAGCGCGGCCTCAACATAGGGGCCTTTCTTAATAGAGCGGCTCATTTAGCTGCCTCCTTCCTGCAGGATACGCGCTTACTTCTTGCTGGCGCGCTTGACGATCATCTTGTTGGAGTACTTCTTGTGCTTGCGGGTCTTCAGGCCCAGAGCGGGCTTGCCCCACGGAGTCACAGGAGCAGGCATACCGACGGGGCTCTTGCCCTCGCCGCCGCCGTGCGGATGGTCGCAGGGGTTCATGACGACGCCGCGGACGGTGGGACGGATGCCCATGTGGCGGACGCGGCCAGCCTTGCCCAGACGCACATTCTCATGATCGGAGTTGCCCACAGTGCCGATGGTAGCCTTGGCGTTGAGGGGCAGCTTGCGCATCTCGCCGGAGGGCAGACGCACGGTAGCAAAGCCGTTCTCCTTGGCCATCAGCTGAGCGCTCATGCCGGCGGAACGGACCAGCTGGCCGCCGCGGCCGGGCTTGAGCTCCAGGTTGTGGATCAGGGTACCAACGGGGATGCAGGACATGGGCAGCGCGTTGCCGGGCTTGATGTCAGCATTCTCGGAGGAGACGACGGTGTCGCCAACCTTCAGGCCCTGGGGAGCCAGGATGTAGCGCTTCTCGCCGTCAGCGTAGAACAGCAGAGCGATGAACGCGCTGCGGTTGGGATCGTACTCGATGGCGGCAACCTTGGCGGGAACTTCCAGCTTGTTGCGCTTGAAATCGATGATACGATACTTGACCTTGTTGCCGCCGCCCTGATGACGGACGGTGATCTTGCCCTGCTTGTTGCGGCCGGCGTTCTTCTTCAGGTACTCGACCAGGCTCTTCTCAGGGCTCTTCTTGGTGATTTCCTCGTAGGTCAGAACCGACATGAAGCGCCGGGCGGGCGAAGTCGGCTTGTAAAGACGAATAGCCATTCTCTTGTCCTCCCTTGCTTACTCGGCCATGCCTTCGAAGAACTTGATGGGCTTGGAGTCCTTCTTCAGCGTGACGTAGGCCTTCTTGACTTCGGGGGTGCGGCCAGCAGTGCGGCCCTGACGCTTGATCTTGCCCATGGTGCGCAGGGTGTTGACCTTCTCGACCTTGACACCGTCCTCAGCGAAGACAGCCTCAACGGCCTGCTTGATCTCGGTCTTGGTGGCGTGCACGTCGACCTCGAAGATGTAACGCTTGTCAGCGATGCAGGTGTACGCCTTCTCGGTCAGAACCGGACGGCGGATGATGTCGTGGGGATTCTTCATTATGCGTACACCTCCTCAACCAGCGCCAGAGCAGCCTTGGTCAGGATCAGCTTGTTGGCGTTCAGGATATCGTAGACATTCAGGGTGTTGACGTAGGTGGTGGCAGCCTCGGCCAGGTTGGCGGTGGCGCGGACCACGTTCTCCTCACGCTCGGGCAGGACGACCAGCGCCTTCTTCTCGGCGTTCAGGTTCTTCAGAACCTTCGCCATCAGCTTGGTCTTGCCTTCGGTCAGGTTGATCTCATCCACAACGACGATCTCGCCGGCGTTCAGCTTGGTGGTCATCGCGGACTTGAAGGCCAGGCGGCGAACCTTCTTGGGCACCGCGATGTAGTAATCGCGGGGCTTGGGAGCGAACACGACGCCGCCGTGGGTGAACTGGGGAGCACGGTTGCCATGGTGACGAGCATTGCCGGTGCCCTTCTGACGGTAGATCTTGCGACCACCGCCGCGGACCTCGGTGCGGGTCTTGGCACTCTGGGTGCCCTGGCGCTGAGCGGCCAGGTAGGAACGGACGACCAGATGCATGGCGGCCTCGTTGATAGAGGAAGCGAAAATCGCGTCGCTCAGTTCAACCTCGCCAATGGCCGCGCCTTCCATATTGTAAAGAGCAGTCTTAGCCATTGTTACTTTCCTCCTCGCGGCATCACTTGACGGTGTCGCGGATGATCAGCAGACCCTTGTTGGCGCCGGGCACAGCACCCTTGACCAGCAGCAGGTTGCGCTCCACATCCACAGAGACAACTTCCAGGTTCTGAACAGTCACGCGGTCAACGCCGTAGTGGCCAGCCATGTGCTTGTTCTTGAAAACACGGGAAGGATCAGAGTTAGCGGACAGGGAACCCACGCCACGGTGATACTTGGAGCCGTGCGCCATGGGGCCGGTGTGCTGGTTCCAGCGCTGGATGGCGCCGGTGTAGCCATGGCCCTTGGAGGTGCCGGTCACGTCGATCTTGTCGCCGGCAGCGAACTGCTCAACGGTGATCACGTCGCCAACCTTGTAGGAAGAGCAGTCATCGAAGCGGAACTCGCGCAGGACGCGCTTGGCCTCGACGCCGGCCTTCTTGTAGTGGCCCAGCTCAGCCTTGGTGTGGAGCTTCTCGGCGCGCTTCTCGGTCATCTCGCCGAAGCCCACCTGGACGGCAGTGTAGCCATCAGTCTCAACGGTCTTGGTCTGCACGACGGTGCAGGGGCCAGCCTCGATCACGGTGACCGGAACAAGACGGCCATCTTCGGTGAAGATCTGCGTCATGCCGATCTTCTTACCCACGATCGCTTTCTTCATTGTTTCGTTCCTCCTGCCTTACAGCTTCATTTCGATTTCGACACCAGCAGGAAGTTCGAGCTTCGACATGGCGTCCACGGTCTTGGGGCTCGCGTTGATGATGTCGATCAGTCGCTTGTGGGTGCGACGCTCGAACTGTTCACGGCTGTCCTTGTACTTGTGAGTAGCGCGCAGGATGGTCACGATCTCCTTCTCAGTGGGGAGCGGGATCGGGCCCGACACGCGGGCGCCAGTGCGCTTGGCAGCCTCGACAATCCGCTCAGCGGACTGGTCGATCAGGGTGTGCTCATAGCTCTTGAGCTTGATGCGGATTTTCTGGATGGCCATTGATTTACCTCCTATTTCGTCTCGTTGACGCCGTCACAGCGCTCACTGCAGGTGCAAGCACCGCCGCGTCTCGAGTCCGTCGCCCGATTGACGGGCTGGTCCATGATAATTACCCGCCTGGCCTGGCGGCAACTTACCACTTCATCCCTAAACAGACAACAGACACATTATACAGTATAACGCAGAATAAATCAAGGGGTTTTCCGCAACTTTTTCAGGAAATTTTCAATGTTTTTTGCTTCTTCAAGCCGCTAAACCGGCTGTTTCCTGCACTTTTGCTCATTTCACTTTATACACGCTATCCGGCGTATCCATCCATTCATGCAAATCCCCCATCCTTCTTCTCCGATTTGCCGACTTTTCACTTTTATTTCTTGCACACCTTGTAATCACTGCATTTGCGGCCGTTTTTATACACACGTTCATGAGTGTGTCTACTTTGTAAACGTTTCCACAACATCGTTTTTCATCAATGGATACGCCAATCGCCGTGTACAACTGTCCGGCACAAAAAAGACGCCCGGTCGTCCGGACGTCTCAGATTTATTTCTCCAGCCGCTGCCAGGAGCCCCCTGCCTCTCCCTGCGTCAGGGAAAGGATCTGCTCTTCTTCATTATATATGGCATGCAGGCGTCCTACCCTGCCAGTGCTGCCGGTCAGGAGCAGGTCATATTCATAGCCAGCAGTGCCGGAAACGATCTGCCAGGTGTGCTGTGACATCACCGTCGTTTCCTTTCCTGCCAGCGACTCTGTCATCCAGGCCTGGCGGAGCATATCCTCCTCAGGGAGCCGCCAATAGGTGATGCTCCCGTCTGCCGACAGTGTGAACAGCTCCGCCATCAGCTCCCCCCCGCCGGCGAAGCCCCAGTCACCCGCCAGCTTTTCCATCATCGCCTGATCGACCGTGTCCTCCCGCACCATGCTGCGCATCGGCACAAAGCCCCAGACTGCCTGACCATCCGGCATTTCCGCACGGACATAGCCCCAGAAGGCGTCCTGCTTCGCCATCAGATGCACCTCCTTCAGCGCATCTGCCTCCGCCACATGCCGCCAGGAGCTGATCGGGTCATCCGTCAGGAAGGCGTCCGGCTTCAGCGTGACAGCAATATCCGTCAGCAGCACCGGCGCGACCCCCAGCCGGTTGGTCGGCACCCAGCCAATGCGGTGTGCATCCCGGCTGATGCGGTATTCCACCAGCGACCAACCGTCCCAGTCCATCAACAGGCGCACGCCGCCGGACAGCTCCACCGCCGCCTTGCCGTCCGCCCCGCGCAGTGCGTTGCGGTCCGGCGCGGTATGCACCGGCAGCCTGCCCTCCCCTGTCGTTTCAACGTTCCAGAAGCCCGACGCATCCTCCAGCGCCGCATAAAGGCTGTTCATCGCGAGGATTTCTTCTTCATTCTGCGGCATCAGCAACGGTTCCAGCTTGGGAAACGCAATCGGGTCAGCCTGCCAGATCAGGCCGGCATCCGTTCTGTAGCACCATTTTATCCAATCAAAGTGCAGGGACAGATTGTCTGTCCGGATCGCTGTATAGCATTCCACACCGTTCACGCCGTCCACTTCCACCGTGATCTCCGCCATTGCCGCTGTGCTCAGCAGGATCATCAGCAGCACAGCCGCAGCCAGTCTCTTCATATAAATATCCTCCCTTTGCCCATACAACGCGCAAAGGGAGGGGTTTCTTCCCGAAATATTCATTTTTATTCTTCCGCTTCCATGGCTTCCCATTCCGCATAGAGCCGGTCGATCTCATCCTTCTTGGCCTGGTACGCCTTTGCCAGCGCTGCAGCCTTCTCCGGATCGGCATAGGTGGCCGGGTCTGCCAGCTGCGCTTCGATCTCCGCCGCCTCATCCTCGGCAGCAGCAATGGCCTTTTCCGCATTCTGAAGGGCCAGCTTGCGCTCCTTGATGCGCTTTTCCTCCTCGCGGGATTTGCGCTTTTCCTTTTCCATGGCGGTGCGGGTCATGCCGGCAAACTCGCTGTCCGGCGCCTGCTCCCGGTTGATCTTCTCAAAATAGTCGTCGTAATTGCCCAGGTATTCCTTTACGCCGCCGGCTTCCAGCACGCAGACCTTCTCGGCAAAGCGGTTGATGAAATAGCGGTCATGGCTGATGGCAAGGATCGTGCCGGGGAAATTCTCCAGCGCATCCTCCAGCACCTCGCGGGAGTCCATGTCCAGATGGTTGGTCGGCTCGTCCAGGAGGAGGACGTTATCTTTGCGCAGCATCAGCTTGGTCAGCGCCACGCGGCCCTTTTCGCCGCCGGAGAGGGTCGAGACGGGCATGAGCACGTCGTCCCCTGTAAAAAGGAAGAGTCCCAGCGCGCCGCGCACCTCCGTCTGATCCAGTCGGAAGAAATCATCCCAGACCTCGTCCAGCACGGTTTTTTCCTCATGCAGATGCGCCTGATGCTGATCGTAATACCCCAGATCCACGCCCGCGCCGAAGCGGATGGTACCCGTATCCTGCTTCTGCTCGCCGGTGATGCACTTGAACAGCGTTGATTTGCCCACGCCGTTGTCGCCGATGATGGCAATGCGGTCTCCGGCGCGCACATGCATCTTCACATGCTCAAAGAGGGTGCGGCCGTCAAAGCCCTTGGAGAGCTCGTCGATCATCAGCACATCATCGCCGGTGCGGCGGCGCACGTCAAAGCGGAAGCGGATGGCGGATTCATCCTTGGGCTTTTCGAGGCGTTCGATCTTCTCCAGCCGCTTTTCCCGGCTTTCCGCCAGCTTGATGGACTTTTCCCGGTTGAACTGACGGTAGCGGGCAATGATGGCCTCCTGCCGGGCGATCTCCTTCTGCTGGAGCTCCCAGGCTTTCATGCGGATTTCAAATCGCTCCGTCCGCTGGGCCATATAAGATGTATAGTTGCCGTCGTAGCATTCCGTCACGCCCAGGAGCAGCTCGCACATCCGGTCACAGACGTGATCCATGAAATAACGGTCATGGCTGATGAGCAGCACCGCGCCCTTATAGGTGCGCAGATACTCCTCCAGCCAGGCAATGGACTTGAGATCCAGGTGGTTGGTCGGCTCGTCCAGCAGCAGCAGGTCCGGCTCAGTCAGCAGCATGCGGCCCAGGCACAGCCGGGTGCGCTCGCCGCCGGAGAGGAGGCTCGCCAGTTGGTTCTGCTGCTCCTTGCGGAAGCCAAGGCCCGCCAGCACGCCCTGCACGGTGGAGCGCCAGCCGTAGCCGTTGCGGCGCTCAAACTCCAGCGTCAGCGCGTCGTACTGGCTGCCCAGGCGGCTCAGGCGGATCATATCGTCCCCGCATTCCGCCATCTGCTCCTCCATGCGGCGCAGCTGGTTTTCCATTTCCACCACCGGCTCAAAAACAGATTCCAGCTCCTCCAGCACCGTGCGGCCCTCGCCCACCTCGCCCTGCTGGGCCAGATAGCCAAGCCGCAGGCCCTTCTGCATGGTGATCGTGCCCCCGTCGGAGGACTCAACGCCGGCTATGATCTTCATCAGCGTGGACTTGCCGCAGCCGTTCACGCCGACCAGGCCCATGCGCTGGCCGTCCTGAAGGACAAGAGAGGCGTCCCGCAGCACCTCATTGGTGCCGAAGCTCTTTGTGACGCCCTGCAGGGAAAGGAGTATCATGGTATCCCTCCGGTATCAAATCAAGTAGGAAGCCGCCATCGCAGCCAGCGCCGCAGCGGCAATCAGCCCGTCCGGCCCCTTCATCGGCGGATGGGCATATTTCGGTCGGCGGATGATGATCCACGCTGCCAGCGCAATCAGCGCCAGACCGCACAATGCGCTGCCCCACAGAGGGACGCTCACCCAGTTCAGCGCGGTCAGATTATACACAAAATGGGCAGTCATCGGCACAGCAATCCGGCCTGTCCGGATCATCAGCAGCGTCAGCAGCAACGAAAAGACCAGGTGCCCGGGCAGCTGCGCCAGGCTTCCGTGCATCAGCGTGAAACTCACTGCCGTCAGCAGCACCGCCGTCACCCGGCGGCTGCCGTCCAGCAGGCTCGTCAGCAGCGCCCCGCGGAAGAAGGCTTCCTCCGCCAGCGCGGGGATCACCGCCAGCGCCAGAATGTAGAGCATGGCCATCGGCACGGACTCCGGCATGGGCAGCGCATCCGGCGTGACCTTCAGCCACGCCTGCCACGCGCCGTCCAGCGGCGTGATCGCCGCCCGGCATACAACAGCCATCACTGCCCCCAGCAGAATGCCCGGCGTCCGGGATTTCTGCTGCGGCAGACGCAGGCTCTGCCATGGGCGCATCACCCACGCCGGCACGCCCAGCAGCAGGATCGTCATCACCATCCCGCCAACGCAGACTGCCGCCGGCGCCACCGAAGCATCCGGCAGAAGAACCTTCAGCAGCATGTCCGCCGGGCGGAGCAGCAGCGCAATTCCCAGCAGGATCAGCAGCATGCGGCGCGTCTTGCTCATACGTCCGCCTCCAGGGTATAGATACTGCCTACCTGATCCCGCCGGGCCACGTCCAGGAACAGATCCACGCCCAGCCGGACGCCCTCGCGCTGCATTCTCTCCTCGCTCACCCGTCGGGCCAGCGTCGGCGTGTTGTTCTCCCCGCTCAGATGGCCGAGAATCACATGCTGCGTACCGTGATCCACCAGCTGCAGAAGGGCTTCTGCGCAGGCGTCGTTGCTCAGGTGTCCGTGATTGGACAGGATGCGCTGCTTGAGCCGCATCGAGTAATGATCGTTCATGCGGAGCATATCCGGGTCGTGATTGCTCTCCAGCAGCACCAGGGACGACCCGGCCACCGCGTCCCGCACCGTACGCGGGAAGAAGCCCAGATCCGTCGCCGTGGAGATGCTCACGTTGCCGCCCCACAGCCGATAGCCCACAGGGTCTGCCGCATCGTGGGGGATGGAGAAGGGCACTACGCCAATATCGCCCAGATAAAAGTCCATGAAGGTATCAAAGGTCCGGCGGCAGCCCTCGGGCACTTTCCCGACCTTTCCCTCCATGGCCTCCCAGGTGGCGGCGGTAGCATAGACCGGCAGCTTGTACTTGCGGGCCATCACGCCCACGCCGGCAATATGATCAGTATGCTCATGGGTCACCAGGATGCCGTCCAGCGTCCCGGGATCGACGCCGATCATGTCCAGCGCCTCGGCGATCATCTTGCCGGATTTGCCTGCATCGATCAGCAGACGAGTGCCGCCGTACTGCACGAAGAGCGCGTTGCCGCTCGATCCGGAGTACAGCGGGCAGAATATCATATCCATATATTTATGTAGGAAATCCTTTCGTATGAGGGGTGGAAGAAACCGGTCGAGCCTATGCAGCAGCGGGTCGGCAGCTCCTTTGCGGCTGCGTGGGAGGCGCGGGTCGGCGGTTCCTTTGCGGCTGCGTGGGAGGTGCGGGTCGGCGGTTCCTTTGCGGCTGCGTGGGAGGTGCGGGTCGGCGGTTCCTTTGCGGCTGCGCGGGAGGCGCGGTTTGGCAGTTCCTTTGCTGCTGCGTGAGCTGTTTCTCGAATCCGGTGGATTCTCGAAAGGCGCGTGAGGATTTGCGCTGCGGCGCGGGGTCTCCGACGGGCAGGGGCTAACGCCGCCCCTGCACCCGCGCAAGGGGCATCGCCCCTTGACCCTTTTCGCGCTGCGGCGGTTTCTTTTCCTTGGAATTGGTTCCGCGTGCTTATACGTCCAAGTGCTTGGCGACGCGCTCGGATTCCGGCGGCGGCGTCATATAATCCGGGCCGAAGAGAATCGTCAGCACCTCGTCCCACTTCTTCGGAATCAGGCATTCCAGCGTCTCAAAGGGCACCTTTTCCTTCTCCTCAAACTGCTCCGGATGCCAGATGTGCATCATCAGCTCAAAGGCGCCGTTGGACATGCACAGGTCATTCCCCTCCTTGACAGAGGTGGACCATTTGTCATACATCTTCGCCTTCCACTGGGTGGAGAAGGGCAGGCCCATGAGATGGGTGCCGAACAGCAGGATCTTGTTCTTCAGATTAAACCTGCTGTAATCCACGTTCTTCTTCATCATGCCCTGCAGCATATGCAGCCGCAGGAACCACAGCTTGCGCCGGATACCGGGCGCAGGCACGGGGTCAAGAATGAAAAAGTCCGTGAACGCCGCCGCCTTTTCCGGGTCGCGGTTCATCACGCGGGGCGTCCAGGTGTCCAGATAGGTCAGCTCGAAGCGCCGGTCGCACTCCTTGGGATACACCACGCGGAACTTCTCGAAATTCGCGCGGGTCATCAGCAGATCCACATCGTCATCCCACGGGATGAAGCCCTTGTGACGCACCGCGCCCAGCAGGGTGCCGCACATGAGGTTGTACTCAATGCCGTGCCGCTCGCAGACTGCGATCACGTCCCGCAGCTGCTCGATCAGCTCTGCATGGATCTCCGGCAGGCTCAGCTTCTTTTCTTCCATATCAATAACCTCTTTCGTGGTTCTCAGCCGCGCAGCCATGCCAGCGTCCGCTCGCAGATCGCTCCGGCATCCATCCGATATTCGCTGCGCAGATAATCCTGCGTGCCGACGATGGTGGAATACACGTCCTCCATACCGATGCGGTGGACGCGGCAGCCGCTGCCGGTCTCTGCAATCGCCTCACACACCGCGCTGCCAAAGCCGCCCACGATGGAGTGCTCCTCCACCGTAACGATGTGCTTGAAGCGCCGGGCCAGCTCAGCCAGCTTCTCCGTGTCAATGGGTTTGAGGCAGGGGAAGCTGACCACCTCTGCGGACACGCCCTGCTCCGCCAGGAGCCTGGCCGCCCCGACGGTCTGGGTCAGGATGCCGCCGGCGGACAGCAGCGCCACATCCCCGCCCTCGCGCAGGGTCAGTGCCCTGGGCGCGGTATAGTGCTCGATGGGCTGCTCATGCAGGTAGGGTTCGCCGCCCCGGCCCAGGCGCAGATAGCAGGTGCCGGGAGTATTCAGCATCACCGGCACAATCGCCTCTACCTCATGGGGATCGCCGGGGGTGAACACCGTCACGCCGGGCAGCGCGCGCAGGATCGCCATATCCTCCGTCGCATGGTGGGACATGCCCAGGCTGCCGTAGACAAAGCCGCCGCCCACGCAGACCACCTTGACGTTGGCATTATGGTAGGCACAGTCGTTGCGGATCTGCTCGATGCAGCGCAGGGTCGGGAAATTGCCGATGGAATAGGTCAGCACGGTGCGCCCGGTCATGGCAAGGCCGGCAGCCAGGCCGGTCATGCCCTGCTCGGCAATGCCTGCGTTGACGAACTGGTCAGGGTAGGTCTCCCAGAAGGGCTTCAGTACGCCGAAGCCCAGATCGCCGGTCACCAGCGTCAGCCGGGGATCCTTTGCAGCCTCGCGCATCAGCGCACGGGTGAATGCATCTCTCATGGCCTCTGCGCCTCCAGTTCCTTCAGTGCCGCTTCGTATTCCTCGCCCTGGGGCGTGCGATAGTGCCACAGGATATCATTTTCCATAAAGGATACGCCCTTGCCCTTGGTGGTTTCCGCAATGATAACGGTGGGCTTGCCGGTGCCACGGTTGGCCTTTGCCTGCTTGAAGGCGGCGCGCAGGGCTTCCGTGTCATGCCCGTCCACCTGCATCACGTTCCAGCCGAAGGAAGCCCACTTGTCCGTGAAGGGCTCCAGGGCGATGGTATTCTCACAGAAGTCCAGGGACTGCATGCGGTTATGATCCACCACAGCGATCAGGTTGTCCAGCTTGTACTGGTGGGCCTGCAACGCCGCCTCCCAAACGGAGCCCTCGTCGCATTCGCCGTCGCCCAGGACGCAGAACACGCGCCAGTCCGCCTTGTCCTTCTTTCCGCCCAGCGCCATACCGGCGGCAACTGCCAGGCCATGCCCCAGGGAGCCGGTGGAAAACTCCACGCCCGGCACGCCCTTGTGGCTCACATGGCCGGACAAGCGGGAGCCGTTGGCATAATGGGTGCTCAGCTCCTCCACATTGAAGAAGCCGCGCTCCGCCAGCGCCGCATACACCGCTGCGCCCGCATGGCCCTTGGAGAGGATCAGCCGGTCACGCCCGGGCAGCTTCGGATTTTCCGGGTCAACATTCAGCACGCCGGTATAGAGGGTCGCCATGATTTCCGCCAGGGAGAAGATCGCACCGATATGGCTGCCCCGGCTGATGTGGGTCATTTCCAGCCCGTGGCGGCGGATCAGCCATGCCAGCGTTTTCGGGTCGGACGTGTCGATGGGCGCGCCGGCGAAGGCCGCATGGGTCTTTTCAGTATAGGTCATGCCTTCTTCCCCTTTTCTTCCGCCATCTTCTTCGCCTTGCCGAACACGCCGCCGATGGTCTCGAAGAAGAGCTGCATATCCAGCATAAAGCTCTGGTTCTTCGCATACTCCACGCGCAGGCGGTTTTTTTCGGGCAGGATGTACTTCTCGTAGTTCTCCACGGGGTTCTCCGTGCCGACGATCTCATCCTGGGCGATGTACACGATGGAGGAACGGTCGGTGATGCCGGGGCGCACCCACATGATGCACTGCTGCTCCTCCGTATAAGCATTGGTGTACAGCAGCAGCTCCGGGCGCGGGCCCACGAAGGACATATCGCCCTTGAGGATATTGAGCAGCTGGGGCAGCTCATCCAGCTTCAGCCGGCGCATGATGCGGCCCGAGCGGGTCACCCGGGGATCGTCCTTGGCGGTGCAGCCGCCGGTCTTGTCCGCGTCCACCACCATGGTGCGGAATTTCATGATATAGAAGGGCTGGTTCTTGTAGCCGCCGCGCACCGCCCGGTACAGCACCGGGCCGGGGCTGTCCAGCTTCACCCAGATTGCCAGCGGGATCATCACCAGGCTGGCGGGGATCAGCATCACCAGCGCCAGCAGGAAGTCCAATGCACGTTTAACCACATTGGAATAAAAGGGATGGGACAGCGGGCCGTCCCAGCGGGGCAGCTCAGGAAGGGGCGGGAGCTTGGCCATGGGGAACCCTCCTTATGACAGATTGTTCAGCTGCTGCAGCACCTCATTGAGGCGCTCCAGCTCATCCTGGGAATAATACTGCAGGACGATCTTGCCCTTCTTGCTCGTACCGGTCAGGGTGGCGCGCATGCCGAAGGTCTCCCGGCACAGCGTCTCCAGCTCCGTCAGCTCGGCAGGCAGCACATGCAGGGGCTTTTCCTGCCGGGGCAATTTCGCATTGCTCTGCTTGAGCAGCGCCGCCGCGTTTTCCAGCTGGCGGACGCTCCAGCCCTCCTCCACGGTGCGATTGGCCAGGCTGCGCTTCACATCGTCGGAGTCCAGACCCGCCAGCACGCGGGCATGGCCGGCGCTGAGCGTGCTGCGGCGCACCATGTCGATCACGTCCTCGGGGAGGGTCAGCAGCCGCAGCAGATTCGCCACCGTCGGACGGGACTTGGACAGCCGCTGGGCCACCGTCTCCTGCGTATAGCCGCACTGCTTCATCAGGCTCTGGATGCCCATGGCGGTTTCGATGGGGTTCAGATCCTCGCGCTGGATATTCTCGATCAGCGCGATTTCCATCTGGGTCACCACGTCCATCTCCCGCACAATGCAGGGCACGGCATTGAGGCCTGCCGCACGGGCCGCGCGCCAGCGGCGTTCGCCGGCGACGATGCGATAGCGGCCGCCCTTCACCGGGGTTACGAGGATCGGCTGCAGCACGCCCTGATCCTTGATCGACTGGGCCAGCTGCTGGATGCTCTCTTCGGTAAAGATATGGCGGGGCTGATCGGGATTGGGATCGATATCGCCGATGGCGATCTCCTGGCCCGCGCCGGGGGCCGCAGTATCCAGTTCGGGCAGCAGGGCGTCCAGGCCCCGGGCAAGTCCGCGCGTCTTCTTAGGCATGGCAAAAACTCACTTTCCGTTCGTTTTTGAATTCGGAATGATGAATTCGGAATTCGGAATTAGGTGACTGTTCTGAACGGATGCTTTCATTCGAAATGCTTTCACGATCAATTCTGCATTCCGAATTCCGCATTCCGAATTGTCAAAGCTTCCAGGCTTTGTCCACCTTGATGCCGTTGCGTCCCAGCACCTCCTGGGCCAGAGCCGCGTAGGCGGTGGTACCGGTGGAGCGCTTGTCGTAAATATGGATGGGCTCGCCGTGGGAGGGCGCTTCGCCCAGGCGCACGGTGCGCGGGATCACGGTGGCGTACACCTGCTTCTTGAAATGCTTCTTGACCTCCGCCACCACCTGCAGGCCCAGGTTGGTGCGGCCGTCCAGCATCGTCAGCAGTACGCCTTCGATGTCCAGGCGGGGGTTGAAGCTCTTCTTTACCCGCTGGATGGTCTGGATCAGGCTTGCCACGCCCTCCAGCGCGTAGTATTCGCACTGGATGGGGATGATGACGCTGTCCGAGGCAGTCAGGGCATTGACAGTCAGCAGGCTCAGGCTCGGCGGGCAGTCGATGAGGATGAAGTCAAAGTCCTTGGCGACGGCTGCCAGCGCGGTTTTGAGGCGGAATTCCCGCTTGTCGGCGCTGACCAGCTGAAGCTCTGCATCTGCCAGGCGGATGTCGCTCCCGGCGATGGACAGGTTTTTGAAGTCGGTCTTCTCCACCACGTCCTTCATCTTGACGCGGCCCATCAGCACCTCGTACACCGAGACCTCCTCCACCGCCATACCGAGGCCGGAGGTGGTGTTGCCCTGGGGGTCCAGGTCGATCAGGAGGACCTTCTGGCCCATATCCGCCATGAGGGCAGACAGGTTGACCGCCGTGGTCGTCTTGCCCACGCCGCCCTTCTGATTGATGATGGAGATCGTCTTGGACATGGTGTTTCCTCCCGTGCCGCATTGCCCGATATGGGCATAATAAATCATCTTATTATACTGCAATTCAAAAGGAATGTAAAGGCGAAACCGCCGTCTGCCGCAAAAAAGCATTTCCTGCTTGCGGGACTCAGGAATATGTGTTACCATGTAAACAAATTCACGGAGGTGATAAACTCATGAAAAAGCATATCCTCAGTTTGTTGCTGGCCTTGTTTCTGCTGCTTCCGTTGGCCGCCTCCGCAGCCAAAGCCCCCGTCCTGCCGGACCTGACCGCCTTTGCCGGCAATCTTCTCTCCGACGCCCGAACCGAGGATTTTGGTTTCTGCAAGCGTGTGACCCTTTACGGCTCCAAGAACAATGTCAAGAATGTCGCGCTGGCCTACATTGACCTTCTTCTTGAGCAGTACAATATCCATAAGCACGCCCACTTTACCAATAACTACGCCAACAATCAGCACATTGTGCGTTATGCGCTGGGCTACGCTGGTCAGGCAAAGCTGAGCAGTCCCGGTTATCACGATGATAAAGAAGGTTGGCAGATCAGCGCAGCCCATATCGTCCTTTACTACACACAGTATGATCGTGATAACTACGTTCAGATCACCTATGCCTCTGAATTTGACTATACCGACAAGGGTGACCGCGCAAACGGCGCCTCACAGACCGCTGTGAAGCCAACAGCCACACCGAAAACAGAGGCAACAGGCGCAGCCTCTGAAAAGACAACCGTCAAAACAACCGCGAAGCCCACCGCTACGCCTCGCCCCACCAGTTCCAGCCGCTCCTGTACCAATTGCGGCGGCGACGGACAAGTCACCAGAAGCTGCACCTCCTGCGGCGGTGACGGCGACATTGAGCGCCGCTGCGCCAACTGCGGTGGCGACGGCGAACGCGACTGCATCTCCTGCTCCGGTAAGGGGTACAACAACTGCTCCGGCTGCTACGGCAGCGGCGAACGCCGCTGCGGTTCCTGCGGCGGCACGGGCACGCACGGCAGCAAGCGCTGCACCACCTGCGGCGGCGACGGCGAACGCCGGTGCACCTCCTGTTCGGGCACAGGAAAAAAACGCTGCACAGGCTGCTCCGGCACCGGTGACCGCCGCTGCACCAGCTGCTCCGGCCGCGGCGAAACCGAGTCCCGCTGTTCCGCCTGCTCCGGTGATGGCCGCCGGGAATCTTCCTGCACTACCTGCGGCGGCGATGGCCGCATCAACTAAATCCCATACAAAAAAGACCTCTGCGCGATGCAGGGGTCTATTTTCATGCTGACAGATTATTCCGAGCGGGCGTTTGTCACTTCCAGCTTCTCCAGCACCTCGCCGAAATAGGTTTCCATCTCGGCGTTGGTCAGCTTCATGGCCTTCTTCAGCAGCTCGGGGATCTTACGGGGGCGCACCCGGGCGTAATACTTCGTGGCGCCGATATTGGTCTGCCAGTTCTTGAGCTTCATATTGTTCCAGCGCTCGATGTGGCGCGGCAGGATCGGCTCCAGCTGGGCGATGACTTCGTCAAACTGCCTTTCCACATTGTCCCACACAAAGACCGTGTCCAGCAGCTCCGCGATGCGCCGGAGGAATCTGTCTTTGTATTCCGGGACCTTCAGCAGCGCGTTCAGCGGCTCGTGGCGGAAGCCCTGGATCTTCCCGGAGACCGGCTTGATGTAGTATTCCAGCGGCGTTTTCTCCAGGTTCCGCCAGCAGGCCTCCACGTCAAAGAGGATATAGCGCCATTTGCCGCCGGGCACGCGGTAGACCCGCACGTTGGTGAAGTCCACATTGCCCAGGATGATCTGGTAGGCCGCATGGGTGAACATGTTGTCGATGTCCAGCCGCTCCTCGACAAAAGCCAGGTTTTCGGGGTCGTTCAGATCGTTCTTCTTGCAGAAATCCGCCAGTTCCAGCCAGTCCTCGTTATTGCCGTTCTGGGTGAAGCGGTCCGTGCCGGTGCGAGCCAGGATGTCGATCGCATCCACCTCCGCCTCCTCCGTCACACCCTCGTAGGCGGCGATGAAATGCTTGTTGATCTTCTCCCGCAGGTTGTAGTGGCCCCAGTATTCGCCGTTGATATACACCTGGATCACCACATGATCCTGATAGAGAATTCCCTGCCCCTTTGCCAGGGAGGAGGCGACGATATCCCGCAGCCGGGTGGCGGAGAAATCCGAATTGGCTGCCCGGAGCAGGATGGATTTGTAGCCCTTATAGTCCCTGGTCGGGAAGGGATTGAAGGCGAAGGTCTCATGGCCGTAGGCCTTGCGGGCATACAAGGCAATGGATTTCTGGGCGTTCTGCCGCGCGGAGTGGCCCGAGGCGGTGAAGGTGCCCATCTGATTGATCTCGCACACGCCCTGGGCGTTGAAGTATTCGATGTTGACCGGATATTCCCATTCCTTGTCGTAGTTGGGAATCTCGCCCGTGCCCTTGACCAGCGCGCCGGTCTTCTTGTTGAACAGGTACTGGTCGTCGGTGGTCAGGCAAACGACGGGAGTCAGCTGCTCGCTTTCCACGATATAGGTGGCGCTGACCGCAGCGGAGGCCGCTTCCCCGTCCCGGAAGGCACGGATGCGCAGTGCGGCTGTCTTGCTGATCTCAAGGCCATCTGCCGGGAACTCGGCAGACTTCCGGTCCGGCGTCTCCCCGTCCAGCGTGTAACGCAGCACCGCGCCTGCAGGACAGTTCGCCTGCACCGTCACGCCATCGGGATAAAAGCCGCTCGCCGTCTGCAGCGCAGGCGTTTCCGTCCGGGCTGCATAAACCGTGCTGCCGTTTTTTTTCGCCCGGGTCGCAGTCTCCAGATAGCCGTAGTCCGCCTCGGACGGCGTCCCGGCAAAGCCCGCCGGCAATCCCCAGGAAACATTGCAGTACTGCTGGGGATAGCTGAGCGTCTGCACCGCTGCGCCGTCTGCATCAGCCAGATAGAGGGTTTCGCCCCCCGCCTTGAGAGAAAAGCCTGCATAATAAGGGGATTTGCTGCCCGGCGCCACGCCGTCCTCCCCGGTGCACCAGACGGTCAGATAGCCGTCCGCCTTGAGCTTCGTGCCCTTGGGAAAGACGAATTTCGCCGGATTCTTTTTGCCGTCGGAGAGCATCCAGCCGCTCAGATCAACGGTCTTGCGGCTGCGGTTGTGCAGCTCAATCCAGTCGTAGCTCTCCTCATTTTCGTACATGCCGTTGGAGGCCATCACCTCGTTGATGACAATGGCCTGCCCGACTTCCTCCGCCGGAGCGCACAGCGGCATGCAGCACAGCAGCAGCATGCATGCAATCAGCCTTCTGAGCATGGCGCAGCCTTCCTTCCCTGATGATTTCAGGACGCAGATACATCCATTTTGATTGTACCACACACCGCGCCCCGGTGCAACAAAAAAGGAGCGTTCCTCCCGGAATGCTCCTTTGCGTGTCAGGTTTGCTTATTCCTCGACGATCTTGGAATCCGCAGCGTTCTTCTTCACGCTCTCGATGCCGTTCTCGCAGCTGTTCTTGGCCACATAGCCCTCGGACACCGCGATGATCTGGCCGTTGGTGGCCTTCAGGCGGAAGCGGAACTCGCCGGCCTTGTCGGTGTACATCTCGAACTTGGGGCACTTGGCCTTCTCAAAGTTCTCCACGGTTTGGTCTTCCACATTCGCCACGGGGGCGTTCTTGATCACGGACTTCACGCCGTTCAGGCAGGACTTCTTGCCCTTGTACACTTCGGAGGTCGCGATGATCTCGCCATTGGTGGCCTTCAGGTCAAACTTGATGCCGGAGGGCACCTCGCGCACGACAAACTTGCCCATAAAACGTCTTCCTTTCTTCTGCCGTCAGGAGCGGATTTCCATCCGGCATTCTTTGGATACATTGTAGCACGAATGTCGGGAAATGTCAACGTTCCGCTGTTATTGCGGGAAGCGGATCTCATAGGTCAGCTCGCATCGGCGCGCCTCGCCCATGGAGCGGTTCGTGCGCACACCGTCGTCCTTGCAAAGCCGCATGCCCAGCTTTTCCATGGTTTTGAAGGAAGCCACGTTTTCGCTGTCGCAGCAGGCAAAGATGCGCCGGACGCCCAGTTGCTCCCGGGCGAAGGTCATCAGCGCCAGCGCTGCCTCTGTCACATAGCCGCGCCGCCAGTAGTCCCGGTGAAGCACCCAGCCCAGCTCGGCCTCCGTGCGGTCCTCCTGCATATACAGGGTCATGCCGCCGATGTGCCGGCCATCCAGCAGGATGACAAACTCATACCTTTCCGGCAGCGCCATGGCCCACTGCACCTGCGCATCCTGCAGGAAGGCTGCCGTTTCGGCCAGATCCGCATAGGGCAGATACATCATAAATCGGGTATTTTCCAGATTGCCGGCATAAGCATGGGTGGTGTGCAGATACGTCAGATCCGCCGGGCGCAGCGCCAGGCGCGGGGTACAAAGCTCAATGCGCTTACTCATTTTGTCAGCCCTGCCAGCAGCGCCACCATCGGAGAGTTCCAGTACACGCAGATCTCGTTGGTGGAATAACTCTCATGCATGTCAATGAAGCACTTGCCCGCAGGCTGGCCCTGCAGGTGCTCCCGGGCACAGGCGTCCGCCAGACCGCTGCAGGCGCCGCCGGAGAGCATGCCCGGCTGGCAGACCCCCAGCGCCACGCTGGGCCGGTGATGGGGACGGGCCATGGGCCGGGTGCCGAAGCCGGATACATAGCAGGTATCCACCGGATTCACACCCAGCAGATAATGCAGCTGCTTCCACGCTGCCTCCCGGTACTTCTCCGCCCCCGTCAGCAGCCAGGCCTGATGGAAGAGCATGCCGTCGTTGGAGATATTCATATTGCTGCCCCAGGGCAGCCGCTCCGTCATGGTGATGCCGTAGACGTTGATGCGCGTCAGCAAATCGTCCGCTGCCTCCAGCACCCACCGGCGGCAGATCTCGCCCAGCTCGCCGGGCAGCCCGAGGCCTTCCACGGCGGCATAGCCCCGCATATCGCCCCAGCCCAGCGGCGCATGGCAACGGTCCGAGCGCAGGATCGCTTCCCGGGCAGCGGTCAGGTACTTTTCCTCCCCGCAGGTCAATGCCAGCTCCACATGCGCCCAGAGGCGCTCGTCCGCATCGTCGCGGTCGCCGTAGCCGCCGGTGGAGATTCCCTCTGGATTGCGGAACAGGATGGGCTCCGTCACCGCCAGGAAGTCCCAGGCCCGCTTCGCCGCCGCCAGCATCCGATCGGCAAAGGTCGTATCGATCTTTGCATAATAGCGGCTGGCCATCGCCATACAGGCAGCAAAATCGCCGGTGGCGGTGGTGGAGACAGGGCTGATGATCAGCTCCTCCTGTTCCTCATGGGGCATGATCATCCCGCAGAAGCGGGCACAGCTCACCTTATGGTACACGCCGCCGTCCTCGCGCTGCATCTTCAGCATCCATTCCAGCTCGTAGCGGGTCTCCTCCAGAACAGGCGTGAGGCCGGGCTTTTCAAAGGCCGCCGGATTCCACTGCCAGGCCAGCAGCAGATCCGCCGCCGCCTTGGCCGCAGGCACGATGTACCGGCCGAAATCGCCGGCGTCATGCCAGCCGCCGTTCACCTCGCGCCACTCCTCCGTGCCGTACACCCGGGCCAGACCGGTATGGCAGGCCGGATGGGCAAAAACGCCCGCCCGCTCATCCAGATCATCGCCGCAGCGCTGATAATAAAACATGTCCACCAGCGCCGTCAGGCAGGCCTGATAGGGCCGCTCCCCCACCGGGAAGGGCCAGGAGCTTTCCGCCCCGCAGCGCAGGGTATACATCCCCGGCTCCTGCAGCGCGGAGAAATCCACCTCCGCCACCAGATCGCCCCAGATTTCCGTCCGCTTCACATCCACGGGCAGGGTCATGACCAGCGCACCTGCCTGATTGAACACCTGCAGCTCTTCCGCCAGCTCGTCCCGCAGCAGGGCCACCTTTTTCATATCAGCTGTATAACCCAGCTGATTGATCTGAATCTTCATATGCAACGCCTCCACGACCAATCATGATGCCGCTGAAAAACTAGTGGGATTATATCATTGATATCCCCGGCGCACAAGGGGGGTAAATCCAATTTTATCAAATAAAATTTCCACATGTTTTCCGGCATGCGAAAACGGCGCAGCATCCACTGCGCCGTTTCTGCATCAGGCCTTCCCTGCAGGCCCAAGGGAGTTTGTGCTGTTACTTGTAGATCACATGCTCCAGGGGATCATCGCTGCGGGCAATATCCAGGCTGCCGGCACGGATGAAGCCGCGGGCCGTTTTTCCCTTCACGGTGACCTCCACATAGTCCCAGGCGGAATTGTTGTAGAAGCGGGTCAGCCAGGTGACCTGGGTTCCCGGATTCAGTTCGGCGATGGATGAGCCGGTGCGGGCCGGGTCATCGGTCAGGGTGCAGCGCGCCGTCACCGTTGCCGGGGCGTAGGAGAAGCTCAGATTGCGGTCCATCCCCACGCCGCCGCGGATGCTGCTCTGGCTGACATAGCCCACGCGGATGGAGCCGTTGTTGGTCTCATACATCAGCAGCAGCCAGCCGCTTTCCCAGCCGGCGGCATAAATCGCGCCGTTGGTGGAGACGGAGGCTTTGCCGTTCGCGCCGCGCCAGGCGGACTTGGAGGGCGCAGAATAAACCGGCAGGCTCTGCCCCGCGCGCAGCTCGATATAATCGAAGCCCTGCAGGGTATCAAAGCCGGTGGAGAAATGATCCCAGATGGACAGCCCGCCGTCACCGTAGAGCTTCTTGTAGGCGCGAACCTCCTTGATCAGCTCATAGTTCGCCCATTCCGTGCGCGTCACCCGGGGATAGCAGTCCCGCTGGTTGTTGTAGGTGCCGTTGGGCCTGTACCAGGGCTTGGTCCGGAAGTAGTATTCATACTCGCCGCCGGGGATAAAATCATAGCCGTGTCGGGCAAAGATCTCATTGAAGGCATAGCCGAGGGATTCATAGTCCCACTGCGCCACCTCCTCCCAGGTGAGCAGCCGCTGGCCGCTCTCCGGCAGGACATACATGCGCTCCGCCAGCACCGAAGCGGGCAGCAGCAAAAGCACAAGAAGCACGGCAAAGATGCGTTTCATGGCGGAGACCTCCCTTTCTACTGAAATGTATTATATATGGAATGAATCGGGGGTGTCAATGGGCAGTTGCAAATCTGCAGGCTGTTCTTCCGCCCCCTTGCGCAATCCGGTGACAAATGGTACAATAATTCTCATGGAGGCGAACCGCAATGGCCCTGAATATCGTCCTTGTCCACCCGGAGATTCCGCAGAACACCGGCAACATCGCCCGCACCTGCGCGGTGACCGGCGCCATGCTGCACCTGATCGAGCCGCTGGGCTTTTCCCTTTCGGATAAATACCTCAAGCGGGCAGGGCTGGATTACTGGCATCTGATGACCTACCGCATCTGGCCGGATCTGGAGAGCTTCCTGTCCGCCAACGCAGGCGCACGGATGCACTTCGCCAGCACCAAGGCCCCTCGCAGCTACACCGAAGCAGCGTTCGAGGACGGGGATTTCCTGATCTTCGGCTGCGAAACCCGCGGCTTGCCCGAGAAGCTGCTGGAGAAGGTCTATGACCGCTGCATCCGCATTCCCATGCGGCCCGAAGCCCGGAGCCTGAACCTTTCCAACTCCGTGGCGGTGACGCTCTACGAAGCGCTGCGCCAGCTGGATTTCCCCGGGCTGAGCGGCGAGGGCGCGCTCACCGGGCGCGAGGAGCCGGACGCGCCCTGGCTGGATTACGTCTGACGTCTATTCAACGTTTGACGGCAGGTTTTTCATCCCGTCATTCGTTTTATCACGGGAGGCGCCTTGGCGGGCCGTTTGATCGGCCTGTGCCAGGGCTGCGCATCCGCTGTCATCGGACAATGCATCATACGGAGGTCATCATGGCCACAACAAGAATGCGCCGCGCAGGCGCAAATCCCCCGCCGCCGCCCGTTGAGGAGGAGGAGCGGGTCTATACCGAGGAGGACTACGCCGTCCAGGAGTCACTGCCGGATGAGTGGCAGGCCGAGGAAGCTGCCTGGGCCGGCACAATGGGCTATGCCGGTGCGGAGGCGCTGCCGGATGAAGCCTTTGCGCCCGACAGCGAGCCAGCGTGGGACGCAGCCCCCGATCAGTGGGCCGAGGACGCCCCGCCACCCGATGCCTGGGTGGAGGACGGCCGCTATGCTCCGCTGTTCCCGCAGGACGAAGGCTATACCGATGAGCTGGATCCCCTGTCGGAGGAGCTGCTGACAGAGGAGGAGCTGCAGGAGCTGCGCCGCAGCCACTGGCAGCTGCTGTCCGGCCTGGCGGACTTTGGCGGCGTGATCCTGGGCACCGCGGCCATCCTGCTGCTCATCACGCTCCTGGTGAGCCTGATCAACTGGCTGGTGAACGACATGAGCCAGTCCTTCATCCTGCTGCAAAAGAATCTGTGAGGAATACAATGGACGAATTGACATGGGAGGTCTTCCATCGGCAGGTGGAAAGCTGCGCGATGTGTCCCCTGCATCAGCACATCCGCCACAAGGTGCCCGGCCAGGGCGACGTTCATGCGCCGCTGATGTTCATCGGCGAGGGGCCCGGCCAGGTCGAGGACGAGGAGGGCTTGGCCTTTGTCGGCCCTGCCGGACAGCTGCTGACCCGGATGCTGGCTGCGATATCCCTGCCCCGGGATCGGGTCTATATCTGCAACATCGTCAAATGCCGCCCGCCCAACAACCGCGTCCCGGAGGAAGCGGAGGCCGAGGCCTGCCGGCTGCACCTGCGCAACCAGGTAGCGCTCATCCGGCCGAAGGTGATCGTGCTGCTGGGCTCCACCGCCGCAAAGAACATCCTCGGCCCTCAGATCCGCATCACCCGCGACCGGGGCCGCTGGTTCCAGAGCAAGGGCACCTGGATGCTGCCCACCTATCACCCCAGCGCCCTGCTGCGCGACCCGGCCAAGAAGCGCGAAGCCTGGGAGGATATGCAAACCCTGCGGGATAAGCTGATCGAGCTGGAGCTGTATCAGGACATCTACGGATGATTCGACATTTACAATGGAGGAACCCATGAGAGAGATCATATCCATGAAGCCGGAATACCTGCTGCCCTCCCTGGAGCTGGTAGAGCAGGTCTTCACCGAGTATGACAGCCCCGAAGAGGGCCGCACGGTACGCGCCCTGGTGGAGGAGATCCGCAGCAAGGAATACTATCTGCCCGAGCTGGAGCTGCTGATGCTGGAGGACGGCGTGGTCGTGGGCTATGTCATGTTCAGCCGCTTCCACATCGAAGGCAAATTCACCGACAGGCTGCTGATCCTGACCCCCGCAGCGGTCAAAACCAGCCTGCAGCGCCAGCACATCTGTCGCGACCTGATCGAGCACGGCTTTGAAAAGGCCCGGCAGCTGGGCTTCACCGCCGCGATGGTGGAGGGCAACCCGGCCAACTACCGCAGCCGCGGCTTTGTGACCAGCAAGCAGCACGGCATCGTCGCCGGGCCGAACATCCATCTGCCCCATGAGGACTGCCTGATGGTGACGGAGCTGGTGCCCGGCGGCCTGGCGGGCATCACCGGCGAGGTGGATTATTCCTTCTACGATGTGCTGCGCAACGAATAAAGCAGCGTCCGGCATGGATGCAGCAAGTCAGAAACGGCTTGCTGTTTTTTTGGTCAATTCTATATGACAAACTGGAATTTGTGGGGGGCAGAATGCGTTTTCTATGCGGCTTGGTGAGTATAGCAACTTGCGCGTTCTCCCTCAGTCTTCGCTCACGGCTTTTCAAGCCCCTCGCGAATCCAGCTGTCCGAGTCGCAATCATAGATTGCTCCCCGCTTTGGCTAAAAACATGCCACTGGCATGTTTTCTTAACGCGTCGCGCCTCGAGAGAGAGCCTTTTGGCCGGCTTTCTTGCAACAATACGGAACGAGCAGCAGAGAAGCCCGTTGTTCCGGTAGCGTCGCGAGACCGTTCAGGCGAGCGGCGCACCAACAAACAAAGGAAAAGTCAAGAATTGGTACGCCCCCGCGAGGCCCAT
>JAFQIB010000015.1 GCA_017397765.1 Clostridia bacterium | reverse complement strand
CGCAAGAACGGCACCCTGCCCTGGCTGCGCCCCGACGGCAAGTCCCAGGTGACGGTGATCTACGAGGACGGCAAGCCCGTGGCGGTGGATACCATCGTCATCTCCACCCAGCATGACGAAGCGGTCACCCAGGAGGAGATCCGCGCCGCGCTGCTGGAGCATGTGGTGGCCCCCGTGATCCCCGCTGACATGCTGACCGCCGAAACCCGTTACTTCATCAACCCCACCGGCCGTTTCGTCATCGGCGGCCCCGCGGGCGACTCCGGCCTGACCGGCCGCAAGATCATCGTGGACACCTACGGCGGCTACGCCCCCCACGGCGGCGGCGCGTTCTCCGGCAAGGATCCCACCAAGGTCGACCGCTCCGCTGCCTACGCTGCCCGCCATGTGGCGAAGAACATCGTCGCCGCCGGTCTGGCGAAGCAGTGCGAGATCCAGCTGGCCTACGCCATCGGCGTGGCGCAGCCCGTCAGCCTGTACGTGGACACCAAGGGCACCGGCGTGGTGGCGGACGATGTGCTGTCCGCTGCGGTTGCGAAGGTCTTCGACCTGCGCCCCAACGCCATCATCGAGCGCCTGCAGCTGCGCCGCCCCATCTACCGTGCCAACTGCAACTACGGCCACTTCGGCAAGGAAAACATGCCCTGGGAGCAGCTTGACTTCGTCGATGCCCTCAAGGCTGCTGTGAACAAGTAAAAACAATGCCGGGACGACTCCTTTGCTGGAATCGTCCCGGCTTTCATTATTCTTCGGCCTTATTTTCACCCTTCAGGCGAATCCTGGCTTCCTCAACGGTCTCGCCGTCACGGGTCAGGAACTGGTCGACGAACTTGTCTTCAATCTTCTTGTAGCCGCCGACCACGTCACCCTCCACCTTCTTGTAGCCGCCAACCACAGCATCTTCCACTTTCTTGTAGCCCGCTGTCATCACCTGAGCAATCTTTTGATTTGCCTTTCCCAGCTTCGACTTTGCCATTTTCTCAAATCCTTTCTCTTCGCAAAGCATGTTCAGTCCCATGAGGAATACCAGCAGGAAGACCGCCGCACTGGTGCATATATTCAGAATCATCATTCCCTGCGCCGTTACATCCCCCTGGAAGGAGACAAGCATGGAGCGTTGCATCGTCATCAGCGACGCGAGGGCGCTGGCCAGGGTGATGTTGCGGATGGTACGCGTCAGCGGCGTACCGCTTTGATGCGCCTGCACAGCGTGAACAATGGCCATCGTCATCTTCCAGAAGGTGTAGATGGTGATCATCAGCATGATGACAATACCATGGGGAACAGCTCGTTCCTGAAGGAGGCTGATGACCGTTGCCGCAGCCATTACCAGCGCGAGCGCCATCAGCATTCCACCGCAAAAGCGCACCACAAAGCGCTCGGAGCCATGCTTATGCTCCGTCAGCACCGCGCCAAAGCGCATCGTCCCCAACAGGATGTAATACGCTGCCATGACCAAAAGCCACAGCGAGCCATCCAGTATCCCCAGTATGGCGTGACCTGCGCCGTAGAGCAGATTGATGGTCAGGGTTGCCGCTGCGCCGGTCACAATCCGGAAGCGTCTGTCAGCCTGCAGCCGCCGGCCGAAGGCCGTTCGCGCACAATACCGCATTTACTTCAGCCCCTTCACCATCGGGATCAGGCCCAGCAGCATCACGATGCCAACAAGGCCGATCACCGTGCCCAGCAGGTACTTTTCCAGTACCAGGCACAGACACAGGCCGATCCCCAGCACCAGCGCGGCGACGACTGCATACACAACCTTTGCCACGACCTTGCCGGACACCTTGATCGGCGCCTTATACTCCATCTTCCGCCAGATCAGCAGGGTGATCAGACCCAGCAGCAGGCCCGCCGTTCCCATGATCACGCCTTCCTTGAGCATCGCCCATTCTTCCACCAGCGCCATACACATGCCCAGAGAGAACGTTACACCGCTGACCGTACCGAGCACCAGGGCCGCGAAACTACTCTTCTTCATAAATAGTTCTCCTTCTCTTCGTCATTAAAACAACAGTTGTGTTTTTAATGCGAGTATAGTATAATGCTGCCCGAACCCGGATTTCAACCATCATTTTCTCGTCAGGTGTTGGAATAATAGCATTCTAATGAAAGGTTGATCCAATGAACACGAAGAACAACAAGCGCCGCCGGAAGTCCATTTCCGCCATCGAGAAAGCCTTTATCGAGCTTTTGCAGACACGAAATTTCAAAGATATTACCGTTTCCGATATCTGCAAGCTGACCGGTCTGAACCGCTCCACCTTCTACGCCAATTACGTGGACGTGTATGATCTGGCAGATAAGCTGCGCGAACGGCTGGAGGAGGATTTCTCCCAGCAATTCTCGGCAAATGAGCATAATGCCTACCTCGGCACCGACGGTGCGCTGCGCATGTTCACCCACATTTACGAGAATCAGCTGTTCTACAAGACCTACTTCAAGCTTGGATATGCGGATCAGAACCGCATCCTGCGCTATGATACGCTCCGTGCCGAGCAGGATTTTCACAGCGAACACATCGATTACCATATCGAATTCTTCCGCGCCGGACTGAATGCGCTCCTCCGCCGCTGGCTGGAAAGCGGCTGCCAGGAATCCCCCGCGGAGATGGTCGCCATCCTCAAAGCCGAATATCGGGGCCGATAATGCAGAAATTGCAGTTAAAAACGTTTTCGCTCTTGACGAATGCCGCATTTTGTATTATTATTGTATCCAAAGTGCAAACAAAAAGCACTTTGGCATTCCGCCAGCACCGGCAAGCTGCCGATTCTGATAGTCCAAAGGAGCATCCCAGCATGAACACGATTTCTTTTCAGCCCATGATGGAAAGCCGCCCGATCCGTGAGATCGCCTACGAAGTGCTCAAGCATGCCATCATCACCGGGGAGATTCCCGCCGGTGAGCGCATCGTGGAGACCGATTATGCCGACCGCCTGCACATCAGCCGCACGCCCCTGCGTGAAGCCCTGCGCAAGCTGGAACGCGACGGTCTGGTGGAATATGTGCTGCGCCGCGGCGTGGTGGTACGCGCCTTTACCATCGCCGACGTGGAGGAGATCTACACCATCCGCAACGCTCTGGAAATGCTGACCCTGCCCGCCATCATCGAGAAGGCCACGGAAGAGGATATCGCCTCCCTGCGCGGCTTGCTGCGGGAAATGGATGACCTGATCGCTGCGAAGGATTATGACGCGCTGTCCCCCGTGACCCGTGCCTTCCATCGCCAGCTGACCGGTCTGTGCGGCCAGAACCGCATCCTGCGGGTCATCGAAGGCCAGGATGAGTTCATCACCCGCTTCTCTGCGATGGCCATCCGTCAGGAGGATCGCCTGCTGGAGGCCCACAAGGAGCATTATGCCCTGGTAGATTTCGTGGAAAAACGCGATCTGGCCGGCTTCCGGGATCTGATGGAGCGTCACATCAACCGTTCCAAGGAAATGTGTCTGGCGGCCCTGGCCGAGCAGCGCAAGCATCAGAATTTCTGATTTCGGCTTTGCCGGACGGAAAAGAGTTGATTTCAGCATGAAACACAATTTCCATACCCACACCACCCGCTGCAAGCACGCCGTGGGTACGGATGAACAGTACGTCAAGGCTGCTTTGGATAGCGGCTTTGACGTACTTGGCTTTGCAGACCATGCCCCATGGGCCTTTGCCACCGATTATGTGAGCCACTGCCGCATGCCTGCTGACCAGTGGCAGGATTACAAGCGGTCCGTCCTGTCCCTCAAAGAAAAGTATCAGGGACAGATCAGCATCCGTCTGGGGCTGGAATGCGAGTACTATCCCAAGTACATCGACCAGCTTTACCGCCTGCGCGACGACGGCTGCGAGTATTTCCTCCTCGGCAACCACTTTCTCTTTACCGAGGAGAGCTTCCCCTACACCGGCACCAGCTGCACCGATGACGACGAGCTCCGCCGCTATGCCGAGCAGGCAGCGGAGGCTGTCGCCACCGGCCTGTACGGCTGCGTCGCCCATCCGGATCTGTACATGATGTACCGCACCGAGCTCTCCCCTGCCTGCATGGAGGCCGCCGATATGATCTGTCAGGCCGCCAGGGAGGCGGAAATCCCCATCGAGTACAATCTGCTGGGCCTGCAGGGTGAATTGAGCGGCCATTCCCGCGGCTACCCGAATCAGGACTTCTGGCAGTATGTGCGCAAATGGGACAACAAGGTCATCCTCGGCATCGACGCCCATGACCCCGAGCAGCTGCGGAGCCAGCCGGTCTGGGATATCGCCCTGGAGCGGCTGCATGCCATGGGCCACCGGCTTGTCAATCAAATCCGATAAGGAGTGAACATTATGAAGAACACCTGGGATCTGTCTTTCCTCTATTCCGGCTTTGACGATGCGAATTTCCATGCCGATCTGAAGAAGTGGCCGGAAATGATCGACGAGCAGCAGGCGCTGCTGGAGGCTGACCTGCCCGTGCTGGAGAAGCTGGAGAAGCTTGCTGACAGCATCGAGGCCCTCGACGCCCTGTCCGGGCGCGTGTATGCCTTCGTCAGCATGACCCTGTCCACGGAGGCCAATCACCCCGTTGCCCAGCAGTATCAGGACAAGCTCTCCCTGATCAGCAACAAGAGCCGCCTGGTGGACAGCGCCATCACCCGCTTCGTGGGCAGCATCGAAAATCTGGACGAGGTGATCGCCCAGTCCGAAAAGCTGCAGACCATCGCCTTTGCCCTGCGCGAGATGAAGGAAGAAGCCAGCCACACCATTCCCGCCGAGATCGAGCCCTGGCTGCTGCAGATGAGCCTGTCCGGCGGCCGTGCCTTCTCCCAGCTGCGCGGCAAGCTGGAGAGCAACCAGATGGTGGAATTCCGCGGCAAGTCCTATCCGCTGGCAGCCGTGCGCGGCATGGCCTACGACGGCGACCCCTCCGTCCGCAAGGACGCCTATGAGGCCGAGATCGCTTCCTACAAGAAGATTGATCTGCCCATGTCCTACTGCCTCAACGCCATCAAGATGGAAGCCCTCACCCTGTGCAAGGCCAAGGGCTATGATTCCGTGCTGGATATGACGCTGGCCACCGCCCGCATGGACCGGGAGACGCTGGACGCCATGATCTCCGCCATCAAGGAGTATCTGCCCCACTTCCGCCGCTACCTCAAGGCCAAGGCCAAGTACCTCGGCCATGAGAACGGCCTGCCCTTCTATGATCTGTTCGCCCCTGTGGGCAATGCCAGCAAGGCCTACACCATCGAGGAGGCCCGCGAGGTGCTCCTGCGCGAGATGGGCAAGTTCACCCCTGTGATGGCAGAGTTCATGGACAATGCCTTTGAGCAGCGCTGGATCGACGTGTATCCCCGCGAGGGCAAGCGCGGCGGCGCCTTCTGCTCCCGCATGCACGCCTATGACCGCAGCCTGGTGCTGACCAACTTCCAGGGCTCCTTCTCCGATATCTCCACCCTCGCCCATGAGCTGGGCCACGCCTGGCACAACCGCTGCATGGCCGGTCTGCCCTCCGTGCTGACCCATACACCCATGCCCCTGGCGGAGACCGCCTCCATCTTCAACGAGACCATGCTGGCCCATCAGGTGCTCAAGAACGCCACCGACGAGGAGCGCTTCACCCTGCTGGAATCCAGCCTGATGGAATCCACCCAGACCTGCGTGGACATCCTCAGCCGCTACCTGTTCGAAACCGAGGTGATCGACACCCGCACCGACCACGCCATGACCGTGGAGGAGCTGAAGGACTGCATGCTCCGCGCCCAGGAAGCCTCCTACGGCGACGGCCTCAGCAAGGATGTGCGTCATCCCTACATGTGGGCCTGCAAGAGCCACTACTACTCTTCCGGCCTGAACTTCTACAACTTCCCCTATGCCTTCGGCGAGCTGTTCGGCAAGGGCGTGTTCGCCCAGTACCTCAAGGAGGGCGAGGCCTTCATCCCCAAGTACTGCCAGCTGCTGCGCTCCTGCGGCTCCGGCACCATCGCGGAGGTCGCCGCCAGCGTGGGCATCGACGTCCGTCAGTCCGACTTCTGGCGTTCCAGCCTGGAGGTCGTCAAGGGTGAAATCGACGAGTTCTGCGCGCTGTGCGAAAAGTAATCAGCATCCCGATCCTGCAAGGCATCCTGCCCTGCAGGATTTTTCTTTGGGCAGGTGCCTCCCTTTCAATCCGTTATATATAAAGCCCGGACAGCCTTTCACTGTCCGGGCAGTATTCGTTTACCGATAGGCCACGTCCTGGATGCCGTCGCTGATGCGGATGACCTCCGGGAGTGCGTCCACGTTGATCATCTCCTCCACCGTGACCAAAGGCCATTGCTGAGAATCATAGCCGGCAGAAAGGCTCACGCCCTGCTCAAAGACGTTGAAGCTTCCGTCCGTCAGCAGCAGATCGTCGTGATGGTATTCCCACATGCTCACAGTTTCATCATACGCCATGCCCTCCGGCATTTGCCAGGCAAAGGTCAGATATGCGCCGGTGGCATACAGCTCCGCATGGATTTCCCGGATCTGTGCGCCCTTGACCTGCAGGGGCTGCTCCGGACGGTAGGTCTTTTCCGCCAGCTTTTTGCTGACGGGGACAGAAATCTCCTCCCGGGTCGTCCACTTCTGAATTTCTTCTCCGTTTGCATCAATCTGCGCGACTCGCAGGAACAGCCGGGCAGTCAGCTCATCACCCACAGCATCCGGATTCAGGCTGCAGCTGCTCAGATAAGCGGCGTTGCCCTGCGCATCCCACAGGATATCCTCCATCCCCTCGCCGCCGGAAAACGCCTCATCCACCTCCACGCATGCACGGACGGCGTAGACAGGCAGCCCCTTCTGCGCGCCCGCTTCGAAGCAGGTCTGCGCGCCGTCTGTCAGGCCCAGGGCATTCATCAGCACCCGGGAGCGATCCCCGTAGGCGCCAACGGGATCATCCGCAAACATACACAGGAGCGCCTGGCTGCCGTCGGTCACAGCAATTTTTGCAGAAGCCATCGCAAGCCGGTTATCTGCCACGGTCTCCTGCACAGTGAAGGTCACAGGGCCAAGGCTGATGTTTCTTTGCTCCGTCTGCATTGCATTCCGCAGACCCGGCGTTGTATGAATCCCCCAGGCTTCAAAGTAGTCCGTCCAGCCGAAGATCTCTCCGGCTGCGAAGGCAGTGGTCAGCATACTCAGTACGATCACTGCCGCGATCAGCATCGTCCGCATGGAAATCTTTTTCATTGTTTTCTGTTCCTCCCTGACGGAGCGGACTGCATCCATCAGCGCCGCATGGCAGCGCTCCGGTTCCTCCCGGAAGGCAGAGCGCAGCTCCAGCTTATCATCATCGCGCATCATTCCGCATCCAGCTCCTTTCTCAGTTCTTTCTTGGCGCGGTGGATTCTTCCCCGCACCGTGGCAAGCGGCAGACGCAGCGTCGTCGCGATCTCTGCATACGTCATGCCTTCGGAATAGCACAGCACCAGCGGCAGCCGGAGCTGCTCCGGAAGTGCTGCCAGCGCCAGTGCCAGCGTCGGATCATAGGGAGCCGCAGACGGTTCCGGAATTTCCTCCATGGACAGCAGCCGCCGGCCGGCACTGCGCATGCTGCGGCAGGTATTGATGCAGATCCTCGTCACCCAGGTCCTGAAATAGCGCTGCTCCCGGAGGGTATGCCGCTTTTCCCAGGCCTTGAGCGCCGTTTCCTGCAGCGCATCTGCACAGGCGTCATCATTTTGCAGGATGGAAAATGCCACACGGTACAGCATGCCGCTGCCCGCTTCCATTTCCCTGACGAAGAAATCCTTGTCCATCGGCTCATCTCCTTGTAACGTTACACTCATTAGACGGACGAGCGCCCCATTTCGTCACCTGCTGCATCAAAAAAAGTCCCCCATTTCCGGGGGACTTGCAAAATCATTCTGCGGGAGCATCCGGAATGCCGTCCAGATCATGATCGCATTCGTGATCCGGATGGCCCATCAGCATCTCGCTGGCGCGGATGTTATGCTTCTTGCGGGCTTCCTCCACCAGGCGGACGATTTCTTCCTTGACCTCGATGGGGTTCTTGATGGATTCCAGCACCGTCTCCTCATTGCTGGCAAAGACAGTGACCGTGCCCAGGCCGAACAGCCGCTGGCCCAGGCTGCGGGTGACCTTCACATCCCGGACGCGATAGAGGTTCTCCTCGTCCAGCACGGAGTTCAGCAATCCCTTTTCCACAAAGATCCGGTCCTCCGTCAGCATATACCGGGTAAAGGACAGGGGCAGGCCCAGGAAGGTACGCTTGCGGTCCTGCCAGATATAGGCGATCTTCTTCATAATGCATTGCTCCTTTCAGATGCTTGTCAATCCTTTTCAGTCTTGACGGATTTTCTGCGTTTCAGCCGGTTTCCCTTCTCCTGCAGAAAAAAGTCCGGCCAGCTGTTGGACAGACGGGCCTTTTCACGCACCCATCTGCATTTTGAGAATGGCAAAAAGGGCCGCCCACATTCTGCGAACAGCCCTCTTCATGTCAATCATTGCCCCGATCAGCCGACGAACAGCATCAGCAGCGCAGCAACCACGAAGACCGCCGCAGCGATCTTGGTGCCCAGCGCCAGCTTGGCGTCGATGGTCTTGCCCTTGTTCTTGCCGAAATAGGTCTCAGCCTCGCCGGCGATGGCGCCCAGGCCCTTGGCATTGGAGGACTGGAACAGAACAGTCAGCACCATCACCAGTGCGGACAGGATGACAACAATACCCAGAAAAATAGACATTTCAAAATACCTCCTCGGTAAATCAGCGTTCCTATTCTATCACAGTCTTCAGGAATTATCAAGGGGGGACTTTCTGCGTTTTCTCCATTTTCGCAGCTTTTTCTCCGATCCGGACAAAAAAATGCTGCATGACGCTCCGCCATGCAGCAGGAAATCCCGTTTGGGGCCGCTTTATCAGGGCTGCTTGCCGAAATACGCCAGGATGCCGCCATCAACGTAGAGGATATGACCATTTACGAAGTTGGAGGCATCGGAAGCCAGGAACACAGCAGGGCCGCCCAGCTCGTCCGGCTGACCCCAACGCTCAGCGGGGGTCTTGCCCATCAGGAACAGGTCAAAAGGATGACGGCTGCCATCGGGCTGGATCTCGCGCAGGGGCGCTGTCTGGGGCGTCTCAATGTAGCCCGGGCCGATGCCGTTGCACTGAATGTTGTAGTGGCCGTACTCGGAGCAGATGTTCTTGGTCAGCATCTTCAGGCCGCCCTTGGCTGCCGCATAGGCAGACACGGTCTCACGGCCCAGTTCGGACATCATGGAGCAGATGTTGATGATCTTGCCGTGGCCCTTCTTGATCATGGCAGGGATGACGGCCTTGGCGCAGATGAAGGGCGCGTTCAGGTCCACATCGATCACCTGACGGAACTCCGCCGCAGACATCTCGCACATGGGGATGCGCTTGATGATGCCGGCATTGTTGACCAGGATATCGATCACGCCGACCTCGGCTTCGATCTTCGCCACCAGCGCATTGACCGCCGCTTCGTCGGTCACGTCGCAGACATAGCCGTGGGCCTTGATGCCCTCCGCTTCATAAGCGGCCAGGCCCTTGTCCACAAACTCCTGCTTCAGATCGTTGAAGCAGATGGTCGCGCCCGCCTTCGACAGCGCCTTGGCAATGGCAAAGCCGATGCCGTAGGACGCGCCGGTCACCAGCGCAATCTTGCCTTCCAGGGAGAACATGTTCATGGGATTTTCCTCCTCAATGATAATACTCAGCAATACTTTTGCACACTAACTCGCCGTCGGCAGACTGAAATCGTATCCGCCGGGTTTCCCGGCGGGGCGGGGCATTTCGGCGCTGCCGAAAACATTCCTTACGCGAGCAAACGGCCGGGAGGCTGGTTTACCAGCCGACCAGTGCGCGAGTGCAAACCTATTCGCAAAAGTGCCTCAGCATTTTTCACGAGATCGGTCACTTCAGGTCCTTCATGGCGATGCCGTCCATGTCATCGAAATCCTGATTTTCACCGCACATGCCCCAGATGAAGGTATACGCCTGGGTGCCGCAGCCGGAATGGATCGACCAGGAGGGGCTGATGACCGCCTGCTCGTTGCGCATGATGATGTGGCGGGTCTCGTCACCCTCGCCCATGAAGTGCATCACGAAGCCGTCCTCAGGCAGATCGAAGTACAGATAGACCTCCATGCGGCGGTCATGGGTATGGCAGGGCATGGTGTTCCACACGGAGCCGGGCTCCAGCTTGGTCATGCCCATCACCAGCTGACAGGACTGCACCTGACCGGGCAGGATGTACTTGCAGATGGTGCGGTGATTGGCCGTTTCGAGGCTGCCCAGCTCCTGACGGACACAATCCTCAGGACGGATATACACCGTCGGATAGGCGGTGTGGGCAGGACAGGAGTTCAGATAGAACTTGGCGGGATTTTCGGGATCTGCGGAGGCAAACACGATATCCTTGCTGCCGCGGCCCACATACAGGCCGTCGCGATGGCGCAGGGTGTAGACCGTGCCGTCCACCGTCACAGTGCCTTCCCCGCCGATGTTGATCACGCCCAGCTCGCGGCGCTGCAGGAAATACTCCGCCCGCAGCGCATCGCCCGCCGCAAGGGACAGCGTCCCCTTGACCGGCACGGCGCTGCCGGTGATAATGCGGTCAATGTGGCTGTATACCAGCTTCACGTCGTCAGCCTTGAAAAGATCGTCGATCAGAAACTCCTCGCGCAGACGCTTGGTGTCATAGGTCTTTACGTCCCGGGGAGAGGATGCAGTGCGAAGCTCCATGGGGATTCTCCTCCTTTGTTTGTGGAAGCGCTTACATTCTTTGGCAGACATCTCCGCGGGGTCACGGCGCTTCCTGTAACTCTATTGTACAACGTTTCCGCCGATTTGAAAAGCCCCAATTCTGCGGGAAAGAAAAAATGTGGCAAAAAAATTGCAGGAATTGGGGATTTGCATGAAGAATTAAGCAATGTGATTCGTTATATTGAATGAAGACCCGGGCAAAAGCTGCCCTTCCATCCACCCTCACCAGAAAGGACGCTGACCGCCATGAAGAAACTGCGCCTTCTTCCCCTGCTCGTGCTCGCGCTGCTGTGCCTGGCTTCCACCGCACTGGCAGCCAATATTCCCGGACAGCAGAGCATCTCCTCTGTTTCCGATGCCTCCGGGTACGTCACCAGCCTGACGGATGACAACAACATAACCGCCTGGAGCAAGACCGGAAGCGGCAGCCCCGACCTGACGATCAGCCTGTACAGCGGCACCGTGGGCGAGATCTGGATTCGCAACGGCTACGCCTATTCCAGCAACTACTACAATCATTATGACCGCGTCGGCGCGGTGAAGGTCACGGTCTATTATGCGGCCAACCGCTACACCGAGTCCTACGACAGCTACCGCTACACCCTGGCGGACGCCTTCAAGCCCGGCACCCAGTCCGGCTCCTGGCGCGACGGCTATCAGCGGCTGCTGCTGCCGAAGAAATACACGGGCGTGACGAAGATCGAGCTGACCGTGGAAAGCGCCTTTGCCGGCTACGGCAGGACGGGCGCGACGATCTCCGATATCATCGTTGCCGCCGGCAGCCACGCCACCGCAACGCCCAAGGCCTACGCCACCGCAACCCCCAAGCCCTACACCGTTTACGTTACGCCCACCCCCGGTCCCTGGACCGAGGAGGACGATGATCCCTATGTGGATTACATCACGCCCCTCCCCAAGGACGAGGCGGACGATAATGTCTCCCTCATCAAGCCGGTATCCAAGGCGACGCCAACGCCCCTGGTGGAGCTGATTACCCCCAAGCCCAAGGCGACGCCAACGCCCCTGGTGGAGCTGATCACCCCCAAGCCCAAGGTGACCGCCACGCCTCTGGTGGAGCTGATCACCCCCAAGCCCATCATTACCGCAAGCCCGGAGGACTACCCCTCCCCCGGCGTGGTTGTACCGCTGCTCAAAACCGTTGCCACCCGTTCCGGCCCCGGCACCCGCTTTGACGAGCCCGGCGCCTTCTTCTCCGCCGGCGAT
This sequence comes from Clostridia bacterium, assembly GCA_017397765.1. Lineage (GTDB taxonomy): Bacteria > Bacillota > Clostridia > Christensenellales > Aristaeellaceae > UBA11524. The sequence goes on along the minus strand of JAFQIB010000015.1, from coordinate 4,311 downwards.
CCCGTCAATGTTGTGACCCAGGCCAACGACGGCGTGCGCAACTGGTATCAGATCGAATTCCAGTACAAGGGAAAATGGTACCGCGCCTATACCACCGCAGGCTATCTGGACATTGGCGATCTTGTTTTCCCCGCCGAGCCTGATCGGGACGTCCCGCTGATGACCCTGAAGGCCCAGAAGTACACCCGCGAAATCTTCTTTGGCCCCGGTGAGGAATACGCCGTATTCACCAAGACGGCCATCCATCCCGGCACAAAGCTGGATATCTACGCCATTGAAGGCGACTGGCTCCAGGTGGATTACACGGACTACGGCTCCACCGAAGACCCCTATCCCCAGCGCCGCGGCTGGGTGCCCGCCAATATCGTCGCCGAGGAATAATCCCAACACAAACGCAGCGCCTCCGGAATATCCGGAGGCGCTCAGCGTGTCGAAAAAGTGCTTTTAGCACTTTTTCGAGTTAAGCACTCGGTCACTGGTCGCTACGCTCCCGGCCGTTCCCTCGCGTAAGGAAGCTTTTCCTGACGGAAAAGCGCGAAAATCGCCGCGCAGGGGCTTCGCCCCGTCTAACCGCCCCGAAGGGGCTCGCCGATTTTCGATGTAGAGTCGAAGGGCTTGCGAGCCCTCCGACTCCTCCTGGGGTTTGTTGATGGTCTGTGCGCCTCCGGAATATCCGGAGGCGCTGCTTCATTTATCAATGATAATAGTCGATATCGTAATGGATCACGCATTCATACCGGGGATCGATCTCCTTCGCTGCCCGGCAGATGTCCCGGGTAAGCTTTTCCGTCTCCGTGTAGCCCGCAGGGATCGCCACGTCGAACACCAGATTCGTCCGGTTCTCGCCCGGCACCATGCGCAGATCATGAAGCATGAAGCCGCCGTCCAGTCCGCGCAGATACTCGCTGAGCTTCGCATGGGCTTCGTCCGTTTTCTCATCCCCGGTGACGATGGGGTCCATGTGGATGCACAGCGGAATGTTCAGCTCATCGCCGATCTCATGCTCCGCCTGATCGATGATCTCATGCAGCACCAGGATATCGCCGTCGGCAGGCACCTCCGCATGGATGGAGGCAATGCAGCGGCCCGGGCCGTAATCATGGATCAGCAGATCGTGCGTCCCCAGGATATGCTCGTACTTCATCAGCCGGGAGATGATCTCGCGGCCCAGCTCCGGGTTTTTCCTGCCGCCCATCAGGCTGTCCACCGTTTCCCTGACCACCTCAAAGCCGGCCTTGAGCACCAGCAGGGAGACCGCGCAGCCCATCCAGCCGTCGATCGGAAGTCCCCAGCCGTGGCAGACGATCATGGAAATCACCACCGCCGTCGTTGCCAGCATATCGCTCAGAGAGTCCTTGGCCGCCGCCAGCAGCGACGGGAAGTCGATCAGTTTGCCCACGCTCCGGTAGAACAGGAACAGCCCGCCCTTGAGCAAGACGGAGACGACCAGCAGCCAGAAGGGCACCCAGCCGAAGTCCACCGGCGAAGGATGGAGGATGCTGTGCACGCCGCTGATCAGCGTTTCCACGCCCATGACGAGGATCATCACGCCCACCGCCAGCGCGCCCAGGTATTCCATCCGGCCATGTCCGAAGGGATGCTCCTTGTCCACCGGCTTCTGGGCCAGACGCATGCTGACCAGCGACACGACGCTGCCCGCTGCATCGGACAGATTGTTGACGGCGTCCGCCGTGACAGCTACTGAGCCGGTCAGCGAACCAATCAGGAGCTTGCCCAGGGCCAGCAGGGCATTCACGCCCACCCCCACTGCTGAGCCGAGGGTACCCAGGCGCTTGCGCACCGGCTGATCTGCGGGCGATTCTCCAGGCCGCAGCAGCTTCTTTGCCAGATTCTCCAATGTCATTTCCTTCTTTCCCCAAAAAAGGCTTTCTTCCTTATTAAATGCCGCCCACTGCAGCAATGTGCGCTTTCGCCGCCTGCAGCAGAGTCTCCCGCTCGTTGGGCAGGCGCTCGTTCAGCACTTCCTCCAGCAGCCATTGCAGCGTTTCGCCGATCAGCTTCCCCTTGGGGACGCCGGCTTCCATCAGATCGCTGCCCTTCACCGCCATATCCCGCAGCGACACGCAGGGCTGCTCGGCCAGCAGGCCCTCCAGCGCCGCCAGGACACCGTCCAGCCGCGCGTCGATCGCCTCCGGCGCTTCCGTGCCCTTGGCCTTGCCGTCCGCCCGCTGCACCTCGATCAGCTGACGGAGCGCTTCCTCGCCCAGCTTGTTCAGCCTGCGCTTGAGCAGCGTGCGCTCCTGCGTCAGGGGCCAGTCATGGCATTCCACCAGCAGCAGCACCCGGTCGCGGGTCGCATTGTCCGTCTTCAGCGTTGTCAGCACCTTTTGCGCCAGCTGGGCCGAGACCTTCTGATGGCCCCTGGCATGCCCCACGCCCTGCTCATCCAGGGTAAAGCTGGCCGGCTTGCCCGCATCGTGGAGCAGCATGGTCAGCCGCAGAACCTCCGTTGCCGGCGCATTCTCCACCGCCCGGACGATATGCTCCCACACGTCGTAGGCATGAAAGGGCGTACGCTGGTCAAAGCCGTCCGTCGCCTTCAGCTCCGGGATCAGCGTGAAAATCACATCCCGGTATTCCCGCAGGATCTTCCCTGCCCCGCGCCCGCACAGGAGCTTGGCCAGCTCCACGCGGATGCGCTCGGCGGCAACGTCCAGGATCGTATGCTTCAGCACATGGATCGCCTCCGCCGTTTCTGGCGCGATATCAAAGCCGTACACAGCGGCAAAGCGCAGCGCCCGCAGGATGCGCAGCGCATCCTCGTCAAAGCGCTTGCAGGGATCGCCCACGCAGCGGATCAGCCCCATCTTCAGGTCCTCCTGACCGCCAAAGGCGTCCACCAGTCCCGTGTGCGGATTCCAGGCCATAGCGTTGACGGTGAAATCCCGCCGGGACAGATCATCCCGCACGTCCGTCACAAACACCACCTCGTCCGGGTGACGATGATCGGTGTATTCCCCGTCCACGCGGAAGGTGGTCACCTCAAAGGGCTCATGATCGTACAAAACCGTCAGCGTGCCGTGCTGCAGGCCGGTCTCGATCACGCGGCAGTCCGCGAAAATGCGCTGCATCTGGGCCGGCAGTGCATTGGTGCATACATCCCAGTCCTTGGGCTGCAGCCCCAGCAACGTGTCCCGGACGCAGCCGCCCACCGCATAGGCCTGATATCCGCTTTGATTCAGCCGGTCAAGCACAAACGCCGCGCCCTCAGGCAGCTTCCACATGCCCGGTCCCTCCTCCTTGAATGATCCTTTCCATTATACATGAAGCCGGCCCGGAATTGCAAGCCCTACTTACACCGTCATTTGTACAGTGTGCACAAATTTCCGCGCGCATTTTCTCCATGCAAACTTTCCTCCGCAGGCCGGGAAATTTTGTGGAAGTGCTTGCAATCCGGGGGCTTCGGTGGTACAATATACGAGTTGGTTTCTGCCCCGACGGTGGGCGGCTGCATGCGTATGTGACAATACGCGTGTTCCACAGAAGGGGTCAACGTCTTCTAAGAAACCGGCAGACAAGCGCTGAAAGACCGCAGCCTTCCAATCATGCGGAGGATCAGCGCCGCTGTGCGCCTGCATTCACCAGGCGACGGCACCGAGGGTGCGGAGTTGGTCTGCGTCCCTCTGGAGTGGGTTGCTCCAGAAAGCGCAAACCCGTTCCGCTGCTTCATCATGGCCGCGAAAGCCGCCATGAACACACTACGCGGCGCCAAGCCGCAAGGAAGCCCGCACCGGACACCGGTGAGGCCAAAAATTTGGAGGTGCATTTTACACATGGCACGCATTGCAGGTGTGGACCTGCCCCGTGAAAAGCGAGTGGAAATCGGCCTGACCTACATCTACGGCATTGGCCTGACGACCTCTCAGAAGATGCTGGCTGAAGTCGGCATCAGCCCTGACACCCGCGTTAAGGATCTCTCCGAGACCGACATCAGCAAGCTGCGCGATTACATCGAGCACAACCTGAAGGTCGAAGGTGACCTCCGTCGTGAAGTTGCGCTGAACATCAAGCGCCTGATGGAGATCGGCTGCTACCGTGGCGTCCGTCATCGCCGTGGTCTGCCCGTCCGCGGTCAGAACACCAAGCAGAACGCCCGTACTCGCAAGGGTCCCAAGAAGACCATTGCTGGCAAGAAGAAGGCCGGCAAGTAATTTGCTGAGAGACGCAGAATAACGGAGGGAATGAACAATGGCTCCTAAGTCGAAGAACCTGAAGAAGGTTGTCCGCAAGCGCAAGGAGCGCAAGCTCGTCGAGCGCGGCGCTGCCCACATCTCTTCTTCTTTCAACAAT
>JAFQIB010000123.1 GCA_017397765.1 Clostridia bacterium | reverse complement strand
TCGCCCTGAGCGTTGGTCAGGAACTCGCCCATCAGGCCGCGCTTGCCGGTAGCGGGATCGCGGGTGAAGGCAACGCCGGTGCCGCAGTCATCGCCCATGTTGCCGAAGGCCATGGACTGAACGTTAACGGCAGTGCCCCAGGAATAGGGAATGTCGTTCTCGCGGCGGTAGATGTTGGCGCGGGGGTTGTCCCAGGAACGGAACACGGCCTTCACGGCACCCATCAGCTGCTCAACGGGGTTGGAGGGGAAGTCCTGGCCGATCTTGGACTTGTACTCGGCCTTGAACTGGTTGGCCAGCTCCTTCAGGTCGTCAGCGGTCAGCTCAACGTCCTGGGTGACGCCCTTCTTTTCCTTCATCTCGTCGATGAGGACCTCGAAGTACTTCTTGCCGACTTCCATGACGACGTCGGAGTACATCTGGATGAAACGACGGTAGCAGTCGTAAGCCCAACGGGGATTGCCGGACTTGGCAGCCAGAACCTCAACAACTTCCTCGTTCAGGCCCAGGTTCAGGATGGTATCCATCATGCCAGGCATGGAAGCGCGGGCGCCGGAACGGACGGAGACCAGCAGGGGGTTCTCCTTGTCACCGAACTTCTTGCCGGTGATCTCCTCCAGCTTGGCGACGTTGGCCATGATCTCAGCCTCGATGTCAGCGTTGATCTGACGGCCATCCTCGTAGTACTGGGTGCAGGCCTCGGTGGAAATGGTGAAGCCCTGGGGCACAGGCAGACCGATGTTGGTCATCTCGGCCAGGTTAGCGCCCTTGCCGCCCAGCAGCTCGCGCATCGTGCCATTGCCCTCGGTGAAAAGGTAAACAAACTTCTTCGCCATGGGAAACACTCCTTTTCTGCATTTGGGTGAAGCTTTCGCCTCACATGACAGGCGCATTCGAAACCGTTATCGGCTTTGAGCACACCTGCTTTCACAGCTATTTATTATACAATCAAATTCCCTATTTTGCAAGATGGAAGTACTTCTTTTCAACAACATTTTGCGCAAATTTGCAGATGATAATACTTACACATCTTCAATACGTTTCTGTTATATGCGCTTTTTTGCAAAAAACAGCTCCTGCCGTCATTCAGCAGGAGCCGTATGTGCATGTATTAAGCTTTTGCAGTTTCAGCAGCAGGCTTTGCAGGCGCAGCTTCCACAGCAGCCTTGGGATCACGGGGCGCCACAGCATCCTTCATCGTGATTACCTTCTTGGGACACTTGGCAGCGCACACGCCGCAGCCGGTGCAGGCAGCATTGACCTTGTGCGGCTGCTTCAGAGCCCCTTCAATTGCGCCAAACTTGCAGTTCTTGGCGCAGATGGTGCAGCCGATGCAGCCGGACTGGTCAATCTCAGCAACCTGACGGGGCTTGAGCGCCTTGATCGCGCCGGTGGGGCACGCCTCTGCACACAGCTGGCAGCCACGGCACTTTTCGTGATCGATCACAGGCAGATTATCCACCATCGTGATTGCCTCAAACTTACAGGCCTTGGCGCACTTCTGGCAGCCGATACAGCCGACCTTGCAGACGTCCATCACAGCCTTGAGCTTATCCGTGTTGCGGCACAGCAGCGCAACCTCCTGTTTCTGGGGCTGCAGCTCCAGCACACCCTTGGGGCAAGCAGCAACGCACTTGCCGCAGGCAGCGCACTTTTCTTCATCCACAACAGGCAGCTTCTTTTCGGGATCGATGTGAATCGCATCGAAGGGACAGGCCTTCACGCAAGTGCCAAGACCCATGCAGGCAAACTTGCAGGACTTGAAACCGTCGTTGACCGTGCAGGCAGCATTGCAGTCTTCAATGCCCTGGTAATCAAACTTCTGCTTGGCAGACTGGCAGTCGCCCTGGCAGAGGACGCGGGCCACCTTGCGGTTGGAGGCATCCGGCACCTCGGCGCCCATGATCTCAGCGATCTTTGCAGCAGCCTCAGCAGAGCATACCGGGCAAGCATTGGCAGGCGCTTTGCCCGCCGCGATTGCATCGGCACAGCCGTCACAGCCGGGATAGCCGCAGCCGCCGCAGTTGGCGCCGGGCAGCGCTTCACGCACCGCATCGCGCTTGGGATCGGAGGGCACGGCAAAAATCTTGGAGGTACCGGTCAGAACCAGGCCAAAGACGAGGCCCATGACGCCAAGAACGAGGGCAGCAATCAAAATATCCATCAAAGCTACTCCCCTTTCCTCAGATCAGTCCGCCGAAGCCCTGGAAGGCAACGGCCATCAGGCCAGCAGTGATCAGCGCACCCGGGAAACCATCCATCCACTTGGGCATCTTGGCCAGCGCCAGCTTTTCACGGATCGCGGCAAAGAGCAGCAGGGACATGGTGAAGCCCAGCGCAGCGCAGAAGCCGTTGAAGGTGCTTTCGGGCAGATTGTAGCCGCTGTCCGTATTCAGAATCGCCACGCCAAGCACGGCACAGTTGGTCGTGATCAGAGGCAGGTAAACACCCAGCGCCTGATACAGGGAGGGAGAAACCTTCTTCAGCGCCATTTCCACGATCTGCACCAGCACGGCGATGACGAGGATGTAGGCGATGGTCTGCATGTACTGCAGCTTGAAAGGAATCAGCAGGAATTCATTGACCAGCCAGGTCACAAAGGAAGCCAGCGTCATGACGAAGGTAACCGCCATGCCCATGCCGGTCGCCGTCTCGAAGCGCTTGGACACGCCCAGGAAAGGGCAGATGCCCAGGAACTTGTTCATGACGAAGTTATTCATCAGCAGGGAGCTGACCAGGATCACGAAATACGTATTCATCAGGCAGCCTCCTTCCTGGCAGATTTCTTTTCAATCAGCTTGCGGATGCCATTCACTGCAATCAGCAGCAGGCCCAGGGTGACAAAGCCGCCGGGCACCTGAACCATAATGGCCATGGGCTGATAGCTGGCAGGCATCACATTCATGCCGAAGATCGTGCCGGCGCCCAGCGCTTCACGGATGATGGACAGCAGCGTGATAGCAAAGGTGAAGCCCAGACCCATGCCCAGACCGTCAGCAATGGACAGCAGCGGAGGATTCTTGAACGCGAAGGATTCCGCGCGGGCAAAGATGATGCAGTTCACAACGATCAGCGGAATGTACATGCCCAGGGAAGAAGACAGCGCGGGCAGATACGCCTTCATGAACAGATCAATCATGGTCACGAAGGAAGCAATGATGACAATGAAGGACGGGATACGAACCTTTTCGGGAATGAAATTGCGCAGCAGGCTGATCAGCAGGTTTGCGCAGACCAGCACCGCCGTCGTTGCAAGACCCATGCCGATGCCGTTGGAGGCAGCAGTGGTGATACCGAGCGTCGGACACATGCCAAGCATCAGACCGAAGACCGGATTCTCAACAATGAGACCATTGAAGAAGACGCTGATGAAATTCTGTTTCTTAGCCATGCTTCTTCACCTCCCCAAACGGGCGCGGCATTGTGAAACGATTGATCACAGGCGTTGCAACATTCATGAACAGAATTGCAAAGGAGCAGCCTTCGGGATAGTTGGCAAAGGCACGGATAATGAACAGCAACAGACCGCAGCCCACGCCGAATACCCAGCGGCCCTTGGTTGTGATGGGGCTGGTGGCATAGTCAGTCGCCATGAAGAATGCACCCAGCAGCAAGCCACCGGCCAGCAGCTGATACAGCGCCATTTCAGCGCCGTCCTTCAGCAGATAGCAGACAAACACGGTACCAATGAAGGAAACCGGGATGCGCCAGTCTGCAATGCCGCGGATCATCAGGTACACACCGCCGAGAATCAGCGCCAGCGCGCAGGTCTCGCCCAGCACGCCGCCCTGATTGCCCAGGAACAGATCCAGGAGCTTGATGCCCTCGGTGGTACCGTTGTTGAGCGTAGCCAGGGGGGTCGCGCCGGTCACAGCATCCGCCGTAAAGGCAAAGGCATTGGCCTGGGGATAGGAACCCATGATGCCGCTCCAGCTGATGAAGAGGATCGCACGGGCAGTCAGCGCAGGGTTCATGAAGTTGGAGCCAATGCCGCCGAACATCTGCTTGACCAGGATGATGGCGATGGCGGAGCCGATCACGGCGATCCACCAGGGAGCCGTCGCAGGCAGGTTGTAGGCCAGCAGCAGGCCGGTCACCACCGCGCTCCAGTCAGCGATGGTTACGGGCTGCTTGGTCGCCTTCTGCCAAAGGAACTCACAGAGTACGCAGGTCGCCACGCAGATCGCGATCAGGATCGCTGCGTTCAGGCCATAGAGGATGACGCCGGCAATACCGGCAGGCGCCAGTGCAAGACAAACCTCCTGCATGATCCGCTGCGAGGTCGCTTTGTCTCGCAGATGCGGAGAGGAGGTAACAGCAAAATTGGACATGGTAGGACGTCACTCCCCTTTCTTACTTCTCGGGTGCTTCTGCAGCAGCCTTCGCGGCAGCCGCCTTTCTGCGGGCATTGATCATCTTCTTGCCGGTGCGGCAGGACTGGGTCAGCAGCCGCTTGGCAGGACAGGCGAAGGTGCAGGCACCGCATTCCATGCAGTTCATGACGCCGCCCTTCTCCGCTTCCTCCAGATTGTTGTTGCGGACGAGCAGATCCAGACGGGTCGGCACCAGCTGCATGGGGCAGGCCGTCACGCAGCGGCCGCAGTTGATGCAGGGATTCTCCGGCTTTTCAGCCGCTTCCTTGCCCAGCGCCAGCACACCGGAGGTGCCCTTGGTCATCGGGATATTGGCATGGGCAATCGCATTGCCCATCATGGGGCCGCCGGAAATCAGCTTGACCACATCCGGCTGCAAACCGCCGCAGGCTTCGATCAGGGTATCGATCGTAGCGCCAATCCGGATCAGGAAGTTGCCGGGATTGTTGACCAGGCCGCCCATGGTCGTCACGCGCTGGACCAGCGGCTTCCCCTCGCGGATCGCCTGCTGCACAGCATAAACAGTACCCACATTGCAGACCACACAGCCCACGTCAATAGGCAATCCGCCGGCAGGCACCTTGCGCCTGGTGCAGGCATACACCAGCTGCTTTTCGCCGCCCTGGGGATACATGACAGGCAGCGCCTTGACGGTGATGCCCTCCACGCCCTCACAGGCAGCCGCAAGCGCCTGGATTGCATCCATCTTATTGTCTTCCACGCCGATGACAGCTTCCTTGATGTCCAGCGCCAGCATGATCAGATGAATGCCGTCGATGATCTCCACGGACTTTTCCAGCATCAGGCGATGGTCGGCCGTCAGATAGGGCTCGCATTCCGCGCCGTTGATAATCAGCTTTTCAATGCTCTTCCCTTCAGCCGGCGTCAGCTTAACAGCAGTGGGGAAAGTCGCGCCGCCCAGACCGACAATACCGGCCTCGCGGATGATCTCCTGCAGCTCTTTGGCGGAAAGCGTCTCCGGATGGGCAGCGGGCCTGAGCTCCGTCCAGGTATCCTGGAAATCGTTCTCAATCACCACGGCAGGAACAACTGCACCGCTGGCAGTTTCAACATTCTCAATTCCCACAACCTTACCGGATACAGACGCATGCACGCTGGCGGAAACATATCCTGCCGCCTCGCCGATCTTCTGGCCCATCAGGACGGTATCGCCCTTTTTAACCAGCGCTTCGGCAGGTGCGCCAATATGCTGGCTGAGCGGAATCACGACACGTTTTGGCGCAGGCAATTCGCGGATGGCATTGCCGCTGTTGACAGCCTTACCGTTCACACCCTCATGCGGATGCGTGCCGCCAGGAAACATCTTTTTGAAAAACACGGTCGGAGGTCCCCCTTCCATATCATGCAGGAGCCATTTATTCTCCTGTTTACATACATACATGTCTTATTATAGCATACTTATAGACAATTCGTACAGGAAATTACTTAACAATTTACCAGGATCAGTTTTGTGTAGGTTTTACATTAGACAGCTCTAACCCGGAAATTCCTGCTGCATTCTCGCCTGGGCTGCAACGCTGAGCATATGTGCAGCATGGGCCTGGGCAGATCCTTCGCTTCCGTCTGCACCGCCCAGCATCCGGGCAACCTCGGCAATCCGCTCCTCCTGGTTCAGGCAGTGCACGGAGGTCTGTGTACGCTCCCCTTCCACATGCTTCTCCACCAGAAACTGGTGCGAAGCCATCGCAGCAATCTGGGGCAGATGCGTCACGCAGATCACCTGACGCATTCCGGCAATGATGGCAAGCTTTTCCGCAACGACCTGCGCCATCCTGCCGGAAATGCCGGTATCAATCTCATCGAACACCATGGTATCCACGCCGCCTTTTTCAGCCTCCAGGCACTTGATGGCCAGCATCATCCGGCTCAGTTCACCACCGGAAGCAATCTTGGACAACGGCTTCAGCGGCTCGCCGGGATTGGGCGATATCATGAACTCGACGACGTCATCGCCAACAGACTGGGGCATCAGCACCTTTCCTTCCGGACGAAGGGCAAACTGCACCTTGAAGACCGTGTGGCCCATCCCAAGATCCTTCAGCTGGGTCATCATCTTCTCTTCAAAGGATTCTGCCAGCACATGCCGGGCAGCTGTCAGCTCCCTGGCAAGCCCCCGGTAGGTGGCCAACAGCCTTTTGTGCTCTGCACCCATGGCCGCAATCTGTTGATCCATGGAGGCATAGTTATCATACTCTTCCTGCATTTTTTCCTGCTCGGCAAGAATGTCGGGAATCGTATCGCCGTATTTACGCTCCAGGCGCCGAATCAGGTCTAGGCGGGTTTCCACCAGTTCCGCGCGTGCAGGATCAAAGTCGCTGCTTTCTGCGTATCCGCTCAGCTCATAGCCCAGCTCTTCCAGCTCATAATACAGTGATTCACACCGCTGGCCCAGTGAATCAAAAGGCTCTCCGAGGGCGGAAAGCCCCTTGAGTGCATTCAGCGCTTCCTTCACGCGGGTCAGAACGGATTCATTGTCTTCGCTGGCGCTGATGGCCCGGTGAGCCAGCTGGATGGCGTTTGCAATCTTTTCAGAATGCCGGAAGCGCTCCTTTTCCGCACACAGCGCTTCCTCCTCGCCCGCTTTCAGCTTCGCTTTTTTCAGTTCCTCAAGGGACTTTTGAAGCGATTCCATCCGGTACTGCTTCTTTTCGTTTTCTCGCAGGAGTCTCCCGTACTGGCGATGATTGACGATGAACGCCTGATAGGCCTCATCCACTCTGCTGAGCAGCGCTTGATATGCTGCATCGCCGGCAGCATCCAGAAACAGCAGATGGAACTGCGGATTCATCAGGAACTGAGCGTCATGCTGCCCATGAACGTCCATGAGCATCGCCGCCACTTCCCGCACCTGGCTGAGCGGCATCACAACGCCGCAAACCCGGCACAGATTCCTGCCCGTCCGGGTGATTTCCCGGTACAGGGTGACCGTTCCGTCAAACTCGTCCAGCTCCTGTGCTTTGGCCCAGGCAGCAACAGCAGCATTGCCGCTGGCGTCAAACACCGCTTCCACCCAGGCTTTCTCCGTCCCTGTACGGATCAGATCCCGGTCAGCGCGTCCGCCCAGCACCAGGTTGACCGCATCCACCACAATGGATTTGCCAGCGCCGGTTTCACCGGTCACCACATGCAGTCCCTGGCTGAAATCCAGGGTGAGCACTTCAATCAGAGCAATGTTATGCATCCGTATGGAGATAATCATAGCTGACTGCTCCTTCTATATCCGTCACTTCATCATGTCCTGGATGCGCTCCACGACCTTTTGGACCTCCTCAGCCGTACGCACGACCATAAAGATCGTATTGTCACCGGCAATCGTCCCCAGCATCTCCGGCCAGTGAAAGCTGTCCAGCGCCTCTGCCGCCACCGCCGCAGAGCCGGACAGGGTCTTGATGACGATCATGTTCTCAGAGGAAGCAACTGACAGCACCGATTCCGACAGCATGCGGATAAAGCGGTCCGTCAGACCGTTTTCCGCCTTGTTGGCCGTCGCATATTTGTAGGTGCCCATGGGGGTGAGCACCTTCAGCAGCCGCAGCTCCTTGATATCGCGGGAGACGGTTGCCTGGGTGACCTGAAATCCCCGCATGCGCAGCGCGTCGGCAAGCTCCTCCTGCGTTTCAATATCATTCTTTTCGATAATATCCAGAATGGCGACCTGGCGTGCAGTTTTCATAGCTTTCTCTCCTTGGTCTTATCGTGTCCATTCAGTCAGCTTGTCCCGGACGAGCTGGTAGAAGTTCTGTGGCTTCAGCCGGATCAGCCGGATGGGCCTGGAATCCATGCGGATTTTGGCACACATGCCGCCGCAGAGCTCCTCGCAGGATTGTCCGTCCACCTGCAGAGACGCCACCTGTTCATCCTCCTGAACCAGCTCCAGACGGATTTTGGCTTCCCCCTGCACAATGGTGGGGCGATGCTGCAGCGTATGCGCACAGATCGGCGTAATCACCATGCAGCTGACTTTGGGCGAAATGATAGGCCCGCCCGCCGACAGCGAATAGCCGGTTGAACCCGTCGGCGTAGCAACAATGACGCCGTCGGCCACGAATCTTCCGGAGAGCTCATCATCCACCCAGGCGTTGATCGTTGTCAGCCTGGCGCTTCCGCCGCGGGACAGCACCACGTCATTGAGTGCATGCCAGTGCTTGTCTCCGACCTCCACATGCAGCACAGGCCGCATTTCCACTTCATATGCGCCGTCAATCACAGCTTTCAGGGCATTTTCAATGTCCTTGGGCTCTGCTTCCGTCAGGAAGCCGACCCGTCCCAGATTGATGCCCAGCAGCGCAGCCCGCCACCAGAAGGCATACTGTACGCCACGAAGCAGTGTGCCGTCTCCACCGAGGGACACGATCACATCCGCGCCGTCTGCCTGGGAGATCGGCGCAACGCTGAGCATTTCTGAAGCCTCGTCAACTGCGCAGATGCTGACGTCATGCTTTTTCAGGTAAGCAACAGCCCGGGCTGCGTATTCCAGCGCATCAGGCCGTTTGCCATGCAGTACGATTGCAACTCGAAGCATACTCTCACCTGCCGTTTCCTGATTGAATCACATTTCTGTATGCGCTCTTTGGACAAGCGCGTGGATAACCTCCGGCGTGCAGGGCTCGTTTTCCTCCCTGCGCACCGTGATCTTTGCAAGGAATTCGATATTGCCTTCCGGGCCTTTGATCGGCGAATAATCCAGGGCCTGCACCTGCCAGCCGATCGTCGGACAGAAATCAACGATCTCCTGCAGCACGTCCTGATGCACCCTGGCGTCCCGCACGACACCCTTCTTCCCGACCCGATCCGGGCCCGCCTCAAACTGCGGCTTGATGAGCGTATAGAAAACGCCCTCAGGCCCCATCAGCTGCGCAGCCACCGGCAGAATCAGCCGGATGCTGATAAAGCTTACGTCCATGACCGTCACCGTCGGATGCAGAGGAACCATATCCGGCGTCAGATGCCTGGCGTTGGTACGCTCCATCAGCGTCACCCGGGGATCGTTGCGCAGCTTCCAGGCAAACTGGCCATAACCCACGTCAATGGCGTATACATGGGCTGCACCGTTCTGCAGGCATACGTCTGTAAAGCCACCCGTCGCCGCACCGATATCCATGCAGACCTTTCCGTTCAGGTCGGCAGCAAATGATTTGATGGCCTTTTCCAGCTTCAGGCCGCCGCGGCTTGCATACGGATTGCTGCTGCCCTTGAGGGTCAGCTCGTCCTCCGGCTTGATGATCTCGCTCGCCTTGTTGATCCTGCGAAGGCCGACAAAGACCTCCCCTGCCATGATGCTTGCCTGTGCTTTGGCGCGGCTTTCGCAAAGTCCGCGTTCCACCAAAGCAACATCAGCACGCTTTTTTTCGCTCATGATGATTCTTCCTTCACTTTTGCCTGATATCCGGGAAAGCTTATTGCCCCTTCAGGCAGTTCACAATATCTTCTGCAATGCTTTCCGGTGCCAGGCCGTAATGCGCAAGCAGCAGCGTCCGGCTGCCATGGGGAATGAAGGCATCCTGCAGCGCATAGCACCTGACAGATGCTTTCATTGCTTCCTGCGTATAGAACGCGCAAACCGCAGCCCCGAAGCCGCCGGTATGCACATGCTCCTCCATCGTAAAAACAGGCTTGTCCGCCGCCGCCCGAAGGAGCGTCAGATCCATCGGCTTGATGCTGGCGCAATCCACCAGCTGCGCATGAATCCCCTGCGCTTTCAGCAGCGCATGTACCTCAACCGCCGTCTCGACCATAGATCCGACTGCCAGAAGCACGCAATCCTGCCCATGCTCCAGGATCTCCCATTTGCCTGGAAGATAGCTCGTTTGAACAGGGTAGCGTCTGCTGAGATCCGTGCTGACTTTGCCATACCGAATCGCACAGGGGCCGTCATGTGTCTGCGTCCAGCGCAGCATGGCGCGCAGCGTTTCAATATCCCGGGGGGCAAGCACTGTCATATTCGGCGCCGGAAGCAGCGTTGCCAGATCCCATACGCCGTGATGCGTCTCTCCGTCCTCTCCGACAAGCCCAGCACGATCCAGCAGGAAGGTCACATTCAGATTTTGCATGCATACGTCATGCAGCATCTGATCAAAGCTCCGCTGGAAGAAGGACGTGTACACAGCAAAATACGGCTTCATACCGCCCGCTGCAAGTCCGGCCGCCATGGTGACGGCATGCTCCTCGGCAATCCCTACGTCGATCATCCGCTCCGGGAATACCTCCTGGAAATGATTCAGTCCTGTGCCGCTGGGCATGGCCGCAGTGATTGTGATGATCCGCGGATCATCCTGGGCCAGCTCCGCCAGCGTCTTTGCCATCACCGTACCGTAGGAAGGCAGCGTCCCAACCTTTCGGCGGTCGCCGGATTCCACATAAAAGGGCGGCGTTCCGTGGAAAATCTCCGGCTTCTGCTCCGCCTTGTCATACCCATGCCCCTTTTGGGTCAGCACATGAACAACGACCGGTTCCTTCAGATCCCGGACCTTTTCCAGCGTGTGGATCAGTCCGGACAGGTCATGGCCGTCAATAGGGCCAAAGTACCGGAAACCAAGCGCGTCAAAGAAGCCTTCGGAATCTTCGTTGACCAGCAGCGCCTTCACGGCATTCTTGATCCACTCGATGCCCTTCGCTGCCGGTTTTCCGATCAACGGGATGCTGTACAAGCCTGACCGAACGACTGCTTTGGCGTCCTTCCAGCCTTTGGAGGTGCGCAGGTTGGTCAGGTGCCGGCTCAAAGCGCCTACATTCCTGGCGATGGACATCTCATTGTCGTTGAGAATCACAATCATGCGGGTTTTGGAGCTGCCCGCATCATTGAGGGCTTCATAGCACATGCCACCGGTCAGCGCGCCGTCACCAACCAACGCAATCACGTCATGGGACTGTCCCAGCTGATCGCGGGCGCGGGCCATGCCAAGCGCAGCAGAGATTGCTGTGGACGCATGGCCGGTTTCAAACGCATCATATTCGCTCTCGCAGCGCTTGGGGAATCCGGAGATGCCGCCGTAAGAGCGCAATGTATGGAACAGCTCCGCCCGTCCGGTGAGCAGCTTATGGACGTAGCTCTGATGACCGACGTCAAATATCAGCTTGTCCTGGGGCAGATTGAAAACCCTGTGCAGCGCAAGCGTCAGCTCCACCACGCCCAGGTTGGAAGCCAGATGTCCGCCGTTTTTCGCTACCGTTGCGATCAGTTCGCTGCGGAGCTGACCAGCCAGCTCCTGCATTTCAGCAATTGTCAGATCCTTGAGAAATTTCGGGGATTCGATCTGATCAATTTTCATACGTCTCCTCCTCGATTCTCAGTAGTATCTGCAGATCAGCCGCTCCAGCAGCGGCAGATCGTATTTCCGGCCATGCCAGGCACGTTCCATCAGCCTGATCCTCAGCGCAAGCGCCACAATGGCCAGCGCGATATATATCAGCCATCCCATCAGCGACATCAGAAAGCCCAGATACGGGATGCGGCCAACCAGGAGGCTGATCACAGCAAGCACCGCAATTCCGCAAAGATGAACGCCTGCAAGCGCCACTGATTGAACGGCGAACCGACGAATCACCCGGCTTTCCCGTTCCGCCCAGCACAGGAAGAGCGCAAACATGCTCATCATGGCTGCCAGGGTACAGGTCAACCGAACGCCGGTATTGGTCGCCAGCAGGGGCTGCTCTGCCTCGCCGGGAAACACAGGTACATCGCTTTCCCGCGCAGTCTCAGCAGCGTCCCGCTTGGTGCGGGGATTTCTGACCGTACTCACAGCTTGGTCCCCTTGCAGCCCTTCGCCCCTTTAGCGCCCTTGGCGCCGCCAAGAGACACCGACTTCAGGATGTCGGACGTAAAGGCATAATTGCGAAGATTCCGATCCTCATGGGCTCGCTGGGCAGCTTCCACCATATGGTCGATCAGTTCCGAGTACTTCATGCCGGCGTTTTCCCAAAGATAGAAGGACAGACTGCCGGGAATGGTGTTGATTTCCGTGATATAGACCTGTTCGGAGGCCTTATCAAACATATAGTCAATGCGGACAACGCCCTTGCAGTCCAGCATGCGGAAAATATCGCAGGAAAGCTGCTGGATATGATCGCGCAGACTGTCCTCAATCGGCGCAGGCAGCACGCGGTGGAGGCTGGCCATGCCCTTGGAGCCGCCGTTGGCCAGATACTTCTCCTTGAAGTCAAGGAACTGTTCGCCGGACAGGGGCATCTCAATCGGGCTTGCCGTCACATCGTTATCATAGCCCAGCACCGAGCAATTGAGCTCGATGGGCTTATCAAGGCCCTTCTCCACCAGCACGCGGCGGTCATAGTCAAAAGCCAGTTCCAGGCTGTCCAGCAGACCGTCCCGGTCATCCGCCCGGGATACGCCGATGGAGGAGCCAAGGTTGGCAGGCTTGACAAATACAGGATAGCCAAGCTCCTGCTCTACCCGATCCAGAACCGCCTCCGGATTTTCCGTGAACATGGAACGGGTGAACCAGCAGTCCGGCAGGCAGGGCAGCGTGCCTGCGCCGCGGAAAAACTGCTTCATCATGATCTTGTCCATGCCAATTGCGCTGCCGGCCACACCCGTGGAGGTATAGGGCAGATTGGCCAGTTCCAGCATACCCTGCAGTGTGCCGTCCTCGCCGTTGAGGCCGTGCATGACGATCACGCACACCTCAAGCCGGGCCACGACCTCCTGGGTGGCATGTCCGAACAGGCCCTTGGCCGGACGGTTAGCGATCAGCGCACCGGAGCCTGCCGTAATATCCAGCGCAACCTGTTCAATCCCCTTCCTGTCAGGATTGAAGGGAGAATAATTCTTGATATCCCGCAGCGGAGCGCCGGTATACCATACGCCCTGCTCGCTGATATAGACAGGAATCACATCATACTTTTCAGGGTTCACATGATTCATCAGCTGAACCGCGCTGATAATGGCAACCTCCCGCTCACAGCTGCGGGAGCCAAACAAAACGCCAAGCTGAATCTTCGCCATCGAAATAGCCTCCATATTCTGATATCGTCAGGCTTCGGAATAATTGTCCGGAAGATCGTTCTCAAACAGGGCGACGTCACCCGGCTGACCAATCTGCCGCAGAATCGCCGTCGCTTCCTCCAGGGAGGAAACAACATGCAGGTTTTCATTGTCAAAGCCGGCTTCCTTCAGCCCCTTTGCAATTGGGCTGGTATGCTTTTTCCCAACCAGGATCGCCACGTCCACACAATCTGCCATCATCATGCCGAATTCATGGTTGAATTCCTCTTCCCCATCGCCAAGCTCCACCATGCCGGGCGTGATGATGATTCGTCTGCCTACAAACTCGCGCAGTACCTTCAACGCAGCCTGAGCGCCTTTGGGGTTGGCATTGAAAGCATCGTCAATGATCGTCACACCGGTGGAAGGAATCAGCTGCAGCCGGTGTTCAACAGGCATGATCTTGCTGATGCCTCTGGCGATCTGCCTGAGCGTCATGCCCAGGTGGATACCAACAGTTGCTGCAAGGACGATGTTCTGGATATTGTGCTCGCCGAGCAGCCGGGTCTGGCACAGGATCTCATCCTGTGTTGTGTGCAGCACAAAGGAGCTGCCCTGGGAAGAAACATGAATATCTGTCGCCCAGACGTCCGCATCGTCAGATCCGGCATGAATGGAGCAGAGGCGCTTCTTCTTCATGGTTTTGTCAAACAGCTCCCGGCAGATCCCCTTGTCATCCGGGAAAAAGCAGCAGCCGCCGTCCGGAACAGCATCCATCAGCTCATATTTGGTCGATTTGATCCGGCTGAGGGTATGGAAGGTATCCAGATGCTGCGGACCAACGGAGGTCAGCACACCGTGATGCGGGTGAACCAGGCGGCACATTTCCTTGATATCGCCGACGTGACGTGCGCCCATTTCCGCCACAAAGATCTGATGCGCCGGCAGCAGCTTCTCCCGGATGATCCGCGTCACCCCCATGGGGGTATTGAAGCTGGAAGGCGTCACCAGCACCTGGAATTTCTCCTGCAGAATGGTGCCGAGAATAAATTTCACACTGGTCTTGCCGTAGGAGCCGGTGATGCCGATCTTGATCAGATCCGGCCGGGCGGCCAGCTTGCGCTGCGCATCCCGGAAGTACATCTCGCTCACCAGCTTTTCCAGCGGCCAGGCAAGCAATCCGCCCAGCACCACCCACAGCGGCAGCAGCAGCGGGAACAAGCCGATAAAATACAGCCGCGGCTCCGTCCCCGTCAGCAGAAAGCCAACCAGGGCGCAGATCAGCGTGTATACGATCACGGTGACGATATAGGTCCGCTTCACGCGCATGGTGACCACAAAGGGCTTCTTGGCCTTCCTGACCTGCAACAGCCCGCGGCACCACCAGCCGCCGAGAGTCGCCAGGGCAATTGTCACAACAGCGACAAGCAGCCTCAGCGGGCTTTCCTCCCCCAGCGTACGGTCAACGCTGCGATGGATCAGCAGCAGCAGCAGCAAATAGGCCGTCATAATCAGCCCCGGCATCACTGCCCGCCTCAGATTACGCTTCAGCGTACGGAAATACCCCGGAAACTGATAGCTCTCCAGCTGGAAATAATGCATCAGGCTGCGGCTTGCCAGCAGAGAGGCCGCACCTACACCGAATGCAAGCAGCCAAACAACCATGGTATTCATCAGGAACCTCACCCGTCCTTCGGTTATTGTCAGTTCGTTTCAATCAGGAAGCTGCGGGCAATCGCGTTGAATCTTCCCGTCTGCTCCAGATAGGCAAAGTGCGTTCCGCCCTCCAGCACGATCAGCGCACTGTCAGGAATGCTGCGCTCCATCTGCTGCCCCATCCACAAGGGGGTCTCCGTGTCCTTGTCACCCCAGATCAGCAGCGTGCTGTTTCGGATGGCAGCGAGCTTCTCCGATTGATCGTAGTTGACGACCTTGACAAAGGTTTTGCGCATCTCCGGCGAGAGGGCTGCATAATCCCTGGAGCCGTACTTCTGGATCAGCGCCTCCTGCCATTGATCAGGCAGCTTTCCAAACACGCGCAGCCTGCGCGCAAATTCCACCAGCTTTTTCAGCTTCTTATATGTGGTCTGCTTTTGATTAGACTTGCCGTCCGATTGCTTGCGGATGCCCGCCGCACCGGTCAGGATAATTCGTTCAAACAGTTCAGGCTCGGCCGCAGCCAGCTCGATGGTGATGCGTCCTCCGAAGGAATGGGCGATCACGCTGCAGGGCAGGAAATCCAACCTGACGAGCAATTCCTTCAGGCAGGTGGCAAACTCCGGCACCCCCCAGGGCTCCGGCGGCTGGCTGCTTTTCCCGTGCGCAGGAAAATCTACCAGCAGCACCGTCATATCCGGGGACAGGGCAGCCGCAGCAGCCTTCATCAGCTCCGTCGAGCAGCCCCATCCATGCAGCAGCACCGCTTTCTTTTCGCCGCTTCCCAGCAGCTCATAATGCATATTCACACCGGAAATCTGCATTTCCATGTATACCCGCTCCTTATGATTATTCAATCTTCATGCATCCGTCCATGCGCCAGATATACCGGCATTTCCGCTCGGAAATATACCAGCGCTTCTGGATGCGCACCGGCACGTCCACCGTTCGCTCCAGCGCACAGCCAAGCCGGATGCAGGTCTTTCGGCTGGGCCAGTTGTCAGGATCACAGGTGATGACCACGCTTTCCTTGCCATGCAGGAGGATCAGCGGGCGCAAGAGCTCGCAAGCACGGGCGGCGTAATGATGTCCGCGGAAGGGCGGATCGATGTGATACCCGATATGCCCGAAATAATACACGCACTCGCTCTCGCCTACGCGAAGGGAAATGCGGCCTGCCTCCTTGCGCTGACCGTGCTCCACGATCATATAGTCATAATTATGACCAAAGCCCATTTCTTCCTCCGGCGGATACAATCTGAGCGGAATCAGGTCGATCACGCCGTCGGTAAACTCAGCTCTCTGCTTGCGAAACCACATATCACAATTCCTGAATCTGCACCTGCGTGAGCAGACGTTCAAAGTCCTCCGGAACGATCAGCTGCGTTCCCTCCGTCATCACCGAAGCGGTTCCGGCCGCTGTCCCTGCACGGAGCGCTTCACGCATCGTCCCATGCCGCACAAGCCCATACAGGAGGCCGCCGACCAGTGCATCTCCCGCACCGACGGTTGAACGCACCTGCACCGGGATCTCCGGCACATAGAACGCGCCCTCTTTGCCTGCATACATGGCGCCGTCCTTGCCCAGGGAAACAACCACATGCTTCACGCCGAGATCAATATAATGCTGCGCAGCGCTGCGGACGTCTTCCAGTGTATGCAGCTCAATCCCCAGCGTTGCAGCCAGTTCATGATGGTTGGGCTTGATCAGGAAGGGCTTTGCCTTGACGCCTTCTGTCAAAGTTTCGCCGCTCACATCCAGGATGCAGGGCACCGGTGAAAGCGTTTCAATCAGACGCCGGTAGGTTTCCTTGGGACATCCCGGAGGAAGCGACCCGGTGACAACAACATACTCGCTGTGTCTGGTCTTTTCAATCGCGAGATCAAAGAATACGTCCAGATCCTCCGCCGTCAGCGTCGGCCCGGGCTCGTTCAGCTCGGTCACGCCGGACCCGTCCAGCGCCTCAACCTTCGTATTGATCCGGATAGCGCCCTCCACCGTATGGAATGAGAGCGCGACCCGTTCCTTCGCCATCTTTGCACGAAGCTTGTCATAGCCTTCGATCCCTGCACATCCGATCACCTGTGCCTTCAGCCCGAGGCGGCTGCACACAACCGCCACATTGACGCCCTTGCCGCCTACGTCCGTCCGGGAAGCGCTGATCCGGTTCACATGCCCCGGAACAAGCGCCCCGACCGTCACGGTCCGGTCAATCGCAGGATTGAGACAGATGGTCGTAATCACAGGCAATCCTCCATGCAAACTATTCTGCTTATTATAGCATGTTTATTCATTCTATGCAATATGCATCCGTGTATACATCCCGATGAAAAAACGGATGCTCCCTGTGCCGAGAGCATCCGCCGGACTTATTTGATTCGGTATGCACGGAGCGCGTTTTCCGTGGTTGCACGGGCCAATTCTTCTGTGGAGATCCCCCGCAGCGCAGCAATCTTCTCCGCCACAAACCGGACATGCGTCGGTTCGTTCCGGCGGCCCCGCATGGGTTCCGGGGAAAGATACGGGCTGTCCGTTTCGATCAGCAGACGATCCAGAGGGACATTCATCGCAGCTTCCTGCAGCTTCGGCGCCTTTTTGAAGGTCACAGGCCCTGCAAAACTGATGTAGAATCCTATTTTGAGATACTCTTTGGCAATCTCCCAGCTGCCGGAAAAGCAGTGGATAATGCCGCCCGACAGCTTTCCCTTCTGCCGCTTCATCAGGTCGATCATGTCCTGATGGGCGTCGCGGATGTGGTAGGCCACCGGCACATCCAGCTGATAGGCCAGCTGCATCTGCTTTTCGCACACCGCCAGCTGTACATCCCGGGGCGAAAGATCGTAGTAATAGTCCAGACCGATCTCACCGATGGCCTGCACCTTATCCTCCTGCAGCCACTTTGTCAGCGTATCCAGATCGCCTTCCTGGTAAGTTTTCGCTTCATGCGGATGAATGCCCACCACGGCGTAAGCGCCCTCATGTGCCTGCGCAAAATCAATCGCATGCCGGGAGGAAGCCATGTCCGACCCGACAACGGCATAGCGGGTCACGCCATGCTCCGCCATACGGGCCAGCACCTCACCAATGTCCGCATCAAATTTGGGATCATCCACATGGCAGTGGCTGTCAAAGAGGCTCCGCCTCGTTTCGGTTTCGTACTGCATATCAGCCAATCAGCGCGCCGTCTGCAACGCCCTCGCCCACGGAAGCCAGACGCAGATTACCCTCGTCGTCCACCGCAGAGAGGATCATGCCGTGGCTCTCAATGCCCATCATCTTGCGGGGCGCCAGGTTGGTGATGGCTACGATCTGCTTGCCCACCAGTGCGGCAGGATCAGGATAGTACTGCGCAATGCCGGACAGGATGGTGCGCTCACCGTCCTTGCCGAAGGACAGGCGGAACTGCAGCAGCTTCTTGGACTTGGGTACATTCGTGCACTCCAGCACGCGGCCCACCTGGATCTTGGACTGGAAGAAGGTATCGATATCGATGCATTCCGGATAAGTCGGCTCCTCATGCTTCTTCTCTTCCTTCTTCTGCTCCTTGTCAGCCTTCTTTTCTTCCTTCTGCGCCTGCTTCTCCGCCTTCTTTTCAGCCTTACCCTGCTTGGCTTCGTTCGCGGCGTTGATTTCTTCCATCTTCTTCACCGGATCAAGACGGGCAAAGAGAATCTCAGGCGTGCCGACCTTCTCACCGGCAACCATACCGCCAAAGGAGGTCAGGCTCTCCAGACCGCCGTTGCCGATGTTCAGCTGCTCCAGGATGCGCTTGCTGGTATCGGGCAGATAGGGCTCCAGCGCGATGGCGGCAAAGCGGATGGCCTCCAGCAGGTTGTACAGGACAGTGCCCAGCCGGGGCAGCGTCTCGGGATTCTTGGCCAGAATCCAGGGCGTGGTCTCATCGATGTACTTGTTGGCGCGGCGCAGCAGGACGAAGATCTCGTCGATCGCATCGGCAACCTTCAGCTCGTCCATCTTTGCCTTCACCTTACCGGGCATGGCCAGTGCGATTTCCTTCAGCTCATCATCAAACTCGCCGGTCACATCGCCGGACTGAATCACGCCGCCGAAGTACTTGTTGTTCATGGCGATGGTGCGATTCACCAGGTTGCCCAGGATATTCGCCAGATCGCTGTTCACGCGGTCGATAATCAGCTCATAGGTCATGATGCCGTCCGCCGCGAAGGGGATTTCATGCAGCACGAAGTAACGCACTGCATCCACGCCGAACAGGTCGACCAGATCGTCTGCATAGATCACATTGCCCAGGCTCTTGGACATCTTGTCGCCCTTGACCAGCAGCCACGGATGACCAAAGACCTGCTTGGGCAGCTCCTCGCCCATGCTCATCAGGAAGATAGGCCAGTAGATGGTATGGAAGCGGATAATGTCCTTGCCGATCAGGTGAAGATCGGCCGGCCAGAACTTCTTGTACTGCGCATCGTGATTGCCGTCGGGATCATAGCCGCAGAAGGTGATGTAGTTGCTCAGCGCATCCAGCCACACATAGCTGACGTGACCGGGCGCAAAGTCCAGCGGCACGCCCCAGGTGAAGGAGGAACGGCTGACGCACAGATCCTGCAGGCCGGGCTTGAGGAAGTTGTTGATCATCTCGTTCTTGCGGCTCTCAGGCTGGATGAACTCGGGATGCTCCTCAATATGCTTCATGAGGCGATCCGCATACTTGCTCATCTTGAAGAAGTAAGCTTCCTCTTCCGCATCCACGCACTCACGGCCGCAGTCCGGGCACTTGCCCTCCACCAGCTGGCTCTCGGTCCAGAAGGACTCGCAGGGGGTGCAGTACTTGCCGGAGTACTTGCCCTTGTAGATATCGCCCTTCTCGTACATCTTGCGGAAGATCTTCTGCACCTTCGCCTTGTGCTCGGGATCGGTGGTACGGACGAACTTGTCGTAAGTGGTGTTCATCAGATCCCAGATGCGCTTGATCTCACCGGCGACATTGTCCACATACTGCTGGGGGGTGATGCCGGCAGCTTCCGCCTTCTGCTGGATCTTCAATCCGTGCTCGTCCGTGCCGGTCTGGAAGTACACGTCATAGCCCTGCTGACGCTTGGAACGGGCAATGGCGTCCGCCAGCACGATCTCGTAGGTGTTGCCGATATGGGGCTTGGCCGACGTGTACGCAATGGCAGTGGTGATGTAGTAAGGCTTCTTGCATTCCTGACACATGGGGTTCCTACCTCCTTTGATTTGGGGCTTTACCTGGTTCGGGGCAAAAGAAAACTCCACCCCTCCTCGGTCGAGGGGCGGAGTGAAAATCACATTCCGCGTTGCCACCCTGATTTATCGCTTCGCATACGGATAACGGCGCGACCCGTCATACCCTACTGATTTGCAGCCATCACTGCGCCTCCTGTTCAGGCACGATGCTCCGGAGCCATGTTCCCCTGCCCGCGTTGTCTGCTTCTCACCAACCGCAGCTCTCTGATGCATACGCAAAGCAAGGTACTCTTTCCTTCATCGCATGGGATAGTTTTACCACATCTTCGGTGGATTGTCAAGGGAATTGTTGGGTACAGGGCGATCATTTCACCCAAAATATCCACTCAATTTCCGGCTTGAACCCCACTTTGTCATAGAAGGGATCTCCACCGCCTGTCATGTGGGTTGCACCAAGCGGTTTGGTCCGACGATAGAGCTCCGCCATAGCCGCTGCTGCAAGCCCCTTGCGCCGGTGTGCCGGCACAGTACAAAGCGGCTCCATGTAAGCCAGCTGATTCTCCGGCGTCCACCACATGCCAGCGTAACAGACATATTCGCCCGCTTCATTCTCAATGGCAACCGTCAGATCTGCTGTTGAATGGGGTGCAGTGAGCAAAGCTCCAGCATATTCAATGTCACCGTCCCAGGGGCCTTCCTCCGCCTCATGATCGAAGCCCTTCCAGCAGCATTCGCTGCACTTGGCAACGTCCAGCGGTGCCTGAGCAAAATGGTAGCCTTCCGGCAGCGCGCGCTCCAGCGGCTCGCCGAAGTCGCGCACCTTCTCCCAATAGCCGAATTCCTTTCGCCAGCCCGCCTTCTTTGCCGCTTCGACCAGCGCTGTCTGCGCGCCGAAGATGACCAGCCGCTGCCTGCCGTTTTCCTTTGGCATATCCGACTCGGCATAGGCAATCATCTCCTCTGCCAGGAACTCATAGCCCGGACGCAGGCTGAAGTATATATCTGTCACAGGATTCTCGTAGAAAACCAGCGCAACAATCTGCTCCCCGTCAAACCACAGGCGGTTGCGGTAGACAAAAGACTTGTCCATCCAGTCCGAGCACAGCGCATACTCCATGAAGGGCGCAGGAACGCCGTTGCGCCAGTCGCGTTCGTAAATCTCCGTCATAAACCGGTAGACCGCCATGTGATCTGACAGCAGCCGGTATTGCCGATGCGTGATGTTCATCTCTTTTCTCCCTTTGTCGCAAAATACAGCTCCGTGATATCTTCCATCTGCGATTCCATATAGCCCGTCAGCACGAAGCCGCACTGCAGCTGACCGCCGATATAGCTTTCCATTGTATGACCGTATTCGACCCAGTCTCCCTGGTCATCATGATCGGCAGAACAGTAAGGCATCCGGTTGACCGCCTTGTAGCAGCCCGCTGCGGCATCGTAATCGCACACATACGCGATCGGGTTGGTTGCAATCATGATGAAGCGTCCACCGTTCTTCAGTACCCGGTACACCTCCCGGAACACCGGCATGACGTCCGGCACATAGAACAGGGACGGCGGATTCAGCACGATATCGAAGCTGCTATCCTCAAAGCGGGACAGGTCACACATATTGCCGTGTTCGATCCGGATATCCAGCCGCTCCTGCGCCGCCATCTCCCGATCTCTGTCCAGCATGCGCTCAGAGAGATCAAGAACAGTCACCATCGCCCCGGCACAAGCCAGGATCGGCGCCTGCAGTCCCCCTGCGCCAGCCAGGCAGAGCACCTTCTTCCCGTGAAGGTTGCCGAGCCATTCCGCAGGGATCACAGCCTTGCCGAAGGGAATAGCCGCCATGCCGTCCCGGGCCTGCCGCAGCTGTGCTGCACTTGCCGGTCTGGCCCAATTCACATCCGCCTCCGCCAGGCGGTTGATGTTCTTTTCCACCTGTTCGAATATGCTCTTCATGTTTCCTCCAACGCAAAAGGCAGCGGTATTGCTCCGCTGCCCGAAAGATCAAACATAAGATGCCCCAGAATGACGATGCGCGCTGTTATTCACCCGCTGTTAAAGCAGGTAGGTGCCCTGCCGCCTGCATCTGCCGTCCCCTGGCGCATTGCTGCGGGGGCATGACATAGCCGAACTGTAGACCCGGGCTCCATTTTTTAAAATGTGGGGAAAAGCAGCTACGCTGTCAGAACACCCCAGGAGCATCCCTTGATACAATTATATGCATCAGCCTAAAGGATGTCAAGAAAATTTTCGCGCCAATTCCTGACAGTTCCTGCAGATTGAAGCAGGCTTCATACCGCCGTGATCGCCTCCGGTATGGCTTTCTCTGTCATCCTTCAGGATGCGTCTTTCTTTCGATAAAATGCCTGAGCAATCTTTCCATTTCCGGCGGAACCTGCGTTTCGTCCGGGAAAGCGTATTTCGTAGCTGCCGTTTCCAGCGCAAAGTCAGGCAGAATCTGTCCCGGCAAAACGCCGCGCTGTCTGGCCAACACCTTGCGCTGCCACAGCAAAAACCACAGCCGCACGGCCCATTCTTCATTGTTCCAGGCGGGCAGCGTCGGCATTTTCTCTTGCTTTTCGCAGCTGCTGCACCGTCCGCAGGCCGATATGCGCCAGCCATACGCTGCAGAGATCGCAGCAGCAACGCATTCCGATTGGAACAGCACCTTCATGAGCCTGCGGGTATTGGACCGGACAGCAAGGAGCTTTTTACCGTTTTTGAAAGGATGCTGCCAGAGCTTCTTCCTGAGGCTTGACGCCTCGCGGTATCTGCGGATCAGGTCACAGGGCTCAAGGAACAGACTGCATTGCGCCGGCTTTCCGTCTCTGCCCGCACGGCCGGATTGCTGGACATAGTCGGTCAGCGTTTCCGGCAGACCATCATGAACGACACTGCGGATATCCGGGATATCCACGCCCATGCCAAAGGCTGAGGTCGCGCACAGGATCATGTTCTCCGAACGTCGGAATTGCTCCTGCACCGCGTTTCTGTCTGCTTTATCCATACCAGCATGATAGAAACCTGCAGGAAGTCCCTGCGCCGCCAGCATAGCTGCAAGCCTTTCCGCCCGTACCCGGTACCGGCAGAAAATAATCACCTTTCCATGCTGCTCCCGGCAGCACCTGATGATGCTGTCCGTCCGGTTCAGCGTCGTGTAAGCATGGTAGCAGAGATTTTCCCGAAGCACCGGAAGCAAAATGCGTTTTTCATGACGCATCCCAAGGGATGCACGGATTGCCTTCACCATTGCAGCGTCTGCCGTAGCAGTCAATGCGCAGATGACAGGCCGCACAGGGAGCGATTGGACAAACTCACCGATCATCGTATAGGCGGGACGGAAAGACTCGCCCCACTGCACGATGCAGTGTGCCTCATCGATCACCATCAGCCAGGGTATGCACGCATGACAAAGCTTCCGGAACTGCTCCTGCTCCAGCCTTTCCGGCGCAGCAAACAGAATCCTGATGGCGCCGGCAGAAACCTGCTCCATGATCTGCCGGCGTTCTTCGGGCAGCATCAGACTGTTCAGGCAAGCAGCCGCAATGCCCCTTGCCTGCAAATGCTGCACCTGATCCTGCATCAGGGCAATCAGCGGCGTGATCACAAGTGTCAGTCCGTCATGAACGACCGCAGGCAGCTGCCAGCACAGACTTTTGCCAGCCCCGGTCGGCAGGATGCCCATCACATCCCTGCCAGACAGCAAGCTGTATACTGCTTCCTTCTGACCCGGCCGGTAGGCTTTCAGTCCAAAGGTATGCAGCAGGTGTTTCCTGCATGCTTGTCTGATGCGGTATTTCATCAGAATCTCCGGCCTCCGCCGCCGTGGCTGCGTCCGCCGGAGGAACGGTGTACACCGCTGCCGCCCGACCTTCTGACCCCGCCGGAGCTGCTCATTCCGCCATGCGTGCCGGTGTTGCGCGGCGTGCGGCGGACATACTGGCGCAGATACTGCTCGTCATCTCTGGTCATGACAATGGCGCTGTTGGAGGCCCGGTCATAGGAATAGGTACTGCCCTTCAGATTGTACGCGCCAGTAACGCTCAGGAAAATGACCAGTGCCACAGCCCCGCCGGCAACAGCAGCTACACCGAGTTCACCGCTTGTCAGCGCATTATAGA
Organism: Clostridia bacterium; assembly: GCA_017397765.1. Lineage (GTDB taxonomy): Bacteria > Bacillota > Clostridia > Christensenellales > Aristaeellaceae > UBA11524. Next base: position 5,533 of record JAFQIB010000123.1, on the reverse strand, counting down.
TCCCGCCTAGCCGCTGACCGGTCACTTCATCATACAGGAAAGTGCCCTCTTCCCGGCCTCTGTTCATGAAGTTTTCCGTTTTCCGGAGCGCTGCGATCATGCCCCTGCCATACTGACCGGAGGTCAGATAGTAGTAGGCCTCATCAATGATTGCTTCCTCCCGGCTGTCATTGATATAGGACATCATGACGCCGCCGGTGGAGAGCCAGATCACCCGGTTGTTCATGTCCAGCAGGATCAGCATGCCGGAGAAGTCTTCCCCCATGCCAAAGCCGCCGCGATCGTAGTAATCGTCTGCATAGTCCCGCACCTTCCACAGGCTTTCCGAATAATCCGTGGGCACATTCCGGGTCGCAAGCACCGCCAGATCCACCTGGTGCTCCCGTTCGATCCGTTCCATGATCTGTTCCATTTCCCGGATATCCGCATCGGAAAAGAGGCCCGCTTCATCCACCACCTGGTTATCCGCAAAGGCAATGATTGGCAGCAGCAGGAGCAGCAGCAAGGGAATCAGTTTCCTTACCATATGAACGCACCTCCCCCGCACAGCAGCAGAAAGACCGCAAGGCCCACGCCCAGGGCCGTGGCCAGCACCCGCTTCTTGTCAATGGGCAGCTTGCCGCACACCCGTCCGGTCTGACCGTTCATCATATAGTAGTACGGCGCGCCGTCCTTGCCGCCCTTGTAGGTCAGCACCCAGGCCGGGAGCAGTACATAACGGGTTTTCACCTGGGTCGGCGTAAAGCTTGCACTGCCGGACAAAGAATTGAAGGAATGATTGCCCTTCATCATGGAGGCAGCATAGTTCTGTGCCTCACGGATCATCTCTTCCTTCGCTCCGGCTTCCGGCACGTCCCGCATTTCTGCCAGGAAACCGCTCAAGTAACCGCTGGCATAGGGCTTGACAGCACTGACGTCGTAGGGATGGATACCGTCCGAGAGCTTGCCGTCAGCCTTCATCAGCGCCTTGCGCGCCATATTGCGGAAGCTGAGTCTTCCCTTGCGCTCGACGCTGAATACGCGGGTGGTCGTAATGATATGGGTCGCGGTGGTCATTACACTTGATCTGGTTCCCTCGCCGCTGAAAACCCCTTCGCCCTCAATATCAGCATACCACCAAGGGTAATAAACGCCCGAAAACATCTCCAGCTGCGCACCGTTGAAGAAGCCCCGGTCAACGAACTTCTTTTTGCTGATATAGTCCATGAATGTTTTTTCCGCAGTCTCTTTATCCAGCTGGAACGGGATTACGCCGTCGGGACGGAATTCATCGTCCAGCCGGTCATGCAGCACCACAGGGCTGTGACAGAAATAGCAGCGGGTCGCCGCCGTGGTTTCCTCCGTCACGATTTCCGCGCCGCACATCTGGCAATGATAACCGCGAAGCTTTTTATCCGTAAACGAACGCGTCTGTTCTTCCTGCGCAGCCTCCGCTTCAGCTTCCCGCTTTTCAGATTCTTCGATCAGGTCGCTCTGGGAAAGCACCTGGCCGCAGTACAGGCACTTGAACTTCTGCTGTGCGGGATCAAACTCAAGATATCCGCCGCAGCAGGGACATTTGAATGTCATCGTCGTGCTCATCCCTGTCCCCTCCTTCCGAACTGTGTGACATATTATTTTACCATATGATGCGGCCATTTCGCAATACCTGTTTGTTTTCAAATCGCCTTCAGGATCATTTTCAACCATTCAAGACAAAAAAGAGGGAATTCGCGTCGTTTTGTCTTGACGGAAGATGACAGAGCGTGTATCATAGCATTGGTTAGTTATGGCTTGTTGCAATATTCAGCAGTTTCATTCGTTACTGATATGCTGGGAATTGTAACCGCTTACAAACAATCCAAATGGATAGAGAAAGGACGATGTCCCATGGAGTTTTTGGAGAAGCTTTCCCTGGCTGGTCTGGTTCCTGTCATCGCCATTGAAGATGCAGACGACGCTGTGCCGCTGTGCAAGGCACTGGCTGACGGCGGTCTGCCCGTGGCTGAAATCACCTTCCGTACTGCTGCGGCTGAGGAGTCTATCCGCCGTGTGCACGAGGAGCTGCCCCATGTTGCGCTGTGCGCCGGTACCGTCCTGACCACCGAGCAGGTCGACCGCGCTGTGGCCGCCGGCGCCGCTGCCATCGTGTCCCCCGGTCTGTCTCCCGATATCGTGAAGTACTGCGTGGAGAAGGATATCCCGATCTGCCCCGGCACTTCCACCCCCTCCGACATTCAGGTTGCTCTGTCCTATGGTCTGAAGGCCGTGAAGTTCTTCCCTGCCGAAGCAGCCGGCGGCCTGCCCATGATCAAGAATCTGGCTCCCGTCTACGGCGGTCTGAACTTCATGCCCACCGGCGGCGTGAACGAGAAGAACATGCTGGATTACCTGGCCTTTGACCGCATCATCTGCTGCGGCGGCACCTTCATGTGCCCCAAGGACGTGATCGCTGCCAAGGACTGGGAGAAGATCACCGAGCTGACCCGCTCCGCCGTCAACAAGATGCTGGGCTTCGAGATCCGTCACATCGGCATCAACACCGAGAGCGCCGAGGAATCCATGGCAGAGTGCAAGAAGCTGGCTGCGCTGATGGGCATGCCCATCAAGGAAGGCAACTCCTCCAACTTCGTGGGCACCGGCGTTGAGATCAACAAGTACATGGGCCGCGGCAAGCACGGCCACATCGCCATCGGCACCAACAGCGTCAAGCGCGCCAAGTGGCACCTGGAGCAGCGCGGCTACAAGTTCATCGAGGACTCCGCTGTCATCAAGAACGGCAAGCTGATCGCCATCTACCTCGAGGACGAGATTGCCGGCTTCGCTGTGCATCTGGTGCAGAAGTGATTTCATCATGGTGTTCCGCCAATCTCGGCTGACCTTTGATCCTGTTAAACGCATCATCACATATTCAGCGTTTGATTGTCGGATAACATCTTTGAAAGAGAGGCTTCACCAATGGATAAGCTTTTCCTTGTTGGCTATGTAACCGGTAACCGCGAGGTCGCCGAGCTCCCCGAGCTGGATGCTTACCTGCAAAATGGCTGGCGCATCAAAGAGATTCAGGCCACCAGCGGCGAAGAGCACAGCTGCTGCTATGTCTGGCTGACCAAGCCAGAAAAGAAGCCCCGCACGGCAAAGAAACCCAAGACCACTGACCAGTGACAACTGGAACAGGACATAATATGAGGAGGTACACCTAAAATGGGCAAGATTATTACTTTCGGCGAGATCATGCTGCGTCTGAAGTCCCCCGCTTACGAGCGCTTCTTCCAGAGCCCCTCCCTGGAGGCCACCTTCGGCGGCGGCGAAGCCAATGTTTCCGTTTCCCTGGCCAACTACGGCCTGGACACCGCTTTCGTGACTGTTCTGCCCAAGAACGACGTGGCTGACGCCTGCATCCGCGAGCTGCGCGGCTTCGGCGTGGATACCACCAAGATCGCCCGCGGCGGCAGCCGTGTTGGCATCTACTTCCTGGAGACCGGCGCTGTGCAGCGTCCCTCCAAGGTCATCTACGACCGTGCCGGCTCCTCCATCTGCGAAGCCAAGCCCGGCGACATTGATTGGGACGCCGTGCTGGAAGGCGCGACCTGGTTCCACTTCACCGGCATCACCCCCGCCATCTCCCAGGGCGCTGCCGACCTGACCCTGGAAGCCCTGAAGGCCTGTAAGGCCCGCGGTGTGCACGTCTCCTGCGACCTGAACTACCGCAAGAACCTGTGGAAGTACGGCAAGCGCGCAGACGAAGTGATGACCGAGCTGGTCAAGTACGTCGATACCGTCATCGCCAACGAGGAAGACTTCCAGAAGGCACTGTGCCTGAAGGCCGAGTCCCAGGGCGACGTGGAAGAGGGCGAGCTGAACATCGAGAACTACAAGGCAATCGCTTCCCTGGCCATGGAGACCTACCCCAACATCAAGCGCGTTGCCATCACCCTGCGTGAGTCCAAGAGTGCCAACCACAACGACTGGCGCGCCTGCCTGTACAACGGCAAGGACTTCTTCCTGTCCCGCAAGTACGCCATCACCGATATCGTTGACCGCGTTGGCGGCGGCGACTCCTTTGGCGGCGGCCTGATCTACGGCCTGAACACCTACGCTGACGAGAAGACCGCGCTGGAATTCGCTGTGGCTGCTTCCTGCCTGAAGCACACCATCATCGGCGACTACAACCGCGTGTCCGTCGCGGAAGTCGAGTCCCTGATGAAGGGCTCCGGCACCGGCCGCGTGCAGCGCTAAGCAAGGGCTCACTCAACATCGCTTGTCGCTTTCGCCTTTGGCTTACTCCCCACCGGGGAGCCGCTCCGGCACGATGCCTTTTTACCCCGCTTAAGGGTGTTAACCCTTAAAAACCCATTTTGCGATGCAGCTCATACTATCCCTTTGAGTTGTTTCCGCATGTAACTTCCGGCCTCCGGCACAAGTCGGAGGCCTTCCCTATTCAAGGAGCATATGATGCGCTACGAATTTGACGCTTCTTTTTCTGCCTCCGCCCTGGCTGATCTGCGCCAGGCTGTCGGCTGGAACAGAATGGAACGCGATCTTGCGGACAATCGGTTGTGCAATACCTTGACCCTTTGCTGCTTTGACGGTGAAAAGCTCATTGGCTATGCAGCAGTCATCAGCAACGGGATCACAGACGCCTATATCCAGGACGTAATGGTGCATCCCGACCATCAGCATCAGGGAATCGGCCGGGAGCTGATCAGGCTGATGCTGAACCGGCTGCGGGATGATGGCATCTATATGGTCAGCCTCATTTACGGCGACAAATCACTGCAGGAGTACTATGAAACTTTCGGATTCACGACCATGCTCTGCGGTCAGCTGGAGCTGCGGCCGGGTCGTGATTGACAGGAGGAACATCAGATGAAGATCAACGCTGAAATCACCGAAATGATGATGGAACGCTTCGGGCATGACAATCTGATTGCCCTGGCCACGCTTGACGGAGATATCCCTTCCGTGCGGACTGTCAATGCCTATTATGAAGACGGCTCGTTCTACGTCGTCACCCATGCCCTGTCAGGCAAAATGCAGCAGATCGAAAAGAATCCGAAGGTTGCCGTCTGCGGAGATTGGTTTACCGCCCGCGGCATCGGCGAAAGCATGGGGCATATCCTTCGCAGAGAAAATACAGCGCTTGCAGACAAGCTTCGCAATGCATTCGCTGCATGGTATGACAACGGTCACACAAATGAAGCCGATCCTCATACGATCATTCTTCGGATTCGCCTGACAGAAGGCGTCCTGTTCCATCACGGCAAAAGGTATGATATCACCTTCTGAATGAAAAGCCTCCGCAAGCACACTGCCTGCGGAGGTTCAGCGTATCGAAAAAGTGCTATAGGCACTTTGTCGAGGTTTTGCACTCACTCACTGGTCACTCGGCCATCACCGGGACAAGCCCGGTGCTGGCTATGCTCGGCAAATGCAAGCATTTGCTCTCGCTAGTCGGCGCGAGCGCCTCCCTCGTGCAACGACAAGTCGTTCTCCCGGCCGTTCGTTCGTGTAAGGAAGCTTTTCCTGACGGAAAAGCACGAAAATCGCCGCG
>JAFQIB010000122.1 GCA_017397765.1 Clostridia bacterium | reverse complement strand
TTCGTTCGTGTAAGGAAGCTTTTCCTGACGGAAAAGCACGAAAATCGCCGCGCAGGGGCTTCGCCCCGTTTAACCGCCCCGAAGGGGCTCGCCGATTTCCGATCTAAAGTCAGAGGGCTTGCGAGCCCTCCGACACCTCCCGGGGTTTGTTGATGGCCTGAGCGCCGGGACAAGCCCGGCGCTGTGCATATACGGTTTACTTCAGGCCCAGGGATTCCTTGGACGCCACCTGCAGGCCATGCGCCTTCAGCAGGCTGACAAAGGTGCCCTCGTCCTTCAGGCGGAAGACCATGCAGGCCTTGCTGTCCTCGCCCGGGAACATGGAATACATGTATTCCACGTCGATCTTGCCCTCAGCCAGCACGTCCAGCACCTCGGCCAGACCGCCCGCCACGTCAGGCACCATGACCACCATCACGGGGGTCTTGGAGAGGATGCAGCCCGTTTCCAGCAGCGCGGCCGTGGCCTTCTCCACGTCGTCAACGATCAGGCGCAGCACGCCGTAATCCTTGGTTTCCGCGATGTTCAGGGCGCGCAGGTTGATGTTGTTCTTCGCCAGCAGCCGGGTGATCTCCGCTAGCTGACCGGCACGGTTCTCCAGAAAAACGCTGATCTGATGAACGCTCATGCTCCTGCCTCCTTAAATCTTACGCTTGTCGATGACGCGCACGGCCTTGCCCTCGGAGCGGGTGATGCTCTTGGGAGACACGATGCGCACCTTGGCATAGATGCCCAGCATGGCCTTGAGGGCGGCAACGAGCTTCTTCTCCTGCTCGGCGATGTCCGCCAGAGAATCGGAGAACTTGTCCGCCGCCATCTCCACCAGCACCTCCAGGGTGTCGGAGTGGTTCACGCGATCCACCACGATCTGGTAGTTGGCGGGATAGCCCTGCTCCATCAGGACGGTCTCGATCTGGGACGGGAACACGTTCACGCCCTTGACGATCAGCATATCGTCGCTGCGGCCCATGGGCTTGGACATCTTGACGTGGGTGCGGCCGCAGGAGCACTTCTTGCGGGACAGCACGCAGATATCGCGGGTGCGGTAGCGCAGCAGGGGGAAGGCCTCCTTGGTGATGGAGGTGAAGACCAGCTCGCCCTTCTCGCCCTCAGGCAGCACCTCGCCGGTCTCGGGGTTGATGATCTCAGCAATGAAGTGATCCTCGTTGATGTGCATGCCGGTCTGCTCGCAGCACTCGAAGGAAACACCGGGGCCGGAGGTTTCGGTCAGGCCGTAAATATCGTAGGCCTTGATGCCCAGACGGTTCTCGATGTCGTGACGCATCTCCTCGGACCAGGCTTCTGCGCCGAATATACCGGCCTTGAGCTTGATCTTGTCGCGCAGGCCCGCTTCCTCGATGCTCTCCGCCAGATACTGGGCGTAGGAGGGCGTGCAGCAGAGGATGGTCGCCTCCAGATCGGTCATGAAGGTCAGCTGACGCTCAGTGTTGCCGGAGGACATGGGCAACGTCAGGCAGCCCACCTTGTGGGAGCCGCCGTTCAGGCCGGGACCGCCGGTGAACAGGCCGTAGCCGTAGGCCACCTGCACCACATCGTCCTTGGTGCCGCCGGCCGCAACGATGGCGCGGGCACAGCAGTCCTCCCACAGGTCAACGTCGTGCTGGGTGTAGAAGGCGACCACGCGGCGGCCGGTGGTGCCGGAGGTGGACTGGATGCGTACGCACTCGCTCAGGGGCTTTGCGCACAGGCCGTAGGGATAAGCATCCCGCAGATCGGCCTTGGTCAGGAAGGGCAGCTTGTGCAGATCATCCACGGATTGGATGTCCGCAGGCGTCACGCCCTTCTCCTCCATCTTCGCACGGTAGTAGGGCACATTGTCCCACACATGCTGCACCTGCTTGACGAGGCGCTCGTTCTGCAGGGCCAGGATCTCCTCCCGCGATGCGGTTTCGATCTCCGGCTGATAGTAGTTTGCCATGGAAATCATCTCCACTTATCAAATTGAAACGTCGCCAACGGCGTTTTTTACACACAGGATTGCATTCACGGACGGCGTATTGCCGCCTCCGCCATTTGCATGCTGTCGCTCAGGCTTCCCTGCCCAGCATGAAGGCCTTTTTGTTCAGCTCCAGGAACTTGGGCGGCACGCTCTTTTCGATCGCGTCCATCCACTCCTCCAGGGTGAAATCGAAATTGCGGCTCAGGTGGCCCATCAGCACGATGTTGACCGCCTTGGCGCTGCCGGCCTGCTCGGCCAGGGTCAGCGCGTCAAAGGCGTCCACCTGCACGCCGGCGGCCTTCAGCTTCTCAGCCAGCTCCGCCGGATATTCCGCCGCGCCGGTGATGACCGGCATGGGGTTGATCTGCTGGATGTTGGTGACCAGCTTGCCCTCGGGGCGGAGATATTCCGTCCAGCGGGCAGCCTCCAGCAGCTCAAAGGAAACGATGTAATCTGCCTCGCCCTTGTCGATGACGGGAGAATACACCTTGTCGCCAAAGCGCACATAGGTGACGACGCTGCCGCCGCGCTGGGACATGCCGTGCACCTCAGACACCTTGATGTCATAGCCCTTGGTCAGCAGCAGACGGCCCAGGAGCTTGGAAGCCAGCAGGCTGCCCTGGCCGCCCACGCCGACGATCATGATATTCTTCGTATCCATGTTACTCGGCCTCCTTTGCAGCGGTCAAAGCATCGAAATGGCACAGCTGGGTGCAGACGCCGCAGCCCGTGCACAGGGTGTTGTCGATAACGGCCTTCATTTTGCCGTCGCTGCCTTCCTTCATGGAGATGGCGGGGCAGCCGATCTTCATGCACATGCGGCAGGAGCGGCACTTGTCCGCATCCACCTGGACAGGCTTGGAATGCTTGACGTACTTCAGCAGCGCACAGGGACGGCGGCTGATGATGACGGAAGCCTCTGGCGCAGCCAGCTCCTCCTTGATGGCGTCCTCGGTCTGCTTGAGGTCGTAGGGATCGACCACGCGCACCCGGCGGATGCCGACGGCACGGCACAGGGTCTCCAGATCGATCTTCGTGCAGGGATCGCCCTTGAGGTTGAAGCCGGTGGTGGGGTTCTGCTGATGGCCGGTCATGCCGGTGATGGAGTTGTCCACGATGATGATCGTGGCATTGGACTCATTGTAGGCAACGTTGACCAGGCCGGTGATGCCGGAATGCATGAAGGTGGAGTCACCGATGACTGCCACAGTCTTGCCGTCTGCCGCACCCTCCAGGGCTTTGGTGAAGCCGTGCGCGCCGGAAATGGACGCGCCCATGCAGATGACGGAATCCACCGCTGCCAGCGGGGCCACCGCGCCCAGGGTATAGCAGCCGATGTCGCCAAGGACGGTAATCTTGTTCTTGGCCAGGGTGTAGAAGAGGCCGCGATGGGGGCAGCCGGCGCACATCACCGGAGGACGGGGCGGAATCGCATCCGCCACCCGGCAGCCGGCACAGGGCGCCTCCAGGCCCAGCTTCTGCGCCACCAGGTTCTGGCTGAACTCGTCAATGTTGGGGAAAAGCTCCTTGCCCTTGACCGGCAGCTCCAGATCCCGGCAGTGCGCCTCGATGAAGCTGTCCAGCTCCTCCACGACGATCAGCTCGTCCACGGAGGCGGCAAAATCGCGGATCTTCTTTTCCGGCAGCGGCCAGATCATGCCCAGCTTCATCACCGGATACTTATCCCCGCAGACCTCCTTGACATACTGATAGGAGGTCGAGGAGGTGATGATGCCGCGGGAATGATCGCTGCCCTCCTCCACGCGGTTGATGCAGGCGGTCTCCGCCCACTCGGTCAGCGCACGGGTGCGCGCCTCCACCACGGGGTGGCGCTTCTTGGCGTTGCCGGGCATCATGATGTACTTCTGAGGATTCTTCTCATAGGGCTTCACGGCCTCGATGCGCTCGCCGGGCTCGACGACGCTCTGGCTGTGGCTGACGCGGGTGCACATCTTCAAAAGCACCGGCGTGTCAAACTGCTCGGAAAGCTCGTAGGCCAGCTTGGCAAAGGCGATGGCTTCCGCGGAATCCGCAGGCTCCAGCATGGGGATCTTGGACGCGCGGGCATAATGACGGGAATCCTGCTCGTTCTGAGAGGAATGCATGCCGGCGTCATCCGCCACGCCGATGACCATACCGGCGTTCACGCCCGTGTAGCTGATGGTGAACAGCGGGTCCGCCGCCACGTTCAGGCCCACGTGCTTCATGCCGCAGAAGCTGCGCTTGCCGGCCATACACGCGCCGAAGGCAGCCTCCATGGCAACCTTCTCATTGGGCGCCCACTCGGCATAGACCTCCTTGTATTTGGCAATCGCCTCGGTGATCTCCGTGGAGGGCGTGCCGGGGTAGCTGGATACGAAGGCGCATCCGGCTTCATACAGGCCGCGGGCAACCGCTTCATTGCCCAGCATCAGGGTTTTCATGGAGAATCCTCCTTAAATTGATGATTACTTATTATCGCCGATGGAATCCGTGACGCTCACGGTCACCGTGCGGTCATAGCAGGAGAAGACCTGGTCGACATATGCCTTGTCCGGCTTGGGGGTGAGCAGGCTGACGACCGGGACGATGATCAGACCGGCGATCATGCAGAACGCGCCCGCGTTGATGGGGCTCTGCAGCACGGCCGGGAACAGGGGCTTGGCAACGATGTTGGCCAGCATGACCACAGTGGAGAAGATAAAGGAGCACCAAACGGACGCCTTGGTCGTCTTCTTCCAGTACAGGCCGAAGAGGAACGGCGCGAGGAATGCGCCCGCCAGCGCGCCCCAGCTCACGCCCATGAGCTGGGCGATGAAGGTCACGTTGGACTTGTACTGCACCAGCGCCAGCACGACGGAGATCAGAATGAACACCACAATCAGCGCGCGCATGGTGAGCAGCTGCTTCTTTTCATCCATCTTCTTGACGAGGGTACCCTTGATGAAGTCCAGCGTCAGGGTAGAGGAAGAGGTCAGCACCAGAGAGGACAGCGTGGACATGGAGGCCGCCAGCACCAGCACCACCACGACCGCAATCAGGATGGTGGGCAGGCCGGACAGCATGGTCGGGATGACCGCATCGAAGCCCTCCTTGGCCACATCCACCTCGAAGAGCCGGCCGAAGCCGCCCAGGAAGTAGCAGCCGCCCGCGACGATCGCCGCGAAGATGGTGGAAATGATCATGCCCTTGTTGATGGCCTGCTCAGACTTGATGGCGTAGAATTTCTGCACCATCTGGGGCAGCCCCCAGGTGCCCAGGCTGGTGAGGACGACCACACCCAGCAGATTGAGGGGATCAGGGCCGAAGAAGGAGGCAAACACGCCGGGCGTGGACGAGGTTGCAGGATCAGAAACCTGGCCGAGCTTGTCCAGCGCTGCCATGAAGCCGCCCTGGCTGTTCAGCACCGCCGCGATGACCGCGATGATGCCGCCGATCATGATGATGCCCTGGATAAAGTCGTTGATGGCCGTGGCCATGTAGCCGCCGGCGATGACGTAGATGGCCGTCAGCACCGCCATGACGATAACGCAGACGGAGTAATCGATATCAAAGGCCATGCCGAAGAGGCGGGACAGACCGTTGTACAGGGACGCGGTGTAGGGAATCAGGAAGATGAAGATGATCGCCGAGGCCGCCAGCTTCAGCGCCTTGGAATCAAAGCGGGAAGCAAAGAACTGGGGCATGGTGGCGCTGTCCAGATGCTGGGTCATGATGCGGGTGCGCCGGCCCAGGAAAGCCCATGCCATGAGCGAGCCCAGCAGCGCATTGCCGATGCCGGCCCAGGTGGCGGCGATGCCGTATTTCCAGCCAAACTGGCCTGCATAGCCGACAAATACCACCGCAGAGAAATACGACGTGCCGTACGCAAAGGCTGTCAGCCACGGGCCAACGCTCCGGCCGCCAAGCACAAAGCCGTTGACGTCCGTGGAGTGGCGGCGGCAGTACAGACCGATTGCGATGGTCACGCCGAAGAAAACAATGAGCATACCAAGTTTGATGAACAGATCCATGGTGAAACCTCCCTATTCTGCAGTTCTGCCATTCTTCCGGGAAACGGGGAAACCAACCTACGGGATTCTACCTAACAGCAGGCACGCGCCTGCGGTTATCCTACACAATGCAGCATTCAGGCCGCTGCAGGCCGGGCGTCAGCCGGTGATCTGGGATTCCACCAGGCGGCCCTTGCAGTACTTCTCGCGCAGCGCGGGCTTTTCGATCTTGCCGGTGGGATTGCGGGGCACCTTGTCAAAGATGACCTTGCGGGGCCGCTTGTAGCGGGGCATCCCCTCGCAGAAGGCGTTGATCTCCTCCTCCGTGCAGGTCATATCCTCCTTGATCTCCACGATCGCCGCAGCGATCTCGCCCAGGCGGGGATGAGGCATGCCGATCACCGCCACGTCCTTGATCTTGTCAAAGCGCCGCATGAAGTTCTCGATCTCCACCGGGTAGAGGTTCTCGCCGCCGGAGATGACCACGTCCTTCTTCCGGTCCACCAGATAGATGAAGCCGTCCTCATCCATCATGGCCATGTCGCCGGTATAGAGCCAGCCATCCTTGAGGACCTCGCTGCTGGCCTCTTCATTCTTGTAATAGCACAGCATCACGCCGTCGCCGCGGACGATCAGCTCGCCCACCTCGCCCTGCGCGACCTCTTCGCCCTCGCCGCCGACGATCTTCGCCTGCCACCTGTAGCCGGGCTTGCCGATAGCGCCCACCTTATGGACGTTCTCCACGCCCAGATGCACGCAGCCGGGGCCGATGGATTCGGACAGGCCGTAGTTCGTGTCGTACTGATGATGGGGGAAGACCTTCAGCCAGCGGGACACCAGGCTCGGCGGCACGGGCTGCGCGCCGATGTGCATCAGCCGCCACTGATCCAGGAAGTACTCCTCCAGCTTCACGCGGCCGGAATCAATGGCATCCAGCAGGTCCTGCGCCCACGGCACCAGCAGCCACACGATGGTGCAGCGCTCCTCGGTCACCGCGCGGAGAATCCATTCCGGCTTCACGCCCCGCAGCAGCACAGCCTTGCTGCCGGAGAAGAGGCTGCCGAACCAGTGCATCTTCGCGCCGGTGTGATACAGGGGCGGGATGCAGAGGAACACGTCCTCCCTTGTCTGGCCGTGATGCGCCTGCTCCACCTCGCAGGAATACGCCAGCGCGCGGTGGTTGTGCAAAATGGCCTTGGGGAAGCCGGTGGTGCCGGAGGAGAAATAGATTGCTGCGTAGTCCTTTTCCGTCAGGGCCACGGGAGGCTGGCTGGTGGAGCAGAAGCCCATCAGGCGGATGCAGTCCTCCGTATAGGCCGGGCCGTTCTTGCCCACGAAGAAGGTGAAATGAAGCTTGAGCTGATCCGCAATGGCGTCCATCCGGCTGATAAACTCAGGGCCGAACACCAGCACGTCCACGTCCGCCAGCTCCAGGCAGTACTTGATCTCCTCGGAGGAATAGCGGAAATTCATCGGCACCGCGATGCAGCCCGCCTTGAGCACGCCGAAATAAATGGGCAGCCACTCCAGGCAGTTCATCATGAGGATCGCAACCTTGGTGCCCTTTTCCACCCCGCGGCTGAGCAGCAGATTGGCAAACTTGTTGGCCCGGCGGTCAAAGTCGCCCCAGGACAGCTCTCTGCGGTAGGGCGCATCCGGATTGGCGCTCTCAATCAGGTTCATATCGCGCCAGGTGGTCGCCTGATCGCGTTCCTCAGAGGGATTGATCTCAACAAGAGCGGTCTCGATCCCATAAAGCCGTGCATTCCGCTCCAGGTAATCTGTCAGCAGCACAATACCTCTCCTCACACCTAAAATAATATAGAAATTATTTTACCAACTCCGACAAAAGAAGTCAACGAATCCATTGTATCCTTTGTGTCTTTTTTAACGCAGTCTGTCCGGATCGCATTGACATTCCCCTTTTTCATGGCTAAACTGAAGGCCAGAAGGAGGCGCCCCCCCATGATTATTGACTTCCACACCCACACCTTCCCCGACCCGATCGCCGGCGCAGCCATCCGCAAGCTGGAGCTGGCTGCCCACGCCCGCTCCTTTTCCGGCGGCACGCAATCCGGTCTGCTCCATGCCATGCAAGCCGCAGGAATCGATCACGCCGTCATTCTGCCGGTGGCGACCAATCCCCTCAAGTGCGCCTCCATGAACGACAAGGCTTTGGCGATCAACGAGAGTCGCCTGACGTCCTTCGCGGCCATCCACCCGGATGCACCGGACTGGCATGCCGAGCTGAGCAGGGTGAAGGCCCTTGGCTTCCGGGGCGTGAAGATCCATCCGGTATATCAGGGCGTGCGGATCGACGATCCCCGCTTTGTCCGCATCCTGGCCCGCTGCGGCGAGCTGGGCCTGACCGTGGTGATGCACAGCGGCGCGGACATCGGCTTCCCCGGCGCGGTCTTCTGCAGCCCGGCCATGCTTCGCAGCGCGCTGCAGCAAGCCGGGCCAGTGACGCTCATCGCTGCCCACATGGGCGGCTGGCGGAACTGGCAGGAGGTGCCGGAGCAGCTGCTGGACACAAGCGTGCTGCTGGACACCGCCTTCTCCCTGGGCGCCATCCAGCCCCTGGACGATCACTACGCCCCCGAGGAGCTGGCGCTGATGTCGGAGGAGGAATTCTGTGCACTTGTGCGGATCTTTGGCAGCAGCAGAGTGGTGTTCGGCACCGACTCCCCCTGGGATGACATGGGCGAATGTGTGCGGCGGATTGAAGCACTGCCCCTGGCAGACCAGGAGAAGGAGGATATCTTCTGCGGCAATGCAAAAAAGCTGCTGGCACTGTGAGGCAATCAGCAGCAGGGATGGATTTGTTTCGAGCGGCAAACTGGGATTTGTGAGGGGATCGCGTTTCCTTTGTGGCTGGTACGTACAGCAGCTACGGGAACTCCCTCAGTCTTCGCTCAAGGCTTTTCAAGCCCTTCGCGAATCCAGCTGTCCGAGTCGCAATCATAGATTGCTCCCCGCTTTGGCTAAAAACATGCCACTGGCATGTTTTCTTAACGCGTCGCGCCTCAGGAGGGAGCCTTTGGCCGGCTTTCTTGCAACAATACGGAACGAGCAGCAGAGAAGCCCGTTGTTCCGGTAGCGTCGCGAGACCGTTCAGGCGAGCGGCGCACCAACAAACAAAGGAAAAGTCAAGAATTGGTACGCCCCCGCGAGGCCCAT
>JAFQIB010000138.1 GCA_017397765.1 Clostridia bacterium | reverse complement strand
TCATGTCCGGCCTGATCCACGTTACATTGGGCGTGGATTTGACGAACTCCCGGATTTCCGGGAATTCGAGGCCAGTATCCGAAAAGACGGCAGGCACATCCGGGTACATCTGCCGGACTATATGCAAAAGGACGGTGGAGTCCTTGCCTCCCGAAAAGGAGACATAGACATCGCCGTCCCAATGTTCATACCACTCGCGGATGCGCTGCTGCGTCATCGCTATCTTAGCCTCCAGCGGGAGGCTTTGCTTTTGCTGTAATTGCCAGAGTTCCATAGGCACCTCGATTCAAATGGAGCGCGGAGGATGGAGTCGCACCTCCGATTCCCACCGGGATTGGTGGGCGGTTTACTGTTAGCCTATCCGCGCATAAAAAACGCCGGTATCATTCCGGCGTAGTGATTGCGTGGCGTTCCGCCTGCGTGATCTTCTCGCCCTTGTACATTCCGGCTCCAAGCTCGTCGATCTTGGAGAACGGGATTTCCGGGACGGTCAGGCGTTTGCGGGCCTTGGGATCAATAAAGTACATATACCGAAGCTGGAAGCCGGGAATCGGCTTCGCGCCTACATAGTCCAGATACTTATTGAAATTGTAGGTGCCGCCAGTCACATCGAAGAAGGTAAGGCCGCCGAGTTCCTTGCGAGGCGTGGTAGGATTGCTGGCCAGCGTCATCTTATGGATGCGTGTACCGTCCGGCAGCTCGGCAAGGTTCAGGTTTTCCTTGATGCCGGTGAGCACGAAATTGCTGGCGCGATAGATGGTGCCGTCGCCGCAGGAGCAGGCATCCGCAAAGGAGATAATCCACTTCACCTGCGGGGCGTACTTCTTGAGCAGCTTGATACTCATGGAAATAGCCCGGCTCTCGCTGTTGCGCGGCAGCACGGAGTCAAATGCCATGCGATTCAGTTCCAGAAATTCGTTCCAGCCGGTTCCCTCCACCAGACCGATGATCTTGCTCTTATCCAGCGACGGGCCATAGCTCATGACGCCATGCAGCTGACCGTCGAGGAATACACCGAAGTGGAGCTTCGAATTATTCACGACCTTGCCGCTATAATGGTGAGCCTTGATGAACGGGTTGGCGATGCTGGAGGGAATCACCTTCATAACAATTTCTTTTGCACGGCCCATTGTCTCACCACCTCATACAGACCATTGCCGTTGTGGTTCTCGTTGGTGAACGTCTCCGTCACGGCCTTCTGGTCATACACATACTTGATCGCCGCCAGAATGAGCTTCGCCTGCTCGTCATGGACGGTAATGGAAATCTGCTGGAAGGGCTTCTTCTCGCCATCATCCAGCGTGAAGTTCTCGGAGAAATCATCATCCGAAATCACTTCAAAGCCGAAGTCGGCCATGGGCATAACAATGTCCGCCAATTCCAGCGGAAGCAAATCCATGTCCCACTGGGCGGCTTCGCTGACCTTGTTATCGGCCAGACGGAATGCACGAATCTGATCCTCGGTCAATTCGTCTGCGATGACACACGGCACGGTTTTCATCCCGAGGGACTGGGCAGCCTTGTACCGGGTATGACCGGCCACAATCTCATGGTTGGCGTCGATCACCAGCGGCACGAGGAATCCGAACTCCCGGATGCTGGCGGCGACATTCTTGACCGCCTCGTCATTCTTGCGAGGGTTCCGGGCATAGGGCCGGATGTCGGTCAAAGATAAGTTTTGAATATTCATCGATTAACCTCCGCGCCTGGCAGAGAGCAGGCGTTCCATCATATCGTCGTGGGGCGTTGCGCCCTTGAATTCCACGGAGCAGTTTTCGCGGACAACTTGGTAAATCTGATACCACAGAGTGTTGGCCTGCTTGGAAAAGCTCTGGCTCATAGCCACATACGGCGACGGGATCGCATTGCCCGTGGTCGGATGCTTGGCGAGGAAGCCGTATTCCGTGATACATTCCTCGCACTGAATCCAGCGGGAGATCGCCATGGCGTACTGCTCCAGAATCTGCGCTGGGATCAGCTGGGCGCAATTCCGCTCGGCCAGCCATTTCCACGTTTCCTCATAGACCTGCATGGCGACCATATCCTTGCCGTTCTTTTGCTTGGCAGCGAGAAACGCCTTGGGCTGCGGCATGGACTGACCTTCGAGGTCGGATGCGCTGTCGGTAAAATCCAGAACGGTCAGCTTGCGCTTGCCCGGATTGCCGTCAGCGATGTTATCCGCCAGCGCCTTTTTCTTGCGGCCTGCTCCGATGCGAGCGCCGCCCTGTCCGTTTGCCATGATTTCACCTCCTGAGGACAACAAAAGCGAGGCCCTATATACCCTTTTTGAAAGCGCGAAAATTCACGCGAAGGGGCGGCCCCGCTATGTGATGCAATTCAATTTGAGATTTTGGAGCCCCCTCCGGAGGCCCATCGTCCGCCTTCTTTGGCGGTGATCCTTGAATGGCAGGGCTTGCACAGCGACATGAGATTGCTCTCGTCATGAGTGCCACCATCTGCCAGCGGGATAATGTGGTGTACTTCCTGCGCCGCTGTGATTCGGCCCTCGCGCCTGCATACCTCGCAGAGCGGATAAGCTGTAATGTGCCTGCGCCGAATCGCTGGCCACACGCCGTTGTACCTTTTCTTCATTTCCGGTGAACGACCGTGGCGATTGTACTGGGATGTGACCAGCTTCTGGTGCGCAGGACAATACAGAGCATCCGTAAGCTCCGGGCAGCCGGGATACCGGCAGGGCTTCTTCGGCTTTCTCGGCATACATTTCTCCATAGAAAAAGCCCTCGCCGGATTTGCTCCGGGAGGGCTGCATCTGTATATCTTTCAACAGTACCATTATAGCACATGCAAATG
>JAFQIB010000121.1 GCA_017397765.1 Clostridia bacterium | reverse complement strand
TTCTCCCGGCCGTTCGTTCGTGTAAGGAAGCTTTTCCTAACGGAAAAGCGCGAAAATCGCCGCGCATGTCGCCGATTTTCGATCTAAAGTCGAAGGGCTTGCGAGCCCTCCGACGCCTCCCGGAGTTTGTTGATGGTCTGACGAGCATCCGGCGTGTTGACCGGATGCTCGTCGGTTTATTGCAGGATGTATGGATGCTGCGGCAGGCTTCTGCTGCCGGTGCAGATCATGCATTCTCCAGTGTGCTCTGGATGTACGCATGCATGGCCTCGGCCACCTTTTTGGAGTGGGCGACGGCTTCCACCACGGTCTTTGCGCCGTTGACCGCATCGCCGGAGGCAAACACGCCGGGACGGCTGGTGCAGCCGTTTTCGTCTGCGATGAGCAGGCCGCGCGCGCTGGCGTTCAGGCCGCTGGTGGTGCGGGTGATGGTGTTCTGCGGGCCCTGGCTGATGGAGATGATAACGCTGTCCGCCGGGACAAGGGTATCGCTGCCCTCAATCTCCTCCAGCGTGCCATCCTCGTGCTCAAGCAGATCGCGGAAGATCACGCCCTCGTCGGTGATTTCGACGGGCTTGCGGTTGTACTCAAAGCGCACGCCCTCCAACTGGGCATAGCTGGCTTCATACTGGCTGGCGGTGATGGCCTTTGTCAGGGAGAAGCAGGTCAGCTCCCGGCTGCCGTGGCGCAGGGCTGTGCGGGCTACATCCATGGCGGCGTTGCCCGCGCCGATGACGACCACCCTTTCCCCCAGCTTGTATACATCCGGGTTGTTGAGGTAGTTGATGGCATAGTGCACATGTCCGAAGGACTCACCCTTGATCCGCAGCGTGTTGGCCTTCCATACGCCGGTGCCGATGAAGATGGCCTTGTAGCCGTCCCGGAAGAGATCGTCCACCTGCAGGGCGTCGCCGATGCGGGTGTTGGGGCGGATTTTGATCCCCTTCAGCTCCAGATGGCGGTACTGGATGTCATCCAGGGTGGACTTGGGTAGGCGGAATTCGGGGATGCCGTAACGCAGGATGCCGCCGATCTTGTCCTTGCCCTCAAAGATGGTGACCTGATAGCCGTAGCGGGCCATGAGGATGGCGATGGTCAGGCCTGCCGGGCCGGAGCCGATGATACCCACCTTCATGCCGTTGGAGGGAGCGGGTCCCTTGACCATCTTGGAGGCATAGGTGCTGGAAATGTAGTTTTCAATGACGGAGAAATGCACGGGCGCGCCCTTGCGGCCCAGGACGCAATGCCCCTCGCACTGCTTCTCATGGTTGCAGATCAATGAGCAGACCGTGGTCAGGGGATTGTTTTCAAACAGCATGCGGCCAGCCTTGTCCAGCTCGCCGGATTTGAGGAGCCTGATGACCTCCGGGATCGGCGTGGCAATGGGACAGCCCTTCTGGCATTGAGGATTTTTGCAGCCAAGGCAGCGGTTGGCTTCTTCCATAATATGATAGGCCATATCAATACCTCCGTGATTCACTTGCAGATAACCGTTTTCTTGGTTCAATTATATCATAGAAAAACGGTGACAAATGTGGTCATTCACGGCTTGCAGAGGGGAATTTGCGCCAGGGCGGCGCTGTTCAGGCAGCAAAAAAGCCTTCCGGATGCCGGAAGGCCCAGCGTGTCGAAAAAGTGCTTTAGGCACTTTTTCGAGGATTTGCACTCGCGCACTGGTCGAGCCATCAATGGCTCTCCCGGCCGTTTGCTCGTGTAAGGAAGCGATTTTGCGAGCAAAATCGCGCGAAAATCGCCGCGCAGGGGCTTCGCCCCGCTTAACCGCCCCGATGGGGCTCGCCGATTTTCGATTTACAGTCTGCCGACAGCGAGCTACAACGACCTTTTTTGACAGTCTGAGCCTTCCTGATGCCGGAAGGCCTGAACTGGACAGGGTTACTTTGACGTCGGAGGGACGAATGCATTGGGCATCAGCAGGAATACGCCCATCTTGTCCGTGCCGAAGGTCAGTACGCCGTGCTTGAGGGCAAAGGTGACCTCGTGCCAGCTTTCCCGGGTTTCTTCACCAACGGTCTCCTGATCGACCCGATAGAGCTTGAAGGTGCGGGCGTTGATCTCAGAGATGGGGGTATCGGAAAGGGAACTGCCTTCCTTGACGAAGGGATGCGGATTCAGGTCGATGGTGATGTCCACCGGGCCGGTCGGCTCAATGGGGAGGCCGTCCTTGTTCATGCTGACGACGAGCATGTAGAAGGCGCTGGCGGCGAAGGGGGCGTCAATAGGCGCAGCGTCCACCAGCACAGTCAGGTCGCCGGCGAGCTTGCTGTTGTCAGGGGTGGTGACGGTGACGCTCTCGCTGGCCTCCAGATCAACGCTGCCCTCGGAGGAGGAAACCGTGCCGCAGATGCTGCACATGGTGATCTTGGAGCCGCCGATCTGCACGGTGGTCAGGGAGCAATAGGCAACGGTGGAGAAAAGGCAGTTGGGCCGCGTGCAGTAGGAGGCATGGAAGTTGTTTTCACAGACCCACTTACCGTAGGTATGGCCCAGTGCAGGCAGCGCGTCGCCGCCGAAGGAATCGCCGCAGCGGGAGCAGACGAAGGTGATGCTGCCGGGCTTCACGCAGGTAGGCTGGCGGGTCTGCTGCTTGTACTGGTGGCCGGGAGCAGAGCCGACAGCCGTACGGGTAGAAGTCTGGGAGCAGGCGGGATTGGCGCAGCGGGCAGTCTCCGTGCCGTCCTTCACGCAGGTCACATCCCCGTTGGAGACATACTTGTTGAAGACGTGGCTGGAATAGACGGCGGAGGCGCCGCACCAGCGGCAGTGGCCGGTGCAGCTGTCCGGCACCAGGCCGGAGCTGCTGGCGTTGGGATCATGGCTGCGGCGGGAGGTATAATCGCAGGCCTGGCAGTACCAGGAGCAGCTGGAGCCGGAGCCGGTCTTGGAGGTGGCCCCGCCGCACTTGTCACAGGGCAGCGTGGCGGCCAGCGCGGTGCCGGCACACAGCAGCAATACGGTCACGACCAGCAGGATAAACAGTAGCTTCTTTTTCATTGATGCAGCATCCTTTCCGGGATGATTGGTTTTCATGTAGGATCATTATAGCAGATTTGTCAGGCGCTGGCAACCTGGTTTTGACGGATTCGGGAATGGGGGTTGAGGGCGGTGTTTCATCCATTTTCCGCGGCATCTGCAGCAGCTCCCTATTGACGAAACTTCCCCAGCGGTGCTATAATAAAGCGTTGCTTGTTTACACTGCATTGATATACAGGAGGTAATTCCCATGTCCGGACATTCCAAGTGGCATAATATTCAGGCCAAGAAGGGCAAGGCTGACGCTGCCCGCGGCGCGATCTTCACCAAGATCGGCCGTGAGATCGCCATCGCTGTGCGTGCCGGCGGCCCCAACCCTGACAATAACAACAAGCTGCGCGATATCATCGCCAAGGCCAAGGCCAACAACATGCCCAACGATAATATCAAGCGCTCCATCCAGAAGGCCAGCGGCGAGCTGTCCAACGTGGTGTACGAAGAGATCACCTATGAAGGCTATGCCCCCGGCGGCGTGGCGGTGATCGTCAAGACCATCACCGACAACCGCAACCGTACCGCCTCCGATGTGCGCCACTGCTTCGCCAAGAACGGCGGCAACCTGGGCACCACCGGCTCTGTGTCCTTCATGTTTGACGAGAAGGGCCTGTTGGTTGTGGAAAAGACCCCCGGCATTGACGAGGAGGAGCTGATGATGCAGGCCCTCGACGCCGGCGCTGAGGATATGTCCACCGAGGAGGACTGCTTCGAGATCTACACAGCGCCCGCTGATTTCTCCGCTGTGCGTGAAGCCCTGGAGGCGCAGGGTCTGACCTTCCTCACTGCGGAAGTTGACATGATCCCCCAGAACACTGTGGCCGTCACCGATGAGGACACCATCAAGAACATCACCAAGATGCTCGAGATGCTCGAGGAGAACGACGACGTGCAGAATGTCTACCACAACGCCGAGCTGCCCGAGGAAGACGACGAGGAGTAAGGGGGCTTCGCCCCGCTTCGGCGCTGCCGCGCGGCGTTGGCAGCTGTGCAGGAGTCACGTCGCACGGAGGGTGCGGCGCGACGCAGTTGTGCATGAACATGACGACCGACTGAACTTGATGCTTCAGCCGGTCGTTTTTCAATCGGAAGGAGGATGCGTGTGCCTGTGATTCCCGGCCTTGGCTGGACATTCGACACCGTGGCGGCGACCTACGAGAAGCTGCGGCCCGGCTATGTGGACGCACTCTACCAGGACGTTTTTGCGTATTGTCCGCTGGATGCGTCCTCCCGGGCGGTGGAGGTGGGCATCGGCGGCGGACAGGCGACGGAGCCTGTCCTGAAGACGGGCTGTGCCGTCACGGCGGTGGAACCGGGGGTGAATTTCTGCGGGCTGTGCCGGGAGAGGTTTGCGGCGTATCCGACGTTCAGTGTCATCCATGGAAAGTTTGAGGAGGTAGAACTGCCCGGGGACTGCTTTGACCTGATCTATTCGGCCTCAGCCTTCCATTGGGTGCCGGAGGAGATCGGCTACCGCAAGGTCTTTGACAGCCTGAAGCCCGGCGGCGCCTTTGCCCGGTTTGCCAATCATCCCTACAAGGACAAGGGCCGTCCCGGCATGCATGAGGCGCTGCAGGCGGTTTATGCGGTGTACATGCCCGGCAGTCTGGTGCCGGAGGAGTACTCGGAGGATGCTGCCCGCGCCCGGGCGCAGATTGCTGCAAAGTATGGCTTTGCCGATATTCAGCACCGCCTGTACCATCGTACCCGCGACTTTACTGCGGTGGAATACATTCTGCTGCTGGGCACCTACTCCGATCACATCGCCATTGAAAAGGAGACCCGGGGGCGGTTCTTCCGGGAAATCGAGCAGGCCATCAACGGCCTTGGCGGCGTGATTACCATCTATGATACCATTGACCTGCAGCTGGCCAGGAAGCCATAAACGGCGTTGCGCCTCATAGCCGCTGCTGAAGAGGCGCGCCCTGAAAAAACGGATAGCACCCAAAAGGCCCGTGCCGGCAGATAAACCGGTACGGGCCTTTGCTGATGCGGATTATTTCACCAGCGCCTCCAGCTTGCGCTTGCAGGTGAAGCGGGTGTCCATGGTCTCCTTGACCGCGGCGATGAACTCGTTCACGTCAGGGCGCGTGGTCATGACAATTTGAAGGATGTTCAGCACCTCGCCGGGCTTGGGGAAGCTGCCGATCCACTGATGGACGGAGATGCCGTAGTTCTCCTGCAGGTAGTATTCCAGATACTCCTGGGAGAGTGCGGGGGCGACGGCGGGGGTGGCAGCGGCAACGGAGGCGGAACCGTCCTCGTGGATGAAGAAGGTCAGCTTCTTCAGGTCGTTCCGCTTGGAGCTGTGGCCAATGAAGAGCTCGAACTCGCCGGGCTCCACCACATACTGCTCTGCCCGGTTGACCAGCTGGAAGTCCTCCTTCTTCAGCTGGAAGGTGACGGTCTTCGTTTCGCCGGGCTGGAGCGCCACGCGGGTGAAGGCGATCAGCTGCTTCACCGGGCGGATAACGCTGGCATACACGTCATGCATGTACACCTGCACGACCTCGGTGCCGGCCATGTCGCCTGCGTTGGTCACGTCGATGGCGGCGATGAAGGTCTGGGGATCGAAGGTGAGGTTTGCGTAGGTGAAGGGGGCGTAGCCCATGCCCTCGCCGAAGGCATACACCGGCTCGGCGGGGAGATCCATGTACTTGCCGCCGTGCCAGCCGGGCAGGGAATTGTAGTACACCGGCAGCTGACCGGAGTGCTGGGGGAAGCTGATGGGCAGACGGCCCATGGGATTGAGAAGGCCGAAGGCGGCTTCCGCCACGGCCTGGCCGCCGAACATGCCGCCGTTGAAGGCGCAGATCACTGCGTCCGCGGTCTCGGCGATCTCAGGAATGCACAGGGGCTTGGAGGCCACCAGCACCACCGTCATGGGGATGCCCAGCCGGCGCAGCTCGCGATAGAGCTCCATCTGGCGGCCGGACAGCTCCAGGTTGGCGCGGTCCTTGTATTCGCCGAACTGGTCGATCATGTCGCCCACGACCAGCACGATGTGGTCGGCGGATCTGGCCGCCTCCACGGCGCCGGGTATGTCATCCTGGGCGCGGGCGCGGGCCAGACCCTGCTGGCGGATGGCCTCGGCCACGGGATCGCCCAGCACCCGGTCATCGGCGGCCATGACGGGCTTCACCTCGCAGCCGCGGCGGTACACGTATTCGATGCCGCGCTCGGCGCAAAGGGCCTCGAAGCCCTCCTTGATCGTCACATAGGGACGGCGGGGCGGGCGGGGCTCATGGGCGTTGGGATGGGTGAAGTAGGTCCAGTCGCCGTACTGGGAGTTGAGGTCGTCAGCGTTCTGGCCGATGACGGCGACCTTCTTCACCTGCTTCAGGGGCAGCGCCCCCTCGTTCTTGAGCAGGGTGACGGAGGCACGGGCGGCGCGCAGGGCAGCGTCCAGATGGGGCTGGGAGCCCACGCAGCCGGGCACGCCCAGCTTTTCCGGCTTCTCAAAGAGGTTCATCTTCAGCTTCATGGACAGGATGTGGCGCACCGCATCGTCCAGCACGGCCTCGTCCAGCTTGCCCGCCCTGACGGCGCTCAGCGCAGCGTCATAGAAGCCCAGGGTGGACATGATCATGTCGTTGCCGGCCTTGGCGGACTGGATGGCACAGTCCTCCATGCTCTCCGCCACGAACTGCTGCTTCATCAGGGATTCGCAGTTGTTCCAGTCGGTGACGACGAAGCCGTCAAAGCCCAGCTCGTCGCGCAGGATCGTCTTGAGGGACTTGGGATCGGCGGTGAAGGAGTGGCCGTCGATGGAGCCGTAGGCGGTCATGATGGTGGCGCAGCCGGCCTCGATCGCCCGCTTGAAGGGCGGCAGGAAGACTTCCTTCATCTTGCGGTAGGTCATCTGAGTGTCGATGGCGTCGCGGGCGCCCACGGCCTCGCCGTAGCCAATGTAATGCTTGGCGCAGGCCAGGATGGAGTCCGGCGCGTCCAGGCTGTCGCCCTGATAGCCCTTGACGATGGCATAGCCCATTTCGCCGGCCAGATAGGGGTCCTCGCCGAAGGTCTCATTCACGCGGCCCCAGCGGGTGTCGCGGCCCAGGCACAGCACGGGGGAGAAGGTCCAGTGCAGGCCGTCAGAGGCGACCTCGCGGGCGGTGACGCGGCCCATTTCCTCCGCAATGGCGGGGTCCCAGGAGCAGGCGGCAGCCAGCTGGCTGGGGAAGATGGTGGCCTCATGCTTCAGGCCGTGGCCGTGGATGGCGTCGATGCCGAAGATGACCGGGATGCCCAGGCGGCTCTCATGAAGGGCGGCCTGCTGGAGCTCACGCGCGTCGTCGCCCAGCACATGCAGGAAGGAGCCTGCACCCAGCTTCGCCCAGCGCAGCGCTTCCTCGCGGCCGGTCATGTTATAGGGGATCTGCATCATCTGCGCGACCTTTTCCTCCAGCGTCATCTGCCGGAGCAGCTCCTCCACGCGGAGCTGGATGGCTTCGTTGGACAGCATGATATGTACCTCCACATACGCCCGGGGGGGCGGTTTTTTGCTGTCCCTATCATACCTTGAACCCAATGAAAAAGCAAGATACGAAAGAAATTTCGCATATTTTTGTCCCAACCGGCAGCAGGGGAAAGGCATATGCGCGTCGTATGATTGTAGATAGTGAAATATGGTCTGCGCAAGCGGGCCTTGAAGCAAAGGAGAGATCACCATGAAATTCACTCAGGGTTATTGGATGATCAAGCAGAACTACATCATGTCCTACGCCACCCATGCGGTGCGCGTGAATAAGTCCGACAAGGCCATGCAGGTCATCAGCGCCTGCCGGCCCATCAACCACCGCGGCGATATTCTGGACGGCGGCGCGCTGACCGTGACCTTCACGGCGCCCCGCGAGAATATCATCCGCGTCAAGGTCACCCATTTCGCCGGTACGAAGGTGCGCGAGCCGAAGTTTGAGACCTACGAGGAGGATGTGACCCCCGTCATCACCGAGGACGGCGAGTATGCCTCCTTCACCTCCGGCGCACTGACCGCCCGCGTGCGCAAGGCGGCGGGCCAGTGGCAGGTGGAATACATGGTGGGCGATCAGGTGCTGACCTCCACCGGATGGCGCGGCATGGGCCGTGCGCTGGCCAAGGACGGCACGGACTGCTCCCTGCTGCCCCACGGCGCCTCCTACATGTCCGACTCCCTGCAGCTGGATGTGGGCGAGTGCGTCTACGGCCTGGGCGAGCGCTTCGGTGCATATGTCAAGAACGGCCAGACCGTGGATATGTGGAATGCCGACGGCGGCACGGCCTCCGATCTGGCGTACAAGAACATCCCCTTCTACATGACCAACCGCGGCTACGGCGTGCTGGTGGAGGACGCGGGCGACGTGAGCTTCGAGGTCGCCAGCGAGAAGGTGGAGCGCGTGCAGTTCTCCCATGCGGGCGAGACGCTGGTGTACGACGTGATCTACGGCGGCGACCCCAAGAATACCCTGGATCTGTACACCGCGCTGACCGGCCGTCCGGCGCTGCTGCCTCCGTGGAGCTTCGGCCTGTGGCTGTCCACCTCCTTCACCACCAACTACGACGAGAACACCACCTCCTCCTTCATCAACGGCATGGCGGAGCGGGATATCCCCCTGTCCGTCTTCCACTTTGACTGCTACTGGATGAAGGGCTTCAACTGGTGTGATTTCGAGTGGGACAAGGACGTGTTCCCCGATCCCGAGGGCATGCTCAAGCGCTACCACGAGAAGGGCCTGCACCTGTGCTGCTGGATCAACCCCTATATCGGCCAGGCCAGCCCCCTCTTTGAAGAGGGCCAGGCGCATGGCTATCTGGTGAAAAAGGCCAACGGCGACGTGTGGCAGACCGATATGTGGCAGGCTGGCATGGCTATCGTGGACTTTACCAACCCCGACGCCTGCAAGTGGTATGCTTCCTATCTGTACAAGCTGATGGACATGGGCATCGACTGCTTCAAGACCGACTTCGGCGAGCGCATCCCCGTCCGCGATATTGCCTGGTTCGACGGCTCCGATCCGGTCAAGATGCACAATTACTACACCCACCTGTACAACAAGGTGGTCTTCGACGTGGTGAAGGACGTGAAGGGCGAGGGCGAGGCCATTCTGTTCGCCCGCTCTGCCACCGTCGGCGGTCAGCAGTTCCCCGTGCACTGGGGCGGCGACAACTCCGCCTCCTACATCTCCATGGCGGAAACCCTGCGCGCAGGCCTCAGCATGTCCCACTCCGGCTTCGGCTTCTGGAGCCACGATATCTCCGGCTTCGAGTCCACCGCCCCGGCGGACGTGTACAAGCGCTGGCTGCAGTTCGGCATCCTGTCCTCCCACAGCCGCCTGCACGGCTCCACCTCCTACCGCGTGCCGTGGCTCTTTGACGAGGAGAGCGTGGACGTGTGCCGCAAGTTTGTCAAGCTCAAGAACCGCCTCATGCCCTACCTCTACCAGAAGGCGGTGGAGGCCCACAGCTTCGGCTGGCCCATGATGCGCCCCATGATCCTGGAATTCCCCGACGATCCCGCCTGCGACACCCTGGACCGTCAGTACATGATGGGCGATGCGCTGCTGGTGGCCCCCATCTTCCGCAAGGACGGTCAGGTGCAGTACTACCTGCCCGACGGCGCGTGGACGAGCCTGCTGGACGACGGCGTGATCGAGGGCGGCAAGTGGCAGACCGAGATCCATGACTTCATGTCCCTGCCCCTGATGGTGCGTCCCGGCACGGTGCTGCCCCTGGGCGCGGTGGATTCCAAGCCCGACTACGACTATCTGGACGGCCTGGAGCTCCATGTCTATCAGCTGGAGGACGGCGAGACCCAGACCATCGACGTGCCTGACCTGAAGGGCACCCGCGCGGCGACCTTCACCGTGACCATGGTGAACGGCGAAGCGAAGGTGGAGACGGATTCTACGAAGCCCTACACCGTGGTGGTGCATCAGTGAAGCTGACGCTGACAGCAGGGGCGTTGTCCCTGGGCGCCCTGACGGTCAGAGACGCGGACGGGCAGGAACGGTATCGCTTTGAGCCGGCCTCCCGGTTCACCTGGAAGCTGACGGATGCCGATGGGCAAAAGTGCCTGTCCCTGTACCGGGAATGGGACAAGGGCGGCCTGAAGCCGCTGCGCCCCTGCCACGGAACGCTGGGCGATATGAAGTTCACAGCTGTGTGGGAAGCGCCCTTCCCGCCGATGATCGACTTTGGCAGCTTTGGCTGGAAGGTGGAGGGCGATCTCCTCAGCCGCAGCTTTACGCTGACAAGGCAGGGAAGGGCTGCGGCGGTGCTGAAAAGGCACTGGCTCCGGCCCGGCAGCAGCTACACGCTGGATGTGACCGGGACGGAAAATGTATTGGAAGTGCTGGCGGTTTCGCTGTGCATTCATCTGATGCGGAAAAGAAGATAATACACAAGGGCCTGCATCATTCCGGTGCAGGCCCCGATACAAAGGAGAAAGGCATGAAGCTCTATATCAAGCAGAAGGTGTTTTCCTGGAAGGACAAGTTCTTCGTCAAGGATGAGGCGGGTCAGGACAAATATTATGTGGAAGGCGAATTCTTTTCCTTCGGCAAAAAGCTGCATGTGCAGGATATGGGCGGCCAGGAGGTTGCCTACATCGAGCAGCAGGTGATGCACCTGATGCCCCACTACAATGTGTATATCGGCGGCCAGCTGGTGGCGGAGATCGTGCAGAAGTTCACCTGGTTCAAGCCCACCTATCTGATCAACGGCCCGGAATGGACGGCACAGGGCAGCTTCTGGGAGCATGAGTATGCGGTGACCGACCGGGACGGCAATGCGGTGGTGGATATCTCCAAGGAGCTGATGAGCTGGGGCGACAGCTATGAGCTGGACGTCGCAGAGACAAAGAACGAGCTGCTGGCGCTGACGGTGGTACTCACCATCGACTGCGTGAAGGCATCCCAGAACAATTGAATAAGCGGGTCTGCACCATCAAGGCTGCAGGCCCGCTTTTTCATATGCTCAGCATCCGGCTCACAAACTAAATTCCGAATTCCGAATTCTGAATTCCGAATTCATCATTCGTACACCGCGCGGCTGCCGCCCACATAGGGGAGCCGGCTGTACGCCATGACCAGGTTGGCATGACCGACGCTGCCGTATTCGATGCGCAGGGGCACCGCCACGGGGCGGATGTGCATGCCCACCAGGGTGTCGCCGATATCGATGGCGGCCTCTGCCTGCACGGCCATGGCCAGGGCAGGCTGCTCCAGCAGTTTCCAGGCTGCCGCAGGGACGCTGCCGCCCGCCTTGGGCTGAGGGATCGCCTTCACCTGCGTCAGACGGCGCTCGTTCAGCACGCGCTGTTCCATGACGATGGAACGGTTCAGGTGCTCGCAGCACTGGAAGGCCGCGTCCAGGCCGCGCTTGCGGCAGGCGGTCAGCATGGCCTCGGCGATGATCTCGCCCAGCTCGGGGACGGAGCCCTTGCCGATGCGCGCACCGGCGACCTCGCTGGTGGAGCAGCCCAGGACGATCAGCCCGCCGGGGGCGATGTCTCCGGCTTGCTGCAGGGCCTCCACGGCGGCGTCAAGGACGGTAAAGATTTCATGCTTCAGTTCCATGGGATGCATCTCCTTGTATATGTTCGGTGTTGTCGGCAGCGCGCTGCCGGAGGAGGTCAATGAGGCTCGATGCGCCGATGGAGACGAACTGTCCCCAAAGGGTGAGGATCATTTTTGCGGTTTCAAAATCCACCTTCTGCAGTGCCCGGAGGATGTTGGGCAGGTTGCCGGGGATATCCCGGAACAGCTCCTTGACGGTGTTTGCGCCCGAGGCCTCCAGGATATCGAAGATGGTGTTGATGAAGATCCGACGCTGGCTTTGATCTACCCGGGAGAGCCAGGTGTGGACGGTCTGATCCACCAGCTGGCTGGATACGTCCAGCTCGGTGACGGCAATGAAGTCCGTGCCCAGCACCTGCCAGGTGAAGCTGTCGTGCTGCATCAGGCCGATGGCGTTGGACTTGACGACGGTGTACTCCGGATGGTAGGCCAGCAGCAGCCCCACCACGGACTGCTGGGGGATGAAGGAACGGATATGCCGCGCGATGGCTGCATAGCCGTCGGAGGCGATGGTCGCGTCGTCCAGGCCGGGGCCGTCGAAGGAGTAGATGCGGCGGATGCGCTGCTGAATGCCGGGCTCGGCGTGGGCCGCTGCGTAAACGGCCAGGTTGCCGCCCTTGCTGTGTCCGCCCAGAATGAGCGGCCCGGTGGTCTTCGCCGCAGCCTCCGCCAGATACTTCACCGCCGCGCTCTGGGCGGGGACGGGGCTCTCGAAGGCCATGTTGAAGTCCTCGCGCCAGCCGACGATGGTGCTGTCCGTGCCGCGGAAGGCCACATAATGCGACCCGTCCGGCAGATCGAAGGTGACGGCGGCGAACTGCATATCCCGCGCCTGATCGGTGACGGCAACGGGGGTATGCATGCGGATGCCGGCAAAGCGCTCCGTCATGGCGGCGGCGCTGAGCAGCGCGCGGCTCTCGTGCACGAAGGTGAACTGGTTCTGATCCGCTGCCGGGGCATGCACGCCCAGATCCCGGATCAACGTGGGCTCCTGGGGGTAATTGAGATAGCTCAATACCGCCAGCACCAGGCTGTCCACGTCGTTGAAGGGGCTGTAGTCCAGCGCGATATCTCCGCGCCAGGCCAGGTAATCCATGATGTTGGACATTGGTTCACCCCCCAGGGAGAATAGAGAATAATGATGAATGATGAATGATGAATGATGAATTTGAATGGGGGACTCATTGCCCGAAGGGGGCTGTCTTGCCGATTGAAGCTGGAATTTGACATATGCGACAAGCAAGACAATGCATGTTGTCCCACAAACCAAATTCCGAATTCCGAATTCCTAATTCCTAATTAAATTTCAGTCCAGCTCTCCGGCTGCCTTCATGGCCTCAAATTCCTCGCGGGAGATCAGGCACATTCTCGGCTTTGCGCCGTCCTTGGGGCCGACGATGCCGCGCTTTTCCATTTCGTCCACCAGGCGGCCGGCGCGGGCGTAGCCCAGGCGCAGACGGCGCTGGATGAGGGAGGTGGAAACCTGCCCGTCCTGCACGGCCATCTCGATGCACTGGGTCAGCAAGCTGCCGTCGCCGCCCACATAGTCGTCCGCAGCAGGCATGTCGGGCAGAGAGCCGCCGCCGTTGTTCTGGTCGGATTCGGCCTGCAGCCGCTCCAGCTCTTCCAGCACCGCGGGATCGTAATCGGAGGGGCAGTTCTCCCGGATGAAGTCGGTAATGCGGTTGACCTCCGGGTCGGAGAGGAAGCAGCCCTGCACGCGGATGGGCGTGAACTCGCCGGTGGGCATGTAGAGCATGTCGCCGTAGCCCAGCAGCTGCTCCGCGCCGATGCGGTCCAGGATGGTGCGGCTGTCCACGTTGGAGGACACCTTGAAGGCGATACGGGAGGGGATGTTGGCCTTGATCAGGCCGGTGATGACGTCCACCGAGGGACGCTGGGTGGCGACGATCAGGTGGATGCCTGCAGCGCGGGCCAGCTGGGCCAGACGGCAGATGCGCTCTTCCACGTCCTTCTTGCAGGTCATCATCAGGTCGGCCAGCTCGTCGATGATGATGACGATGCGGGGCATCTTCTCGCCGTTCTTGCCCATCTGCTCGTTGTAGCCGTCGATGGCGCGCACGCCCGCCTCCTGGAAGCGCTTGTAGCGGTCCATCATCTCGCCCACGGCCCAGGCAAGGGCGCCGGAGGCCTTGTGAGGATCGGATACCACGGGGATCAGCAGGTGGGGGATGCCGTTGTAGCACTGCAGCTCAACCACCTTGGGATCGACCAGGATCAGCCGGACCTCCTTGGGGCTGCAGCGGTAGAGCAGGCTGTTGATGATGGTGTTGATGCACACCGACTTACCCGAGCCGGTAGCGCCGGCGATGAGCAGATGGGGCATCTTCGCCAGATCGCAGACGATGGGGGTGCCGGCAATGTCCTTGCCCAGGGCCACCACCAGCGGCTTGTTGGCCTTGCGCATGGGCTCGGATTCCAGCACCTCGCGCAATGTGACGGTGGCGCGCTGCTTGTTGGGCACCTCTACGCCGACCAGGGATTTGCCGGGGATGGGGGCCTCGATACGGACCGACTTGACCTCCATGTTCATGGCAATGTTGCGGTTCAGGTCGGTCACCTTGGAGACCTTGATGCCGGCGGCCAGCTCCAGCTCAAAGCGGCTGATGGCCGGGCCGTGGGTGATGTGGCGTACCTTGGCGGGCACGCGGAAGGACTGCAGGGTGTTTTCCAGCCGGCGGGAGCGCAGCTCATCCTCCTCGGGGCTGATGCCGGCCTGGGGCTCTGGGGCCTTGAGGAGATCCATGCCGGGGAAGACGTAGGGGACCTCCTTCGGCTCGTCGAACATGGCGGGAGGAAGATCGCTGCCGGCGCGGCGGGGCTTGAGGTTCAGATCGGGCTCGTAGCCGCCCTCAGGCTTCTTCTGGGTGACCACGGGGCGCAGGGGCGCAGCGGGTGCGGCAGCGACGGGCGTTTCCTCCCACGGCGGCGTCTCTGCCCAGGCGTCCTCCACGGCGGGCGCAGCCGGGACGGCGGCGCGGGCGGTGGGACGGGGCGATGTCTTGGGGGCCGGTTCCTCCGGCACCTCCATGCCGGCAGCCTTCTTGGCGGCGCGGAGCCGGGCCAGGAAGCTGTTCTCGCTGGCGGGCTTCTCCTCCGCCTCTGCGGCAAAGCCGGTGTCGATCTCCTCCGGCGGCTGGACGGCCTTGCGGGCAGGAGCCGCAGGGGCGGACTGCATGACAGGTGCGGCCTGAACGATGGGCGCGGGCTGTGCGGCAGGCGCAGCCTGAACTGCGGGCGCAGCCTGTGCGGCAGCCTTGCGGCCGGCGCTGCGCGGGGCGGGCTTCACGGGCTGCTGCTCAGCCTCGGCGAAGATATCGGGCTCCTGGGTGTAGGTGATCTCCGGCTCGTCCCATTCCGGCTTGGCAGGTTGCCGGATGCGGCGGCGCGGGGGCTCCTCCTCAGAGGGGAAGACAGGCGCGGCAGCGGGCTGCTGACGGACGGGAACAGGCTGCTGTACAGCCTCCTCCTCCGGCGCGCGGTCAAAGAAATTCTTCTTGCGGGGGATGGCTACGGCGTCATCGCCCTTGTCGCGGCTGAAGATGCCGCCGCGCTTTTTCCGGGCGGGTTCGGGCATGGGCTGGGGGGCAGCGGTCTGACCCAGCTCCTCGGGGGTGGGCTGGAAGCCGTGCTGCCGGGGGGCGGACTGCGCCTGATTGCGGGTCTGCACCTGCTGGACCACCGGCACGGCCTGGCCATAGGGATCGCCCTGGGGCTGCGCGTAGGGACTTTGCTGATAATTCTGCTGGTAGCTCTGCTGCTGGGCCTGCTGCATTTGCTGCTGCTGCAGCTGCTGCTGGATCTGCTGCTGGCGCAGCTGCTCCTGCATGCGGGCCTGCTCCTGCCGGATGCGCATCTGCTCCTGCTGCCAGGCCAGCTCCTGCTGGCGCTGCTGGGCCTCCTGGGCCTGCTGCTGGGCGCGGCGCTGCTCCTTATGGGCCTTGGCCTTGGCCAGCAGCCCCTTCACGTCCAGCCGGATCAGGAAGAGGAAGGAAATGATGGCGGAGAGGATGCTCAGGATGCTGCCGAATACCGCGCCGAAGGCCTTCCACAGCGGCCAGGCCAGCAGCATGCCGCACAATCCGCCGCCGTAGCCCATGCCGCCGCCCTGATAGCCGTAGCGGAAGGCGATGGACAGGTATGCGGGCATGGTATCCATGGGGACGCGTTCCTTGTAGAACATCATCAGCGATTTGCCGGGCGCGGCCTGCAGGCACAGCGTGAACACGGTGCACAGGAGAAAGAAAATCACGCAGGCCAGCACATAGGGCCGCACGGGCGGCTTGCGCTGGGTGGAGAGCATCACCAGCACGCCGCCCCATACCGGAATGACCGGCAGGACGATGGCAAGCATGCCGCACATGCCCCGGCTGAACTGCCGGAGCCCGTCAAAGACGTCGCCGGACATGTTCAGTGCGTTGGCCAGGAAGATCAGCACGCCCAGTGCGATCAGCAGCAGACCTACGATCAGGCACACGACCATCGTGTCCGTGGAGTAGGCCGGCGTTCGCTTTCCTCTTTTGTTGTTTTTCTGAGCCATATGATCCTCCGTTTCATGGTGGTGATGGAAATCTTACTTCGTCAGGAATACGCTGCGCAGCACGCCGCTTCCATCGGCATGGAGACGCAGCCGGTATTCGCCGAAGGTATAGTAGTCGCTGGTGCCGGGGACGATGCGCCAGCTTTCCGCGCGGGCTTCATCCACGGTCAGGGTGGTTTCGGGCTGTCCCAGCACCTCGCGCCACCAGTCAATGGTGGTGTCTCCGGTGCAGAGCCCGTAGAAATTCAACCGGTCCGCGCGGATACCCTGCACGATGCTCTGGTCAAATTCCTCCGTCAGCGCATCGGTCAGGAGCCACACCTGCCGGAATGCGCCGTCTTCCAGGGCGATCATGCGGCCGCCCTCGTAGAGATCCGGGTCGGTCAGCAGGGCGTAGCGGTCGATCAGCTCCTGCATGGGCTGGCCGATGGCGGCGGGAATGCCGGTGAAGGCCCCGGAACGGAGCGCGTCGGGAATCGTCAGGGCGTCTTCCTCGCCCAGCGCAATGTGGTCGGGTGCGCCAATGGCCGTCAGCACGTCCGCCTGCTCCAGGCGCAGATGCTCCCGCAGCTCGCTCCACAGGATCGTCACCGTGCCCGCCTTGTCGGACAGGGTGCGGAAGTCGCCGATGTCATAATACAGCGTCAGCCCGGTGGGGGAGAGGGTGAAGGTTTCCGGGATGGGCGTGAGGCTTCCGGCAGCAAGATGGGCGGACAGCTCCGGGGCGACCCGCTCGTCCAGATAGCTTTCAATATGGGCGACGGCTGCATCTGCGTCGAGGAACAGATCGGCAAAGGCGATCTCTTTCCCCGTGCGCAGGTCATAGTTGACCGCGGCCCACAACTGGGTGGTCCGGGTGGTCTCCACTGCGCCGTCAGACAGAATCGCGCAGGAAAACACGCTGCCCTCTGCGTCCAGCAGGCAGGTATAGCTGACGGTGAGCTTCACAGGCGAGTTCATCAGCGCGGCCATGCGGGAGAGCCGGGCATTGATCTGCCCCTTGTCCATGATGGCGGCGTTGACAGCGGTTTGAACGGCCGGATCGGCCAGGCCGGTCAGGTGGGGATAGCGCACGGACGAGCCCATCAGCTCCAGCCCCATGTCGTTGATCGTGGGGATGGATGCGGCTTCTTCCGCGATGGCTGCGGTGAAAACCAGCAGCAGGATGATGCACAGAGCAAGGATACGATGCTTCATGGCAAACACCTCCAAATTATATTTTACTACAATTAACGAATGAAAGCAAGGTTTCCCTGCACAAGGAACGGAAACCCTGCCCTGCGGTGTGCTGCCTGGCGGCGGAAAGAATGTGAAGGATGTGTAAAAAGTCGGCGGCCTGCCCCGGCTCTGATTGACATTCCGCAGGGGATATGCTATTCTCAATATGATATGCATACATTGCTTTGCATACCCCAACCGACCCACGGAAGGATTGAAAAACACGATGAAAAAGTGGCTGACAGCCCTGCTGCTGACGCTGCTGATGGTCTGCTCCGCCCATGCTGCCCTGGCGGCTGAGGCGATGGACATCACCGATCAGTGCAAGTTCAAGACCAATGCCGGCAAGCTGAAGTATACGCAGATGACCGACAAGAAGTACACCTCCTACTGGGAGTGCAACAAGACCAAGGATCCTGTGATCCAGGTGACTGCGCCCAAGGATCAGAAGATCGGCGGCATTTACGCCTGCTTCGGCAACGTGCCCTCCAGCTGGGAGATTCAGGTTTCCGAGGACGGCAAGAAGTGGGAGACCGCCGTTCAGGGCCCCCAGTACTACCATTCCTGGGTGCCCCTGCCCGAGCCGGCTACCTATGCACGCCTGAAGGTCACCACCGGCAAAAATTATGTGCTGAGGATGAATGAGTTCTTCGTGCTGAGCGAGGGCGAAAAGCCGGACTGGGTGCAGGACTGGCAGCCCACGCCGGAAAAGGCGGAGATCCTGTTCCTCTCCACCCACCCGGATGACGAGCTGATCTTCTTTGGCGGCGCGATCCCCACCTATGACACGGAGCTGCAGCGCGACGTGGTTGTGGCCTACTACAGCCGCAACAACACCACCCGCTCCTCCGAGGTGCTCAATGCCCTATGGTACATGGGTGTGCGGAATTACCCTGTCATCGGCACCTTCAGCGACAAGAAGACCAAGAGCCTTGCGGAATCCTACAAGTTTGCCAGCGGGTCCAGCAAGAACGAAAAGACGGGCCGGAAGCTGGTGAACGAGTGGATCGTGGAATTGTACCGCAAGTACAAGCCCGAGGTCGTCGTGACCCATGACATCGACGGCGAATACGGCCACGGCATGCACATGATGATCTCTGACGCGGCCTACAACGCCATTGCCCTGGCGGCCAACGAGGACGAGTTTACCGACCTGACCGTGGCCTACGGCACCTGGGAGGTCAAGAAGCTCTACCGCCACCTGTGGAAGGAGAACCAGATCAAGCTGGACTGGAATGTGCCGCTGGCCAGCATGGGCGGCGCCACCGGCCTGGAGCTGGCGGACAGTGCCTACGAGATCTTCCACAAGACCCAGGAGACCACGCCCTACAGCGTGCTGACCACCGGCGCGGAGTATGACAACACCCTCTTCGGCCTGGTGCATTCCACCGTGGGAGAGGACGTGAACAAGAACGACTTCCTGGAGAACATCGACCTTTCCGGCAATCCGGTGGAGAAGCCGGAGGTGGTGGAGGAGCTGCCGGCTTGGTTCTTCCTGCTGCCAGAGCTGAATGAGAAGGGCTTCCTGGACGAAGGCGAGTTCATCCATTCCTCCGAGGAGGACGGCTTGTGGATCTTCATTGACCAGACCTCGAAGATCATTATCGAGCGCAAGTTTGACGCCACCCAGCCCCTGACCTGGTTTGAGTGCGACATCTATACGGACGTGGAAAAGGGCGAAATGCTCCGCACCCTCTGGAACGACGAGACAAAGCGCACCAAGGTTCGTGTGGATGCGGCGGAAACGGCCAAGAAGCACGGCGTGGTTTTTGCCACCAATACCGACTATTTCACCTACCGCGTGGACGTCAACGCCTCCGGCCGTGCCACCGGCGTGGTCATCCGCAACGGCGAATTGCTCCATGACGATCCCTATCCGGAGAAGAAAGCAACAAATCCCGCCTATATGCCCAATCTGGACATGGTGGCCTTCTTCCCCGACGGCAGCCTGGAGGTTTACCGGAGCCATGAGATCACGGCAAAGGAGCTGCTGGAGATGGGCGCTTACGACGTGTATTCCTTCGGCCCCTATCTGATGAAGGACGGCAAGCTCTCCCAGCAGGCCTATGACGCCAACGAGACCAAGAATCCCCGCTGCGCCCTGGGCATGGTGGAGCCCGGCCACTATGTGTACATCATGGTGGAGGGCCGCATGGAGAAGACCCGCTCCCAGGGCATCACGATGAAGGAGCTGGCCAAGCTCATGCGCGCCAACGGCTGCGAGAACGCCATCAACCTGGACGGCGGCCAGACGGCGGTGCTGATCTTCATGGGCAAGCAGCTCAACAAGATCGGCTCCTACGACGGCGGCAAGACCAACTCCCGCCCGACCTGTGAGGTCATGGGCGTGGGCTACTCCGAGCAGGTGGGCACCTACGAGGTCAAGTAAGCCTGAAAAGAAAAACATCAGGATCTCCGGCGGATTTTTCCGCCGGAGATTTAGTGTGTCGAAAAAGTGCTTTAGGCACTTTGTCGAGGAATTGCACTCGCGCACTGGTCGAGCCATAAATGGCTCTCCCGGCCGTTTGCTCGTGTAAGGAAGCGGTTTTGCAAGCAAAATCGCGCGAAAATCGCCGCACAGGGGCTTCGCCCCGTTTAACCGCCCCGAAGGGGCTCGCCGATTTTCGATCTAAAATCGAAGGGCTTGCGAGCCCTCCGATGCCACCCATAGTTTTTTTGACAGTCTGGATCTCCGGCGGATTTTTCCGCCGGAGATTTTTTGCAAGCGGCCGATGTAAGTTTTCTTTGGAAAAAGCAGGAGGGAAGGCGGGAAAAGGCGAATATAAGAAGGAAGCAATGCTTTACAGGAGGTCAACCCATGCATAAATGGATTTGTCTGCTGTTGACGCTGTGCCTGCTGTTCACAGCGGCAGCGGCGGAGGTGACTGCAGACGCTGTTGAGGAGGCGACGGAGCTGGAAGGGGAAGCAGCGGCGGAAGCGGCGTATCCGGTACAGACCGTCGTGACGCCGGTTTATGCCTTTGAGCTGCCCGCGGATATGATGCTGTCCTCCCCGGCGCCCGGCAATATTTTTACTGCCCAGCGGGAAAATTGCCTGCTCCAGGTCTACAGCTTCATTTATGAGGATGTGGTGCTGGACACGATGATGGCGCATCCCCAGGGCGAGCAGGTCGGGCACTTTGTGATGCTGATGACCAGCGTCTTCCCGGCTGAATATGAACGGATGCTGGGCTTCCTGGGTGTACAGCAGACCGATATCGGCTGCCCGAACGAGGAACCCGTGATCACCACGAAAGCCAAGGCGGCGGATCTGCTGGGCGATTACGGCACGGTCATCTGCACGCAGCTGGACATGAACGCCGGCTTCCTGCTCAGCGCCAGCAAGCAGGGCAGCGGGATGACGGATGCGGAGCTGACGGAGCTGGTGCATCAGATTGCCCGCAGCGTCCGGGTGGAAAGCCCGCTGGTGAAGGAGCGGGTGGGCTACGCGGTGGTCAGCGACTCCAGCGCGTACATCCGTAGCGCGCCTGACGCGGGCGCGGACAAGATCCGCACGGCCTTCCGGGACGAGCGCTTCCTCTGCCTGGGGGAGGAAAACGGCTGGTACCGGATCGATGTGGACGGCCAGACCGGCTACATCAGCCAGCGCCTGTGCAAGATCGAATACTGAGTGGCGCAACGCTTGCCGGAGGAACGCAGCGTCAGGAAAATCCGGCATGCGAAATGTGGAAAGCAGGGAAGAAAAGGGTCTTCCCATCCGTTATATGTCATGAATCCCCAACTCTGGAAGGCGGAGGTATGAGCCATGAAGAGACTGATCCCCCTGATCCTGATGGTGACCCTGCTGGTGTGCGGGTTGTCCTGCACGGCACTGGCAGAGAACAAATTCTACTTTGATAAAACCTACAACAAGGCCTTTGAGGGCGAGGAGCTGCAGCTGGTGCTGATCCGGGAGGGCGACTGCGCCGATGACGGCGAGCTGACCTTCCGTTCCTCGGCCAAAAAGGTCGCTACGGTGGATGAGTTCGGCACGGTGCAGGCGCTGGCCAAGGGCCAGACCACCATCACCGCGTCCCTCAAGGGCGCCAAGCGCACCTGGACGGCCCAGATCACCGTGACCGTCGCCAAGCGGGTGGAAAGCATTGAGCTGACCAGCAAGGTGACCGTCTATGACGAGTGGGACGCTGCCGTGGCGGATTCGGTGAGCCATGATTCGGAATACAGCGGGCTGCCGGTGCTTTTGATGCAGGCCGGCAAGCAGGTGAACATCACCGCCTCCTGCAAGCCCAGCAATGCCAGCAACCGCAAGTGGGAGCTGACGACCTCCGACGATACGATCGTCCGGGCGGGCGGTACCTACTTTGCGCCCAAGAAGGCGGGCGAGTGCCTGGTCACGGTGCAGAGCGTGCAGAACCCCGAGGTCCGGCTGGAATACCGGGCGCTGGTGGTGCAGCCGGTGACCAAGGTGCGGGTGACCAGCGACGTCAAGAGCCTCTATGTGGGCGAGAGCCTGGTGCTGGATGCGGAGATCACGCCTGCGGACGCCACCATCCGGAACGTGACCTGGTCGGCGGATCGCCCGGACAACGCCAGCGTGGATGAATACGGCGTGGTGACCGGTGTGAGCAAGGGCAATGCCGTGATCACCGCCAAAGCAGCGGACGGCTCCGGCCGCTACGGCACCTTCACGGTGACGGTCAAGCAGCAGCCGGAGGAGATCACCCTCAACAAACCGGATGTCAGCCTCAAGACGGGCAATTATGTGACCCTGACCCCTACGGTGCTGCCTTCGACAACCAACGACAAGACGGTCACCTGGTCCACCTCCGATGCGTCTGTAGCCAAGGTCTCCACCGGCGGCCGCGTAACGGCGGTCAGCCCCGGCGTGGCCATCATCACCTGCGAGAGCAAGACCCATCCGGAGATCTATGCCCAGGCGGTGGTCAGCGTTTACCAGCCTGTGACCAAGGTGGCCTTCACGGACAAGAACCCCTATGTGGCGGTGGGCGACACCATCCATCTGAACTGGACGGTCACCCCCGACACGGCGACGGACACCTCCGTGACCTTCTCCACCAACAAGGAGAATGTGGTGCATGTGGGGCAGGACGGCGCTGTGACCGGCCTCAAGCGCGGCGAGTGCTATGTGTACGCCACGGCCAACGACGGCTCCGGCAAGAAGGCCACCATCAAGGTGCAGGTGACCCAGCCGGTGGAAGGCGTGGGCATCAAGTATGACGAGCGCAGCGTGGGCGTGGGCAGCACGGTCACCAACAATGCGATCTTCTACCCCGAGGACGCCTCCATCACCAAAATGCAGTGGTACGCCGAGGACGCCACCATCGCCTCTGTCTCCGGCACGGGCAGCAAGGTGACGGTCACCGGCCGCAACTGGGGCGAGACCTCCATCATCGGCGTGACCGAGGACGGCTCCTACGTCACCACCTTCCAGGTGAAGGTCGGCGATGTGAACAAGCCGCTGAACATTGCCAACCTCTATGTAGAGGACGGCGATACCATCCGCATCCAGGTGTACAATGAGTCCAACATGACTATCACCCGGTTCTACTACGTCATCGAGACCTTCGACGCCTGGGGCAACCCCCTGGTGTGCAATGATGACGGCCGCTCCAACGACTTTGAGGGCTACTACGGCTATACCCTGGAGCCCGGCACGGCGACCCGCCACGGCCGCTTCACCTTCGGCGGAGAATTCAACCGTCCTGCGTATGAGGATATCGGCATGGTGACCATGCGCATCACCGGCTACGTCACCGAGGACGGCGAGACGGTCTACGTTCAGCGGGCCAACCAGGAAAAGTTTGAGTGGAAGGTCAAGGTGCTCAGCTCGGAAGAGAAGTAAGGCGGTGCGGCATGGAAAAGCTGTTTTCCCAGGTGCTGCTGTTTCAGGTCAGGCCGGATCGGCAGGAGGCGTTTGAAACGCTGATGCGCCGGGTGCAGGCCGAGCAGGAGCAGCTGTCCGGCTGCCGGCAGGTCCGGTACATGAAGCGCTCCCATATCTTCGATGACGTGAACTCCGGCGAAGCGCCCCGTGCGCTGACGAAGATCGTCAAATGCGTGAAATACTTCGGCCTTCTGACCTTTGACAGCGCTGAGGACTGCGGCAGGGCCACCGGCTGGCTCTTTGCCTGCTATGCCAAGGAAATCACGAAAATGTGCATCATGCCCTTTGATATCCACAGCGGATACGAACTGTGAATCCCCGCACGGCTGCGATGAAATGCAGCCGTGCTTTTTTGCTGCGAAGGGGTGATCCCCGCTTGCAGCGCTCACGGTTTTGCTTTTCAAGCGGAGAAATCTATGCTATAATAATTCGGTTATCCCTGTCTTTCTGCAGACGACCATCCAAAGGATTTGATTTTATGCCAGATCTCGTTGTTATCGGCGGCGGCCACGCAGGCTGTGAAGCCGCCCTTGCCGCAGCCCGCATGGGTATCGACACGCTGCTGCTCACGCTGAATATGGACGGCATTGCCCTGATGGCCTGCAATCCGGTCATTGGCGGCAGCGCAAAGGGCCACCTGGTCCGGGAGCTGGACGCGCTGGGCGGCGAAATGGGCCTCGCCATTGACGACACCTTCCTGCAGAGCCGGATGCTCAATACCTCCAAGGGGCCGGCGGTGCATGCCCTGCGCGCCCAGGCGGACAAGCAGGAGTATCAGAACCGCATGCGCACCGCCTTGTTCACGCAGGAGCGGCTGACCGTCCGTCAGGGAGAGGCGGCTGCCATCGACGTGGAGGACGGGCGGGTTACCGCGGTGCATACTGCCTCCGGGCAGCGCATCCCCTGCCGGGCGGCGATCGTTGCCAGCGGCGTGTATCTGCGCTCGGACATCATCATCGGCGAAAGCATCACCCCCGGCGGCCCGCAGGGGCTGATGAGCGCGCCGCTGCTTTCGGCGAGCCTGGAGGCGATCGGCTTCCCGCTGCGGCGCTTCAAGACCGGCACGCCCGCCCGCATCGACGTGCGCTCCATCGACTTTGATGAAATGACGCCCCAGCCCGGGGACGAGCCCGTCGTGCCCTTCTCCTTCCTGACGGAGAAGCAGCTGGTCAACACCCATCAGTGCTACCTGACCTGGACGACCCCGGAGACCCATGCCATCATCCGCGCGAACCTGCACCGTGCGCCGCTGTATTCCGGCAAGATTCACGGCATCGGCCCGCGCTACTGTCCCTCCATCGAGGATAAGATCGTCAAGTTTGCCGACAAGGACCGCCATCAGGTGTTCCTGGAGCCGGAGGGCGCCAAGAGCCACGAATGGTATGTGCAGGGCATGTCCACCAGCTTGCCGGAGGACGTGCAGTGGCAGATGTACCGCTCGGTGCCGGGCCTGCGCCGGGCAGAGCTGACCCGCCTGGCCTATGCCATTGAGTACGACTGCATTGACAGCCGGCAGCTGAAGCCGTCGCTGGAGAGCCTGACGGTGAAGGGCTTGTTCTTTGCCGGGCAGATCAACGGTACCAGCGGCTATGAGGAGGCGGCCTGCCAGGGCCTGCTGGCGGGCATGAACGCTGCGCTGGGCATGCTGGGGAAGGCTCCCTTCGTGCTGACCCGCGATATGGCCTACATCGGCGTGCTGACCGACGATCTGACCACCAAGGGTACGGACGAGCCCTACCGCATGATGACCTCCCGCGCCGAGCACCGGCTGAAGCTGCGCCAGGACAATGCGGATCTGCGGCTGACGAAGCTCAGCTACGACCTGGGCCTGGCGAGCCGGGAGCGCATGGAGCGCACGGAGCGCAAGATCCGGGAGACGGAGCAGCTGCTGGGGACGCTGCGGGCGACCCGCTATACCCCCGGCGCAGACTTCAATAGCTGGCTGGCGAAGCATGACCAGCCGGAAAGTGCAGCCGGCGCGTCGGCGGAGGAGCTGCTGCGCCGCCCGGATATCCGGCTGAAGGATCTGTATGAGCTGACTCCGGCGCTGGATATCGACGATCCGCAGGCGAAGGAGCAGGCGGAGATCGAGGTGAAGTATGCCGGCTATCTGGACCGGCAGGACGCGCTGATCCGCCGCGCAAGGGCGATGGAGGAGACGCTGCTGCCGGAGGATATCGACTATACCGCTGTGACCGGCCTTCGCATCGAAGCCCGGCAGAAGCTGGAAAAGCAGAAGCCGCGCAGCCTGGCCGCCGCGAGCCGTATCCCCGGCGTATCCCCGGCGGATGTCGCCGTCCTGATGGTCTGCCTGGAAAAGACAAGAAACTGAGGGGCGGCAAAAAGGGTCAAGGGGCGAGTGCCCCTTGCGCGGGTGGAGGGGCGGCGTTAGCCCCTCCCCGCCGGAGGCCTCTGCGCCGCAGCGCAAAAACCTCACGCGCCTTTCGAGAATCCTCCGGATTCGAGAAACAGCTCACCCAGCCCCAGAAAATCCCGAAAACTCATCCACGACCTATCCTCGAAGGGCGCATCTCTGCTCAGCATCCGTGCCATCCCCGATGATGATCTGACTGGCGGGAGAACACCGCCGGGAACGATGGACTGACACTGTCGCAGACTTGATAAAGGAGCAATCCCCCATGCACCGGAATCTTTTTTCGCATATCAACAACGCAATCCTGCTCGTTCTGATCATCTGGGCGCTGCTGCTTTGCACACCGGTTTCGATCCTCTCAGACGGGCTGTGTTTGCTGGCTTCTGCAGTCCTGTGGGGCGTTGGATTCGTGCTGTCTGTTGCTGTGATTTTTCTGCCGGGGCTGCCCCCTCTGAAGCGGGAACTGGGACGTTCCAAGCCCTCTTTGCTGGTTTGGATTCCGCTGCTGCTCCTGCTGGCGGGCGGCGCGTGGCTGGCGCTGGAGGGGGAGGCCTTGATGGCGGGCCGTACGCCGCGGCTGCACGATGATTTTCATCACAGCGCGGGGTTGGCTATGGTGCTGACAGCCATGGGCACATGCCTGACCGTTGCTGCCGCACGGATGCAGATTTGCTGGAACGATAAGGGCTTCACGCTGCGTACGGCATTGGGAAGGATTCGCTCCTTCGGCTATGAGCAGCTGACAGGATGCAGCACATACCGGGGAGCGACGTATCTTCATGTAGACCAGAAACGCTATGTCCTCTCCGTGAATGCCGGAGAGGCAGCGGGATTCTGGCGCTGCGTGAACGAACGGCGAAAAACACTGGGCTTGAGGAGCATATTTCCTCAGTGACTTGTGTGTAAAGGAGCCGCGCCATGATTAACTTCCGCGCCATCACCGAAGACAACTTCGATGCCATCATCCATATGAAACGCCCCGACAACGAGCACTTCGTCGCCAGCAACGCCTACTCCCTGGCCCAGGCTTGGCTCTACCGTGACGCGGGCGACGTATTCCCTTTTGCGATTTACAACGATGACGAGCCCGTCGGCTTCATGCTGCTGGACGAAGACGCGGAAGCGCGCTGCCTCATCATCTGGCGCATCATGTTCCCCGCAGAAAACCAGTTCAAAGGCTACGGCACCGCCGCGATCCGCGAGATCATCCGCCTGGCGAAGGAAAGCGGCAAATACGACTTCCTGCTGATCGACTACGCCCCGGACAACCACATCGCCGAGCACGTCTACAAAAAGCTCGGCTTCAAACCCACCGGCAAATTTGAACACGGCGAATATGAACTAATGCTCACATTCTAAATTCCGAATTCCGAATTCCTAATTCCTAATTCTATATGAAATCCCCCTTTCCTGAAGAAAGAAGGCGAATCGCCCATGAACCCTTCCTACCTGCTCGTCCTGCTGGGCGTGGCAATGGTATC
Source organism: Clostridia bacterium (assembly GCA_017397765.1). Lineage (GTDB taxonomy): Bacteria > Bacillota > Clostridia > Christensenellales > Aristaeellaceae > UBA11524. The sequence continues at coordinate 1,189 of JAFQIB010000121.1, read as the reverse complement.
CTATTCCGGCCCGCTGGTGAAGCTGGGGCTGAATTACGGCGCGAACCCGGCCTCCATCGCCATGATGCGCATGGCCCTGTCCGCAGTGATCCTGCTGCCCATCATGTGCGCGAAGCGCAGGGGACAGCCCGAAGCGCCCATTGCCTCCCTCCGGCGAATGACGAAAAAGCAGTGGCTGTGGAGCGTGCTGGCCAGTGCATTCCTCGCCTTGCACTACCTGACCTGGATGACCTCGCTGGATGCCACCTCCACCTTTGCCTCCGTGGCGCTGGTGTGTACGCAGCCGCTGTTTGTGGCGGTGCTCTCCGGCGTGGTACTGAAGGAGAGGATGCCGCGGGCGGCGTTTCCCGGCGCGGCAGTCGCGGTGATCGGCGCGCTGCTGATCGGCATGAACAGCATTGCCGGGATGTCCGGCGATATCACCGGCGATCTGCTGGCCCTGGCGGGCGCGATCTTTATGGCAGGTCATTGGCTGTGCAACCGCTATGCCCGGCGTACTGCGGAGGCGCTGCCCTTCATGCTGCTGCTTTACAGCCAGACGGCGCTGCTGCTGCTGTGTACGCTGCCCTTCCTGGGCGGCTTCCGGATGACCTGGACGGCCCTGCTGGCGGTGGCAGGCCTGGCGGTGGGCTGTACGCTCCTGGGCCATGCGATGTTCACGCTGGCATTGGGCAAGGTGTCGGCCACGGTGGTCTCCTTTGCGCTGCTGGGCGAACCGGTGGGCGCGATGCTCTGGAGCATGCTGATGTTCGGGGAGATCCCCACGCCCCTGCTGTTTGGGGGCGGCACGGTCACCATCCTCGGCCTGGTGCTGTACCTGATGGGCTCCATGGGGCTGCTCAGGCGCAGGTAGAAGTGAGGAAGCCGGGGCAGACTGCGGCGGCGCGTGAAATAGTTGCGCTGCTGCGGCAAAGGGGAGGGAAGGCTGCGGGGATCCGTTGCTTCCCTTCGTGCAAATCAAGAAAACGCAAGCCTTGGCGGGCTTGCGTTTTCTTGTGCTGTGGGGAGAAGTCTGGGGAGAAATGGAAGGCGATAAACTGGGATTTGCAGAGATGTGCGATCGTTAGATGTTTGTATCTATGTGGCAGGTCACTTGTGAGAGATCTTCTTTCTCGGTCCCGAGAAAGAAGCAAAGAGGGCCAGAGGGGGTGGCAAACTTCCCACCATTGATTGCCACCCCCTCTGGACT
>JAFQIB010000120.1 GCA_017397765.1 Clostridia bacterium | reverse complement strand
GTGGGGAACACCATGCCGGGGTACTGGATGGGATTGTTGTAATCCGCCAGGGTATCGCCGGTGGAGGTGTACTGCAGCTTGGCCAGAGCGCCCAGATCGCCGGCGTGCAGGGTCTGCTTGGCGACCTGCTTCTTGCCGCGCATGATGTACAGGCCGGAGGACTTTTCGGTCTTGTCCTTGTTGACGTTGTACAGGATGGTCTGGGGCGTGATGGTGCCGGAGAAGATACGGAACAGGCTCAGCTTGCCCACGAAGGGATCAGCCACGGTCTTGTACACGAAGGCGGAGAAGGGCTCGTCGTCCTTGCAGATACGAACCTGATGCTCGCCGGTGCGGGGGTTGAAGCCGTCGTGCTCGATGCCCTGATGTGCAGGAGAGGGCAGGTACTTGGCCATCAGATCCATGGTGCGTGCGATGCCGACGCCGGTCAGGGCGGACAGGGCCACAACGGGAACGATGTCGCCGTTCTTCATGCCCTTGTGGAAGCCGGTCAGGATCTCGTCGTAGGTCAGCTCGCCTTCCTCGAAGTACTTCTCCATCAGCTCGTCATCAGAGCTGGCGGCAGCTTCCACCAGGTCGTCAAAGGCCTTGTTGACCTTTTCCACCATATTGTCGGGCATGGGAACTTCCGCGCTCTTCTTGTAGGCGCCTTCATAGGCCTTCTTTTCCAGGACGTTGACAACGCCGCGGAAGCTCGCGCCTTCGCCGATGGGCATCAGCACGGGCACGACGCAGGAGCCGTGACGGTCGCGCAGCTGCTGCAGCACCTTGTCAAAGGAAGCATGCTCGCGGTCCATGCCGTTGATAATAAACATACGGCCGACCTGATGCTTGATGGCGTTGGTGAAGGCCTTCTCCGCGCCGACGGACAAGCCGGTCATGGCAGACACAACAATGCCGACCGTTTCCACAACGCGCAGGGGGCCGACCTGCTCACCGATAAAATCGAAGTAACCGGGAACGTCGATGACGTTGAGCATCTTGTCGTTCCAGTCGATGGGAGCAGTGGCAGCGCTCAGGGAACAGCCGCGCTTGATCTCTTCCGCTTCAAAGTCAGTGACAGTGTTGCCTTCTTCAACCTTGCCCTGACGGTCGATGATGCCAGCGGCGTAAAGCATGGCCTCCGTAAGGGTGGTCTTGCCTTCGCCGCCATGTCCCATGAGGGCGATGTTACGGATATTTGTCGTGATGTACTCAGCAGCCATGATAGAATTCCTCCTTAAAGATTGAACGTTTTTGCGCCTGCCGGGCTCCCGGTGCAGTATATGCCAGCCAGACAGACTACATCTCACAAAATGTTGAAATCAGTATATCATACATTTTGCAAAAAGAAAAGCCTGATTTTTCGTTATTTTTCAACTTTAGGAATTTTTTATAAATATGCCCGCCGTATTTTGGAATCGCTCTCCCTGTGCTTTTTCTGTTCTCCCCCGCGCCGGTTGACAGCGCCGGCCTTTTCCGCTATGATGAAGGCAGTCTGACACAGGAGGATGCATATGTCCGTGATATTCCGCCCGATGACCGAAGGTGACTACCCCGCCTGCGCCCGGGAGCTGATGACCGCCTTCCGGGAAGCGCCCTGGAGCGAAGACTGGACCTTCGAACAGGCCCTCACCCGCATTGAGGAAATGATGTCCGCCCGGGTCAGCCGGGGCTATGTCGGCATGGACGGCGAGGCCTGCGTCTCCATGCTCTGCGGCCGCATCATGACCTATCTGGAAAAGAAGCAGTTCTGGATTGACGAATTCAGCGTGCATCCCGCTTTCCAGCGCCAGGGCGTGGGTTCCCGGATGCTGGCTTACCTCCGGGAACAGCTGAAGCAAGAGCCCACGCCCATCGACTACATGGCCCTGAACACCGAGCGCGGCTTCCCCAGCGTCGCCTTCTATGAGAAAAACGGCTTTATCCAGTTGGACAGCGACGTCTGCATGGCCGGACATGTCAACTGGCCGTAAAGCATTGCCGGACAGCACAGACCGTACTCTCTGTCCGGACGCTGCAGCACATCAAAAAGTCCGCATGCACGAAGCATGCGGACTTTTTTCATATCGCGATCCACCAGCACACGCCGTACTTGTCGATCACCGTGGCATTGCAGGGATTCCAGGGCAGCGGGCCGACATTCTGCAGCACCTCGCCGCCTTCGCTCAGCACGTCAAAGGCATGGCGCACCGCCGCCTCCGTCCCCATTTCAAACACATTGAAGGTCATCGTTTCCCACTTCATCCGATGCACCAGGGCGACGTCACAGGGATTCTTCGCTTCCGCCAGCGCCAGGAAGCCCTCCCCGTTCACCGACAGCTCGCAATGCTCATAGGCTGTATGGTCGTCATTCCAGAACGCCCGGGTGATTTCCGCACCAAAGGCGTTGCAGTAATGCTGCGCGGCCGCCACGCTGTTCTTCACATAGACCTGGGTGTAATTCTTCATATGCGCTTCCTCCCCAGCCATTCCGTGATGCGGGCAACGTTCTCCCCTACCGGCCTCGTGCCGTCCAGACGCAGCACAGGGATCGCTACCGTCTCCAGCCAGCGGACAGCATAATCCTCCGGCCGGGCTGCGATCAAGTCATAGAAGCGCTTCTCCGATTCATACAAATCGCCGCCGGGCAGCATGCGTTCCCCGAACTTCCGGTATGAACGTTCCCTGATCCGCTGCAGCCGGGTCTCCCGCGGCGTCTCCAGCAGTACCGCCGCCGCATAATACGGCAGCACAGCCTCCCCGTAATTTCCGCGCACGGCGGCAAACACAAAGCGATCGTCCCGGCGGACTTCCGCCAGCAGCAGCGCTTCGACCTCGGCCTGGGTTCGCTCCTGCGCATACGGATGGTCCGGGTCAGCCTTTGGGAAATACAGATCCTCATTATCAATGAACCGCCAGCCCAGCGCCTCTGCCAGCGCCCGGCCCAGCGTGGACTTGCCGCTGCCGTTCATCCCGCAGACAATGATCCCCATTATGACCTCCGGAGGAAACTCCAATTCTCAATTCGTAATTCAACCGCCGCCTGCGCGCACGAATACACCGCTTCGTCTGACTTACTCAATTCCTAATTCCTAATTCATCATTCCTAATTCAGATCTGATAATTCTTTTTCCATCAGCCGCTGCATCACAGGCAGCACGATTTGGGGATCGCCGCTGGTTTCCAGGGTGACGCTCCCGTCGCCGTCGGCCAGCAGATCGTTGGCGGCCAGCACCCGTCGCAGCTGGCGGGCTGTGCCCAGGTTGCCGTCCAGCACCTCCACGTTCGGCGGAAGAATCTGCCGGAGCAGCGGGCGGAGGAACACATAATGGGTGCAGCCCAGCACCACTGCGTCCACCTTTGTCAGGTCATAGGGCGAGAAAAGCTCCAGCAGATAACGGCGGGCTTCCTCGTCTGCCTCCCGTTCCACCAGCTCCATCAGCCCAGGACAAGGCAGCGGGATCGCGCCCTCGCCGTAGCGCTCATATAGTGCACGGAATTTCTCCAGCTTCAGCGTCATGGGCGTGGCCAGCACGAGGATGCTCCCCTGCCGGCGCAGCTCATGGGCCGGCTTGAGAGCCGGCTCGATGCCAATGATGGGCAGCGCGTATTTTGCGCGCAGCTCCGCCGCCGCAACCGCCGTTGCTGTGTTGCAGGCAATGACCACCGCCTTGACGTCCTGTTCCAGCAGATGCGCCATGATGCGGCTGACACAGGCCATGACCTCGTCCCGCGTCTTTGTGCCGTAGGGCGCGTTGGCGGTATCGCCGTAAAAGAGGAAGCGCTCCGAGGGCAGCTCCCGCCGCAGCGCAGCCAGCGTTCCTACGCCGCCCACGCCGGAATCAAACACACCGATGCAGCTGTTCCGGTCCGCCATCTGACCGCCTCCTTTCCGTTTGTCTGTCAAGCTGCCGGGGAACCGGTATGGCATCCCCGCAGCTTTACCAGTTCATCAGCTTTCTGATCTCCGCGGTGATCTTCTCCGCCGCCTTCTGATGGGTGACCGCCGTGGGATGGTAATCCGCGGTATAGCCGTCCTCCAGCAGCTGGGGCACGAAGGGCATGCAGGCGATATTGTTATCCCCGGTCTGAGCGGTGTACGCAGCTGCCGCCTTTTCCACATAGGGATAGAGCCGGTCGCCCATGATGCCCAGGGTGCAGAGGATCTTCGCGCCGGGATTGCAGCGGCGGATCACCCTCAGGAAGTTCACATATTCCCGGCAATACAGCTCCTGACGGTCCTGATGCTCCAGGCAGTAGCTGTCGTCATTGGTGCCCAGGTTCACGACGACCAGATCCGGCTGGCGGACGCTGAAATCCCAGCTGATTTCTGCCGGTGTCCGGCCCTGATAAGCGCCGTAGGAGAAGCCCAGCTTCTCATAATAGGTGGGCAGCAGCTGGGCCGTGATCCTTTCCTCCGCCGTGGCGGTGTAGCCGGAGATAATGCCGTAGCCGCTGATGGACACCAGGCTGTAATCCGCATCCAGCGCCTGAGCAGTGCGGTAGGCATAGGCCCGGGTCGGGTCTTCGGTGCCGGTGACAAAATGATGCTCCGCCACCTCGTCGTCCATGCCGTAGCCGCAGGTGATGGAATCGCCGACAAATTCGATGAAGCGGGACTTTTCCGCCGTCGGATGGATCGCCTCTGCGTCGGTGAGGATCGCCTTAATGCCGCAGGTGGACATGGCCGTCTCGGACAGCTTGAGGATGCGCACGGTATGCGTCTGCGCCGTCTTTGCCTGCAGCACGGTGCAGCGCTTTTCCGCCGCGTCGATCATCAGATCCGCTACGCGCTCGCCGTCCAGCTCCACGGCAACGCGCACATGGTCGTTGGCCTTCTCCGGGTCCCCGGCATGGTTATCGCCGGCAAAAACGATCTCGCAGCAGCAGCCGGTGAAGGTGAACTCCGCGCCTGTTGCGGAGAAGGCCAGCCACAGGGAATCCGCCAGGGGCATCGTGCGGCCCAGGGGCTTGACGTTCTGCCAGGTCGGAATATACATATGCATGGTTTTCCACTCCATTCAATGCTATGTCATCATTTGGAACACAGGTATTTTACCATATTTTTTCCCCCGTGGCAACGGGCAGGAAGCCATCTTGCACATTTCGTCCAACCGCGGTATAATAAGACATCAATCACTCCATAAGGAGGGCATCCCCATGGTGGATACCAGTCAGGAGATCCGCATCGGCGACGTGATCCAGACCCGCAAGCCCCATCCCTGCGGCGCCAGCGAATGGACGGTGACCCGCACCGGCGCGGATATCAAAATCAAATGTTCCGGCTGCGGACGGATCGTCATGCTGGACCGGGAGACCTTCCTCAAGCGCCGCAAGAAGGTCATCACCCAGGGCCCGGCGGTCACGCCGTGACGGCCTGGCTGCCGGAAACAGCTGCGGCGCTGGCACTCGCCCTCTTCCTCCGGCTGTTCGTGGTGAATCTGGCCCGTATCAAGGGCACGAGCATGCTGCCCACGCTGCACAGCGGCGAATGGACGCTGGTCTGGCGGCTGCCCCTGCTGTTCCGTCCGCCGCACCGGGGGGACGTGGTCATCTGCCATTATCCGGGCCGCCGGATGAAGCACTGCAGGCTGCTGCCCCAGGCCTTCGTCAAGCGGGTGATCGGCCTGCCCGGCGATACTGTCGAATGGATCGAGGGCGTCGTACACATCAACGGCGAGGCGCTGGCGGAAAAGTATCTGGACCCGGCGCGCTGCCGCATCGCCAGGACGCGTCCGCCCCGTGTGCTGGGCGCGGATGAATACTATGTGCTGGGCGATCACCGGGACCGCTCCAACGACAGCCGCAGCATCGGCCCGATCCGCAGAAGGGATCTCCGTGGTCATGTCGTCTGCGTGATGTGGCCCATCCGGGCATGGCGCAGAGTGCGCTGAACCCAGATTGTTACAAAGGTTTCTTGCTTCCTTCGCGGAAGTATGCTATAATTGGAATGCTGTTTTTTATCATCAAAGATTGAAGGCTGGTGACCCATATGCGCAAGACACTGTTCTTCCTGCTGCTGATCTGCATGCTGCTTCCCGCTGCAGCCATGGCTGCCTCCTATACCTTCCCGGAGCAGGGCGCGGTCTGCACCATCTCTGACAGCAAGTACACCATCATCACCCCCGAAAATGTGGCGGACAAGACGGACTGGCTGGCCAAGCAGAACAAGTCCGCCGAAAGCATTCAGGCAGATTTTGCCGAGCGCGGCGTGCTGCTGCAGGCCTGGGCCAATACCGGGGACATGTGCATTGAGATTTCTGCCGTGAAGGATCTCTATGCCCAGCAGTATTATGATATCAATCAGGTGACCGACACGGAGCGCAAGGCCTACCGTGTCAGCCATGCGACGGACAAGACCGGCGAATGGCGTGAGCAGGGCTACGATTACGACAAGGACGCCGCCTGGAAAAAGTATAAATACGGCGGCCGCTTCCTGCAGCTGGACTATTCCCGCACCGTCAACGGACAGACCTACCGCGGCTATGCCCGCAAGACCGTGCGCAACGGCTGGCATATCCAGGTGGAATGTCAGGTCTTTGACCGCTCCCCCAAAACCAGCGACCGCAACGCCCTGGACGCCATCATGACCACCTGGGAGTTCATCGAGGTTTCTGCCCGCCCCGTGACCAGCGCCACCAAGATCATCTTCACCTCCACCCCGCCCCAGGAATCCAACTCCGGCAAGTTCACCATCGCCGGCACCGGCTCCTCCGGGCTGAAGTTCATCGGCGTGGCCATGCGCATGTCCACCCGGGAGGTCCATCAGTTTGAGGCGGAGATCAACAACAAAGGCAAGTTTGAGCTGGACGTCAAGCTCCCCAAGGAAGGCTACTGGCTGATGACCTACACCGTCAAGAACGGTGAAACAGTGGTGGAAGAGGGCGCCTTCGATCCCATCACCTATGACGACACCCTCCTCCCCCTGAGCATGAATTCCGAGCTGCCTGCCACGATGACCCTCACCGGCAATGAGCTGGTCATCTCCGGCACCACGCTGCGCCAGACCAATGTGCAGTGCATCGTGGACGGACGCAACTACGATAAGACCATCACCACGAACAACACCGGCAAATTCTCCTTTACCATCGACACCAGCGAAGAGGGCCTGTACACCATTACCCTGCGCCTGCAGAAGAAGGGCTATGACACCCGCCGCTTCCGCTGCGATGCCGTCCGCGAGTTCACCGAGGAGGACCGCAAGCAGTCCATCCGCGACGAGGCCATCAAGCCCTCCTACAAGAATCTGCTCAGCAAGCTGGACAGCTACCGCGGCCGTTACATGGTCTATACCCTCAACGTCCGCGATATCAGCCAGACGGCCACCGGCTATCTCACCTTCGCCGGCATGACCAAGACCAAGTCCGGCGCGTACAAGGAGATTGTCGTCATCCGCACCTCCGAGGAGCCCACCTGGGCCGCCGGACGCTCGGTGCGCATGTATCTCAAGTGCCTGGGCACCTATGACGTTGTCAGCGACGACGGCACGGAAAGCTACCCCTACTTCGATTTCCAGTGGACGGAATAAGGATGTTCCGGTTATAGCAAGCATCATCCCGGCAGCTGCATGGATCGGCTGCCGGGATTTGTTTTTGTATTCATTGCGTAAAGGAGGGGTGAAGTCGCACGCCTGCTGTTACCTTGCACTGACAGCTTACAGGGTAAGCAGTCGGTGCGGTAAATTGGGATTTGGCACACCAAAAGGCTCCCTCTCGAGGCGAGACGCGTTAAGAAAACATGCCAGTGGCATGTTTTTAGTCAAAGCAGGGAGCAATCTATGATTGCGACTCGGACAGCTGGCAGCCGCTTGCGGCTGACTGAGGGAGTACCCCTGTAGCATGAACGTCCGATTGCTTTTCTTCAGGAGCAATACTGCACCACAGCTCGGCAGCCACTTTCGCGCGTCGAAGGGTCATCGACCCGCGCGCACAAAGCCGCCGGGGGGAAGCAAAAACAGCTTCCCCCCGGACCCCCGCCGTTCTCCTGAGTGGGCGTAGTGGCGGCTGCAT
>JAFQIB010000119.1 GCA_017397765.1 Clostridia bacterium | reverse complement strand
GCGTATCGACAAAGTGCTATAGGCACTTTGTCGAGGTTTTGCACTCACTCACTGGTCACTCGGCCATCACCGGGACAAGCCCGGTGCTGGCTATGCTCGGCAAATGCAAGCATTTGCTCTCGCTAGTCGGCGCGAGCGCCTCCCTCGTGAAACGACAAGTCGTTCTCCCGGCCGTTCGTTCGTGTAAGGAAGCTTTTCCTGACGGAAAAGCGCGAAAATCGCCGCACAGGGGCTTCGCCCCGTTAACCGCCCCGAAGGGGCTCGCCGATTTTCGATCTAAAGTCAGAAGGCTTGCGAGCCCTCCGACCCCTCCCGGGGTTTGTTGATGATCTAAGCTCTCCTTGGCGGGAGAGCTTTTCAATTTACTCTACCGGACGGCTCCAGTGGGCGGCGGTGGTTTCGCCGTCAAAGCGGCTGCCTTCCCATGCATGGAGGGCGGAGGCGAGCTCTGTGCCGCTTTCCTCGTTCAGCGTCATCAGGGCGGGCCAGCCGGCGCTGCGGACGCGGCTGAGCAGATCCGTGGGGACGCTGTTCAGCAGCCGCACAAGGCAGCCCTCCGGCATGCGCTGGCGCAGCAGAGGGAAGGCGGTTTTTCGGCGGTCGATCAGGGCTGTGCCCTTCAGCGCGTCCGGCTTGCCGTCATCGCACAGGCGGCAGGCTGCATGGCCTTTGGTCAGCCCCAGCCGGGTGCGGGCGGGGCAGTGGTGCAGCAGCATCAGCTGCGCGCGGCCCCAGGCGGGAATCAGCAGCGGCGGATCGCCGGCCATCAGCGTGTTCAGCTCTGCGCCGGACAATTCGCCGGAGGCTGTGGCAAATGCACAGCCTTCCGCAAACAGCACCTGCGCCGCGCGGCGGTTGGTGACGGGAATGCCTTCGCCTGCGCCAAAGGGTACCGGCCAGGTCATCCCCAGCTGGCCCACGCTGCCCAGCACCACGCCGCCCAGCTGACCGGCATGGGCGCTGACGAAGCGGTGCAGCATATCAAGCGTCGCCTGCTCGCATTTCATGGGCAGGTGCAGCCAGACACCGGGGGCAAAGGCCGCCAGATCTTGCGTCAGGGATTCCTCACGGAAATCCTCCGGGTACCAGACCAGCCGCGCCGGCAGTTCTCTGACGGCCTCGTATTGGGCTTTGTCACGGAAGATGATGGTTTCCGGGATGCTGCGGCTGGGCAGCGTCAGCGCATCGGGGGCGCATTCCCGGCCCTCCGTCCGGGTGAAATCCGCCGTACGCTGGCCTTCCAGCGCAATCAGCGCGTCCCGGCGGATGGCGTTGAGGGCAGAAACGGGGACGAAGGCATTGTCGGTAAAGACGGTGCAGTCACGAAGCTCGAAGGGCGTATCGCCCATCTTGGCCAGGGACTTGCGGGCGTCCTCCTCCGTCATGGCCCGGTTCTTTGCAGGGGAGACGATTTCGCTGCTCACGGTGACGGCGGAAACGCCGTCGGAGGCGGTGAGAGTCAGCGGTTCGCCGGGCAGGGCGACCAGGGTCAGATCACAGGGAATGGCAGGAATGCGCATCGCCCTTGCCGTCTCCAGCTGTGCGCTGCTGGTCAGGCGGTATACGGGATCACCGGCGCGGACCTTCATATCCGGGCGCAATCTCAGCAGTGCGATGCCGCCCGCGGTCACGTCGTGTCCGGCGTAGATCATTTCGTGATCCCCCCGGTCAGAGCGGATCTGCAGCCCGTCGCCGTCCGCCAGATCGCGGGTCAGGCGCAGCCGGGCCATGCCGCCGGCGAGGGCTTCGATGCTGCCCACCGGCACGCCGCCGTGATTCACCCGCTCAGGGAAGATCACGCCTGCGTCCTGAGCGCCCAGTGCATAGCCCTTCATCAGACCGCCCCGGGAGAAGATCTGCTTCAGGCCGTCTGCTTCCGCAGCGTCTGCTGGCTGGAAGGCGTCTGCTTCCAGCAGATCAGCGCCCTTGCGGTAGCTGGCGGCAATGGTCGCCACGTATTCCGGGCGCTTCAGCCGCCCTTCCAGCTTGATGGAGCAGGCGCCGGCTTTCAGCGCCTCCGGCAGATGATCCCGCAGGCAGACGTCGCGGGGGCTGAGCCAGGCGGCGGTTTCGCCCCGATAGGTGTAGGGGAGGCGGCAGGGCTGGGCACAGCGTCCACGGTTGCCGCTGCGGCCGCCGATCATGGAGGAGAACAGGCATTGTCCGCTGACGGCGACGCACTGTGCGCCGTGGCCGAATATCTCAATCTCCAGCCCGACATCCGCAGCTTTGCGGATCTCCTGCATCGCGCATTCCCGGGCCAGCACAACGCGCTTCAGACCGTGCTTTTTGCTAAACTCCACACCGGCAGCGTTATGCAGCGCCATCTGCGTGGAGGCATGGACGGGCAGATCGGGGAAGCAGGTGCGGGCCAGATGCATCACGCCCAGATCCTGCACCAGCACCGCGTCCACCCGCAGCTCGTTGAGCAGCCGCAGCACCTCCGTCACGCCCGCCAGCTCTCCGTCCTTGATGAGCGTATTGACCGTCACATGGACGCGGATGTGGTGCAGGTGAGCAAACCGGACAGCCTCGCGCAGCTCCTCTTCGTTGAAATTGCCTGCGCCTGCCCGGGCGGAAAACGCAGCGTAGCCCAAATAGACCGCATCAGCACCGGCTGCTGCGGCCCGGTCAAGGGCTTCCCGGTTGCCCGCAGGGGCAAGGATCTCCAGCTTCATCGGCAATACTCCCGCATTAGTTTTCTTCCCGGCGCAGTTCGTTGAGTGCCCGGCGGAGCCTGGCGTTCTCGTCATGAGCCTTGATCAGCTCGTCGGCGATGTTCAGCGCAGCCAGCACGGCGGCGTTTTCCTTGTTCATCCGCGCGGCGAAGGCGGTCTCGGTGATCTTCCTGTCCACATACATGGCGACGCGCTGCAGGTGGGCCGGCGCGTCCGAGGAGACGAGGGTGTATTCCCGCCCGGCAACGCGGACGGCGGTGGTCTGCTTTTCCATACGTTCCTCCATGGGATGTTGATCTTGCCGGGCTGATTCAAAGCAAAACGGCGCAGATCGGCGGGGGTCTGAGACCCGGTTGATCGCCATGCTCTGCGCCGATACAGCTCCAAAATGCATACCCGAAGGCACGGCCTCGCGCCCCGGTGGATGCATCAGCCGGGGAAAAAGCCTGTGCGCGGATCAAAAGGACGATTGTCCCTCTGCTTACATCTGATCGAAGGGGAAGACCTGCCCGAAGGTCTCCACGCGGATGGACTTCATCCGCTGATCCACCACGGGCTTGTCGCGCATGTCGCGCTTGGTGCTGACGATGGCGTCAGCGGTCTCCATGCCCTCCAGCACCTTGCCGAAGGCCGCGTACTGGCCGTCCAGGTGGGGGCTGTCAGAGGTCATGATGAAGAACTGGCTGCCGGCGGAATCGGGCATCATGCTCCGGGCCATGGACAGCACACCGTAGGTGTGCTTGAGGGGGTTGTTCCAGCCGTTCATGGCGAACTCACCCTTGATGTGGTAGCCGGGGCCGCCGATGCCCACGCCCTTGGGGTCGCCGCCCTGGATCATGAAGCCGGGAATGACGCGGTGGAAGATCAGCCCGTCATAGAAGCCGGAATTCGCCAGCGCGATGAAATTGCCCACGGACTGGGGCGCAACCTCAGGGTACAGCTCACCCTTCATCTCGCGGCCGTCCTCCATGGTGATGACAAAAATGGGATTCTGTGCCATGAATGACACACTCCTTTCAGAATCATTGGGCCCTGCAGGAAAACTCCTGCGCGGCTCTGTTTCTGCGCCTGCTTCTGCGCAATCTGATAACACTCACATTGTACCAGCATTTGCCGGGAAAAGCAAGTTTTCCGCACAAATTCGCGCTTTTCGGGCAAAAACAGTGGGATTTTCAGCCCCGGAAAGGCATGCAGCACCGCAAATGGTGGGAAAACGGGCCTGCTCCCGGCAACAACGGGGCCGGCGCGTTACTTTTTTGCCGCGGCTGCCCAGGCCAGCACGGCCTGCGCTGCAGCCTTCGTCATGCCGGGCACAGCCAGGAGCTGCTCCTCGGTGGCTTCGCGGATGGCCTTGAGGCTGCCGAGCTTCGTCAGCAGGGCCTTGCGCCGCTTGGGGCCGATGCCGGGGATATCCTCCAGCTGGCTGTGGATGCTGGCCTTGCCGCGCAAGCCGCGATGATGGGTGATGCAGAAGCGGTGGGCTTCGTCACGGATGCGCTGGATCAGATGCAGCTCCGGCGTGTGATGATCCAGCAGGATGGGCTCCTCCCGGTCGGGCAGGAAGATCTCCTCCTGCTTCTTGGCCAGGCCGAACATGGCGATTTCGGGCTGCCCTATGCCGTCCGGCGCTTCACATGCCGATTGATCGGGCCAGGGGCCGACCTTCACGCCCATATCCAGCAGGGCCTGCCGGGCAAAGCGCAGCTGCTGCGGGCCGCCGTCGATCAGCACCAGATCCGGCAGGTCGCTGAATTTGCCGCCGATAGGGGAGAGCCCGGCGGCCTCGCGCTCTGCCTTCTCCTTCAGACCGTGGGCAAAGCGGCGACCCAAAACCTCGTTGAGGGAGGCGAAGTCGTTCGCGCCTTCGACTGTCTTGATCCGGAAGCGGCGGTATTCCTTCTTCGCGGGGACGCCGTCGATGAACACCACCATGCTGGCTACGCTCAGCACGCCCTGGGTGTTGGAAATATCGTAGCCCTCGATGCGGCGGGGCGGCCTGGGCAGCCCCAGCGCCCGGCCGAGCGCTGCGGCGGCGCCGGTGGTGCGTTCCTCCCGGACGGAAGCGCGGGCATTGCGCTTTTCCAGCGCGTCCGCGGCATTCTTGGCGGCCAGGAGGATCAGGTCGTGCTTCTCGCCGCGCCTGGGGGTGGCAAGGCTGACGGTCTGCCGGGTCGTACCGGAGGCCGCCTTCTGCTGCTTCAGCCAGGCCTCCAGCTGATCCCGGCTTTCCTCGGGCAGGCTCTGCACCAGCACATGCCGGGGGATCAGATTGCCGTCCTCATAATAGCGGGTGATGAACTCTGCCAGCACCTCGCCGGGGTCTTCGCTGCCCTCGCGGGGAAGGGCGAAGTGATCGCCGCCGATCATGCGGCCGCCGCGCACATAGAAGATATGCACCATGGCGTCCAGCCCGTCCTGGGCCAGGGCGATGATGTCCTGCTCGCTCCGGTCGGTCTGGATGGCGATCTGCCGCTCCATCAGGCCCTCCACATCGCGGATCTTGTCCCGCAGGGAGGCGGCCCGTTCGTACTGCATTTTTGCGGCGCAGTCCATCATTTCCCTGCGCAGCACCTTCAGCACCTGATCATAATCGCCGCCCAGGAAGGCCAGCACGCCGTCCATCATGTCCCAGTAGGCTTCCTCGGTGCATTTGCCGGCGCAGGGGGCCATGCATTTTCCGATCTCATAATTCACGCAAGGGCGGGAAGGTCTCTTCAGCGGCAGCTCCTTGCGGCAGGTGCGCAGGGGAAACACGCCGCGCACGGCTTCGATCACCTGGCGCACGGCGGTTGCGCCGATATAGGGGCCGAAATACTTTGCCCCGTCCTTCTGCGCGCCGGGCTCCATGCGCCGGGCCAGCTCCAGGCGGGGAAAGGGCTCTTTGAGATTCACCTTCAGATAGGGGTAATGCTTATCGTCCTTGAGGAGGATGTTGTAATGGGGCCTGTGCAGCTTGATGAGGTTGCATTCCAGGCACAGGGCCTCCAGGTTGGAATCGCACAGCAGGACGTCAAAATCCGCGATGTTGGCGATCATGGCGGCAACCTTGGGGGTGTGATCCGTATCCCGGAAGTAAGAGCGCACCCGGTTCTTCAGGTTCACCGCCTTGCCGACGTAGATGATCGTGCCCTCCGCGTCCTTCATCAGATAGCAGCCGGGGGATTCGGGCAGCATGGCGATCTTGGTTTCCAGCTTTTCGCCCCAGTTGATGCGCGCCACGGAGAGTCACCGTCCTTTCAAATACCCTGCTGATATTATACGGGATACCGGAATTGAAGTCAACCGAAACAAAAGCGTCCCCCGGGAAGGGGGACGCGGTGAAGCAGCGGGCGGAGCATCAATCGAGCCGCCCCTGGGTGTAGGTGCCGTCCACCAGATCGGCAATGCCCGCCAGCAGCATGATCAGGCCCTGCACGCGGTGGGGCTGGATGATGTAGCTGCCGCGGTGCTTTTTGTCCTCGGTCACCAGATCGGCGGTGAGCAGGGGCTTGAGATGATGATAGACCTGGCCGGTGGAGGAGTAGCCGCAGTCGCTGACCAGCTCCGCCACGGTGCGGGGCTTGCGCAGGATCGCCAGCAGCATGTTCAGCCGATCGTTGCTGCCCACACAGGCCAGCACCTTCTCGGCCGTGCGGTTCTCAATGAGGGGCAGCAGGGTATCGGTGTTCAGATCATGCCTGATCCAGTTGGACTGCCGCCCGCCGGAAGCAAACACGCCCATGTAGGTGATGCGGCCGGTATTGCCGTTCTCGCCGCAGGAATCCTGCAGCTGCTCCATGATCGCGGAGACATGGCTATCCGGATGCATGCCGATCATCTTTTCCACATGCCCGACAGTGGGTTTCGGGTCGCCGCCTGCACAGGGCGGTAGCTGGGGAAGCAGCTGCTTCAGGGCAGACTGCAGCTCGTTCATCTGCTGCTTGAGCGCATCGAGTTCTTCACCGAAATTGCGTTCCATGACGTACCTCCAATATTAAATATACGGATATCCGTAAAAACAATATATCATAATGCAAGGGCTTTGTCAAGGGCTTGCACAAAAAAAGTTTGAAAATCCGGAAAAGCAAAAGACCTGCCATGCGGCAGGTCGATAGAATCAGGGGTACCGATGACGCTCTCGATGGCGGACATCATTTCGCGCAGGGGTGCGTCGGAAACGGCGGGGGCGTCGAACTGGTGCAGTACCAGCATGCAGCTGGGTGGGACGACATAGGCAGAAAAGACCAGATTGATCTTGCTGGCAGGGGTCACGACATCCCAAAAGTCAGAATGATTGCTGCGATGGTATTGGCCGGAGGTATGGTATTCGCAATTAGGCGCAGACAACAGCGTATGCGAATCCTCTTCGTAGCAGAAATACGCCCCGTGATAATCCGGATTGCCGGTGTAGGTCACGGTTGTAATCCCACGATCTACCGTTACGCTGAACAGCTCCTCCTGTGCCGCCAGCTCATCTACATGCTCGATGATATGCAGCAGCATCTCCTTGCTGGGCGCGCTGTCCGAAATATCAATATCGCCGCTGCAAAGGCGATCATACCAGAACTTCACCCCCACGCAGGCCAGCACAATCACCGCTGCGATCACCAGCCACCTGGGCATCCGACGCATCATGAACACGCTCCTTCCGTACTGCTGTTATGATAGCCCCTTCTTGACGCATTGAAAAGCGAACATCAGGGAACAAAATGTAACAATTCCGGAAAAACAAAAAGCACCCGCATCGCACGGGTGCAAAAGGCTCACAAACTCAATTCCTAATTCATAATTCCTAATTCATAATTTCCAAATTCCTGATCAGGAATTTGGAAGCAGCGTCAGGATCTCCTTGATGCTCATGCACAGCTGATCAGCTTCCTTGCTGCGGCCGTTTTCCAGGATGGACCTGGCCGTGGCCTGCATGGCCGGGAAGGCGCTGCGGATCAGGTGATTGGCGTGGATGACTACATTGACGCCATGAGCCGCCAGCTGCTCCTCGGTCTCGCCGTTGTAGGTGGTGGGCACGACGATGATGGGCGTCTTGGCGTCCACCGCGCGGAAAGCGTCGCAGAAGGCGTACACCTCGTCCGGGGTCTTCGATTTGGAGTGGATCATCACGCCGTCCGCGCCGGCCTTGACGTAGGCGTGGCAGCGCTCCAGCGCGTCCTCCAGGCCCTGCTCCAGGATCAGGCTCTCGCAGCGGGCGATGATCATGAAGTCGCGGGTCTTCTGGGCGTTCTTGCCGGCAGCGATCTTCTGGCAGAAGCCCTCGATGGAGTCCTGCATCTGGCCCACGCCTGTGCCGAAGAGGCTGTTCTTCTTCAGGCCCTTCTTGTCCTCGATGATGATGGCGGAGATGCCCATGCGCTCCAGGGTCTGCACATTGTAGACGAAATGCTCGATCTGGCCGCCGGTGTCGCCGTCCAGGATGATGGGCTTGGTGGTGACCTCCATGATCTCTTCCAGGGTGTTCAGGCGGCTGGTCATGTCCACCAGCTCAATATCCGGCTTGCCCTTGGCGGTGGAATCGCACAGGGAACTGACCCACATTGCGTCAAACTGCTTGCGGCCGCTGGGGGTGTCCACGGCGGTCTTTTCCACGATCAGGCCGGTGATGCCATTGTGCGCCTCGCACACGCTCAGGCACTTCTTGTAGGCCATCAGCTTGCGCAGGCGGCTGCGGCGGGTCTCGGGCAGGGAGAGCAGCGCGTCCAGGTTGGACAGCGTCTCCTCCGTGGGGGTGTGGGTGTAGGGGAACTCCACCAGCTCGCCGTTCCACTGCTTCAGCGTCTCAATGACGCGGGCGCGGATATTGGCCTGGTAGCCCACCAGCCAGTCATCGCCGTGGACAACGATATCGGGCTTGAGCTGATTGAGGACGTCGGTGTAATCCAGGGATTCCTGCACCACCACCCGGCGGACGTACTTCAGACTCTCGAACATGGCGATGCGCTCATCCAGCGGAATCAGCGGATAATGCTTGTAGCTGGCCACCACCTCGTCCGTCAGGATGCCGACGGTGACCTCGCCCAGCGCGGCGGCCTTCTTCAGGATGGACAGATGGCCGTTGTGGATGATGTCGGTGGAGAAGCAAATGTAGACCTGTTTCATGCTGTTACCTCATTTGCAAAGCGCGCGCAGACAGCGGCGCGGTCTTCCTGATTGTCGATCTCGGCGCAGAGCAGCCCCTGCACGTCCAGCGGGTAGACGGGGATCTCCGTCCACGCGGCATTGAAGGCGTTCTCCGCATAAACGCGGTCGTTGCCCTCGCTGACGAAACGCTCGATCTCCTGCATCCAGCGGGCAAAATCCTTCGCCAGGAAGCGGTAGGCAGGCTGCAGCTCCACGGCGTCGTTGCCGAACACGTTCACGCCGACCTCCGTCAGCCGTCCGTCCAGGATGCGGCCCTTGAAGTCCTTTTCCGGCAGGGGCAGCGTGGTATCCACCGTCACGGCGGACACGGGGGAGGCGGCCAGCTTGTCCAGGACCTCCGGATGCATCACCAAATCCCCGTGCAGGGACAATACGTCATGGCCCGCCAGCACGTCCCTGGCCAGGTACATGCTGTAGATATAGTTGGTCTCCCGGTAGCGGGGGTTGTGGACGAAGTGGAAGCGGATGGGCGTGTCCAGCGAACGGAGGTAGTCCTCCAGCATGGCGCTCAGATGGCCGGTGGTGACCACCGCCTCTGTCACGCCGATGCGCTCCAGGCACTTCACCTGCCAGGAGATGATGGTCTCCTGACCGGTGATCTTGGTCATACATTTGGGATGTTCCTTGGTCTCGTCGCCCATGCGGGAGCCGAGGCCGGAATTGAGGAGCAGTGCGATCATATCAGCTCTCCTGAATGAATTTCATCAATGCGTCGCGGTTCTCACGGGGCGTGGTGGTGGGGCGGCCCAGATCGGCCCTTGCCCCTGCCGCGCACAGCACCTCGATGAAGGCCAGCTCGCTGGCTGCCATGGCAGCGTCGACGGCCTGGTACAGCTCCATCTCATTGCTGGCGCGGGAGACATGGCGGTAGCCGGAAACCATGGCCAGCCCGGTCAGGTTCAGCGCGCCCTCGCAGACCGGCATGCCGCCGACCGTTTCATGGGCGGCATTGTTGATGACCACATGGATGAGGTTGGCAGGCTTCCTCTGGCCCAGAACAGCCATCGCGCCCAGGTGCATCAGGGCTGCGCCGTCGCCGTCCAGGCACCAGACCCGGCGGTCAGGCTGTTCCAGCGCGATGCCCAGGGCGATCATGCTGGCATGGCCCATGCTGCCCACGGTGAGGAAATCCCGGTCATGACCGTCCTGCATGGCCTCCCGCAGCTCAAACAGCTCCCGGCTCAGCTTGCCGGTGGTGGAGACGAACACGTCCCGCTTGCCGGCCAGCCGGGCGATTGCGCCGACGGCCTCCTCGCGGGTCATGGCATGGGTGTTGCCGTATTGCGGCTTCATGGAGCAGGTCAGCGCGCCCTTCTTCACCACGATGGCAGCGGTGCGGCCTGCGTCCAGGTGGGCGCGGAGGTCTGCAAAGGCGGCGTCAAAGGCTTCGTCCGTCATGACCTTATCCAGCACCATATAGGGCACGTCCAGCAGCTCCAGCTGGGCAAGCGTCACCTGTCCCTGCTTGACGTGCTGGGGCTCGTCGTGCACGCCGGGCTCGCCGCGCCAGCCCACCACCAGCAGACAGGGCAGGCCGTACACCTGGCTGTCCATCAGGGAGGCGATGGGGTTGACAGCGTTGCCCAGGCCGGAATTTTGCATATAGCACAGTCCGGGGCGGCCCGTTGCCAGATAATGCCCGGCGCACAGGCCGATGGCGTTGCCCTCGTTGGCGGCGACGATATGCTGCTTACCTTTTACGCCGTAGGTGGCAAACAGGGTATCACACAAGCCCTTGAGCTGGGAATCCGGCACGCCGGTGAAAAAGTCGATGCCCGCGTCTTTGCAGGCAGCCAGAAGATGCTGCGCGTCCATAACGGTTCTCCTTTGGTTGATTCTATCTATTATACCATGTTTCGTGTAAATGGGCAATAAGAAAAACCGCCGGGCGGTGGGCACGGCGGAGAAGGTGCTTATACGCCCATCTGTTTTCTGACGGCTTTTAAGGTTTGCGCATGGGCCGGGTTACGCAGATCACGTTGACGGCTGTAATGCTGCGGATTCCAGTAGACCGTTTCGCCCTGCTGGATACAGGCATGCACTTCCGTCATGGAAACGTCCAGGCTCCAGCCGATGCCGCTGTTCCGGAAGTCATACTCGCCAAGGGGCTTCCCGCCGGGCAGCTCGCGGTAGATCCGGCCCTGCTGATACATGAGCAGGTTACTGCGGACGGCATAGGATTTGCCATACATGACAGGACACCGCAGATCGCGATCCTCCGGTATGGGCGCGTGGCCGATGATCTCAAACTCACCGAAGTGCAGCGCATTGTCCATGATATTCTGAGCGGGCATCGCGTTGTGGGCCAGGACGGTATCCAGGGGCAGATTCGGGTCACGGCTGATGATCCGGAATACCTCGATGGCAAGGGGCGGGCCCATCAGGCAGTCGAAGAAGGGGATCTTCTGCTTGCGCATCAGGCGGTAATCCAGCAGAAGCCGCCCGTAGCCCCAGACGCCCCGTGTCCAGCGGAAACGGAACACATCGCCCTCCTGAAGCTTGACCGTCTGCGTTTTGCGGCTTGCAAACCCTGCGATGTCTGCCAGATCTGCCTCGGTGGTATGCTCGCACCACCAATCGCACCAGCGCCTGAAGTCCTCCATGACGCCGATCTGGTCACCGGCGACCCAGGAACGGTAATAGCCCATGCCGGCGCTGTTGTACAGGCAGACGCTGCCGCTGCCGCTGCGCTGCGGCCTGCTGTAGCTCAGGCACATGCCTACGGAGCTGCGCTTGCTGATCGTGGCAGCGGAAAGCTTGATGGGCTTTTTTGCACGTTTGGGGAGGATAAACTGCCTGTCCGGGGTCAGCATTTCATCCAGGGCATGCTCCAGATGCTCCCATTCGCCGTGCTGCACAATGTAACGCACATGATCGCCGTCAAGGTAGATGACGGTGTCGTAATGGTCATACTTGCTGCGGGGCAGCTGGATGCGTTCCCAGTGATCGTCTGTCGGCAAGAGGCCGAAGCAGGGACGCTGATCGTTGCGCAGCTCCCAGAAGGTGTCTTCCATGGTCAGTCTCCTTCACAAAAACCGCCGTGCGGCATGCACAGCGGCTGTTGGGGGTTACTTTGTTGCCGGCCAGGCCAGGGGATACTCCTCCACCGCATAGTCGCAGTGCTTGCGGCCATTTTCCTTCAGCGTGTTCAGGATGCTGTCGATGGTGGATTCCTTGGTCAGCACGGTGGGGATGAAATCGTTCTTGTCCGCGCGGGAGGAGATGCGGATGGGGATGATGATGAAGCCCTCGTTGGTGATCTCCTGGCCGTTTTCGCCCTCGCGCACACGGAAGCGGGTCTGGAAGAGATAGGAGGTCATGTCGCTGGGCTTGGAATGACCGGCGAAGCAGAAATTGCCCAGGCTGTAGCAGATGTACACGCCCTTGTACTGCTCAATGGGCTGGATGCGGTGGCTGTGATGGCCCAGCACCAGATCCGCGCCGGCATCCACCGCCAGGCGGCCCATCTTGATCTGATTGTCCGTGGGGTAATACCATTTCTCATTGCCCCAGTGGAAGTTGGCGATCACGATGGGATACAGCTCCTTGGCGGCCTTGATGTCCGCAGGGACGGTGTTCCACAGCTGGTCGTAGCGGTCGATGCACAGATAGCTGAGCATGGCGATTTGCACGCCCTTGACCTCGATCACGCCGAGCTGCCCGTCGCCGGACCACACCACGCCTGCATTGCTCAGATGGGTCTGGGTTTCGATGTAGGCGTCCTCGCCGTGATCCATGGTGTGGTTGTTTTCCAGCGCCACGGCTTCGATGCCGTTTTCCGTCAGCATGCTGACGTACTCCGGCGGCGCGGAGAAGAGGAACTCGTTGTTCTTCTTGGAGGAGGGGACATGGGTGCTGTCGGTCAGCGTGCCCTCAAAGTTGACGATGGTCAGGTCGTCTGCCAGCAGCACATCCCGGATGTTCTTCAGGGCAAACTGGTAGTCGCCATCATGCTTTTTGAGCTCCGTGTCCCAGATGTTGGAGGACTTGCGGGTGTCGCCGCCCACGGTGAAGTCGCCCGTGCCGGTGATGGTGATCAGGATGGAGCCGTCCTCCTCGTAGATGCTCTGGACGGAATCGGCCTCCTTGAGGCTTTCTTCATCCAGGGGGATGAAGATCTCCTCCAGCAGCTCCTGCTCCACGCCGGAGAGCATGTCCGCCAGCGTCAGCTCTTCCTCCTCTTCAGCCAGGGCCGGGCAGAGGAAAAGCAGCAGGGCAATGAACAGCCAGATGATTTTGCGCATTGGTGGTTCTACCTCCGAAAAGGGAATCGCGGGTATCTTTTACAGGGACTTGATGAAGGTCTCCATGCGCTCCAGGGCGATGGACAGCTTGTCGATGCCGGTGGCGTAGGAGCAGCGGATGTGGCCCTCGCCGCAGCTGCCGAAGGCGGTGCCGGGCACGCAGGCGATCTTGTGCTCCATCAGCAGACGGCTGCAGAATTCCTCGCTCGTAAGCCCGGTGGACTTGATGGACGGGAAGACGTAGAATGCGCCCCGGGGCTCGAAGCAGTCCAGGCCCATGGCTCGGAAGCCCTCGACCATCAGCCGGCGGCGGCGGTCGTAGCTTTCCCGCATCTTGCGCACGTCCTCATAGTCGTTCAGGCGGCCGCTTTGCAGTGCCTCTATCGCGGCGACCTGGCTCATGCGGCTGGCGCACATGATGCCGTACTGATGGATCTTGAGCATCACGGACAGGATGGGCTCCGGCCCGCAGGCAAAGCCCACGCGCCAGCCCGTCATGGCAAAAGCCTTGGAGAAGCCGTTGAGGGTGATGGTGTAGTCCCACATGCCGGGCAGGGAGGCGAAGGAGACGTGCTGCTTGCCGCCATAGGTGAGCTCGGCGTAGATCTCGTCGTTGAGCACCATGATCTGCTTTTCCCGGATGACCTCGGCGATCTTCTCCAGATCTTCCTGCTCCATGATACCGCCGGTGGGGTTGTTGGGGTAGGGCAGGATCAGGCACTTGGTGCGGGGGGTGATGGCAGCGCGCAGGGCTTCGGGCGTCAGGCGGAATTCATCCTCCGCACGGGTCTGGATGCCCACGGGCGTGCCGCCGGCAAAGACCACGCTGGGGGAGTAGCTGACGTAGCTGGGCTCGGGCACCAGCACCTCGTCCCCGGGGCCGACCATGGCGCGCAGGGCCACGTCGATGGCCTCCGAGGCGCCCACGGTCACCAGGATTTCCTTCTTCGGGTCATACCGGACGTCGAAGCGACTGGCCATGTAATAGGCGATCTCCTCCAGCAGCTGAGGCAGGCCCCGGTTGCCGGTATACTGGGTCTCGCCGTCGGTGATGGAATTGATGGCGGCGTTGCGGATGTGATAGGGGGTGACGAAGTCCGGTTCGCCCACGCCCAGGGAGATCGCATCCTTCATCGTCGCGGCAATATCAAAGAAACGGCGGATGCCGCTGGGCGGTACGGCAGCGATGGAGGGGTTGATAAACTTCTCGTACATCACGGGACGATCACCAGCCTGTTATCGGTTTTTTCGCCTTCAAAGACGATGCCGTCCTCCTTGTAGCGCTTGAGGACGAAGCACGTCTGGGTGCCGGTGACCTGCTCCAGGGCGCTGAGCTTGGAGGACACAAAGAGCGCCAGCTCCTTGAGGTTGCGGCCCTCCACCAGCACCAGCAGATCATAGCCGCCGGACATCAGGTACACGGACTTGACCTCTTCAAACCGGTAAATACGGCCGGCTACCTCGTCAAAGCCCTTGTCCCGCTGGGGGGTGACGTTGACCTGGATCATGGCCTCCACGCGCTCGCGGTCGGTCTTGTCCCAGTTGATAACGGGGGCATAATGCAGGATGACGCGCTCCGCCTCAAGGCGGTCGATGGTCTCGGCGACCTCCGTGGTGGAGGCGCCCAGCATGACGGCCAGCTTCTCCAGCGGCAGTCGGCAATCCTCACGGAGCAGATCAAGCAGCTCCATTTCAAGCTTTGTCATAGGGATCAGCCCTTTCTGATACGAAATAACTCTCTTATTGTACAACAAGGACGGCGCGGACGCAAGTTTTTCTTGTGTGCGGTCCGCTTTCCAGGTGGTGGGTCAGCCGTTCTGCCTGCGGATGGGATGGCGCAGGACGGTCTTCCGTTTTCCGGGCTCGGTCTTGCGCGGATCAGACAGATAAATCTCGTGATGGCGGCGCTGGGTAGAAAAATCGTTGACATAGCCCTGGGCGGCAAGAAATGCGTCCATCTGCGCCACGGAGGCGGGCTCGTCGTCGTAAGCACCCAGATGCATCATCTGCACGCACAGCCCCTCCCGCAGGGTCAGCATCTCCGCGGCGGAGCAGTCCAGCTTCTTCTTCCTGGAGGCCTCTGCGACCGCCCAGTCAAAGTCTGCCCGGGTGACAAACTCCGGCAGCCGCAGGACGGAGATCCATTCAAAGGCCGCCTTGTTGCCGTAATCGACGCCTTCGACGCCCGCCTGCTGCCAGAAGCCCTCCAGCGGCGGTACGACGTACTCATAGAAGCCGTCGATCCGGTGATTGCCCTTGTAACTCATTTTAAGGGTGTAGGCCACGGCATACAGCACGTTCAGTGCCTGCTGATATGCGCCGCCGGGGTCGTTTGGATCGCCCTTGCCGCGCACGGCGATATAGTTCATCTCCGGCACATCCACGATGGACGGCGTGTTCTTCGGCTGGTAGAGCGCTTTGTATTCTTTCTTGAAATCAAAGGCCATGGCTGCCTCACTCGATGAACATCGCATCGCCGAAGGAGAAGAAGCGGTACTGCTCCTCCACAGCCTCGCGGTACACGTCCAGCGCGGTCTCCCGGCCCATGAAGGCGCTGACCAGCATCAGCAGCGTGGACTGGGGCAGATGGAAGTTGGTGATCAGCGCGTCCACCGCCTTGATCTTCTTACCGGGATAGATGAAGATGGCGGTATCTCCGGCCCCGGCCTGGATGACGCCGTCCTCGGTGGCGACGGTCTCCAGCGTGCGGACGGAGGTGGTGCCCACGCAGATGATGCGTCCGCCGCCGGACCGGATGGCATTGAGCGTGTCGGCGGCCTCCTGGGTCACCTGATAGTATTCCGAGTGCATGACGTGGGTGTCCACGTCCTCCACCGTCACCGGGCGGAAGGTGCCCAGACCCACATGCAGCGTCACCGGTACGATGGTCACGCCCTTCTGCTTCACCTTATCCAGCAGCTCGGGGGTGAAATGCAAGCCGGCGGTGGGGGCGGCGGCGCTGCCCTCGTTCTTTGCATAGACGGTCTGGTAGCGGCTGCGGTCCTGCAGCTTTTCGTGGATGTAGGGCGGCAGGGGCATCTCGCCCAGCTGATCGAGAATCTCCTCAAAGACGCCGTCGTACATGAAGCGCACGATGCGCCCGCCGATCTCCGGCACGCTGGACAGGATCTCGCATTTGAGCAGCCCGCCGCCAAAGGAGCAGACAGCGCCCGGCTTCAGGCGGCGGCCCGGCTTGACCAGCGCCTCCCAGTCCGTGGCGTTCTCCCGGCGCAGCAGCAGGATCTCCACCGGCACCTGCGGACCGTTGGGCTCGGCAGCCTCCTTCACGCCCAGCAGACGGGCGGGGATGACCTTCGTTTCGTTGATGACCAGCGCGTCGTTGGGGCGGAGGTAGTCCAGAATATCATAGAAATGCCGGTGTTCCCGGGTACCGTCGCCCCGGTGGACGACCATCAGCCGCGAATGATCGCGGGGCTCCACGGGGGTCTGGGCGATAAGGGCTTCGGGCAGGAAATAATCAAAATCAGCGGTTCTCATTGAGTGCTTCTCCAGTGTGACATGTAATGTTGATGCGACCCGGCTGTCCGGGGCTGCGGATGGTTTTACAGCTTCTTCTGCATGATGTACAGCGCGCACATGGTGCCGTCCACCTGGCGGATGGCATTGGGGTGCATGCCAACGATGCGGAAACCGGCCTTCTCGTACAGGCCGCGGGCGCGGGTGTTCCCCTCGATAAACTCCAGCTCCATGAGGACTACGCCATCCCGCTGGCGGGCGATACCCTCCATGGCCTGGAACATGGCTGTGCCGATGCCGTTGCCCCAGTAGGCCTTGCGCAGGGCGATGGCCACGGTGCAGGCATGGCGACGCTTGATCTGCGGGTAGAAGCTCAGGTGGCAGTTGCCGGTAATGTGGCCGTCCACCTCGCAGAGGATCATGCAGTCGTTGGGGGAATCCACCACGTTTTGCAGGAAACGCTCCTCGCCCTCGACCGTGTAGCGGATCTCCTCCGGCGTACGCAGCACAAAGGGGGTGTCGGCGGCGGTATCGTAGAGGTACTGCACCAGGTCGGCAGCGTCTGCCTGGGGATCGGGGGAACGGAGAATGGCGCTCCGGCCATCCTTGAGGGTGAATGTGACAGGTGTAAACAGCATACCGGGGTCCATCCTTTCCAGAGAATACAGGCAGCGCCGGGGAAGCAAATGACGCATCCCCGGCGCAGTCGCTATCTTTACTTATTTCGCCACGCGGGGCATGATCTCCTGCAAGCTCCGGCGGAATTCCTGCCATTCGTCCTTGTTGCGCCAGTAGCGGGTCAGGGCCGTGCCATCCCGGAAGGGCTGGTAGTAGGTCGCCTTGCTCCGGATGAACAGGAGCGCCGCATCCGCCCCGCCCAGATCCTCCGAGATGCTCAGGGGCTTACCGAAGGCAAAGCCGCCCTCTGTGGATTCAATGGAGGCGGCGGTCACATCCTTCAGGCTGGTGAACCACCGTCCGTACCAGGAGAGGGGACGCACTGCGCCGTGTTCCAGCAGGGAGGCGCTGACGGTGACCTCGTCGCCCCACACGTCCACATACACCTCGCCGATCAGGAACATGTTGGAGATCATCAGCTGGTACACCTGCCGGCCGTCCCGGGTGAGGTCAATGGGCAGCACATTGTACCACTTGTCCGGCAGGCTCGCGTCTGCTTCCTGCAGGGTCAGACCGGCCACGCAGACGGTGTTGTTGGGGTAATGGATGACCTCGGCCTTCTCCACCTCCTCGCGGGGCAGGAGCCGCGCGGCGTCCCAGGGGCTGGGGAGGTCCAGCGCGAGCTTTTCGCGTCCGTTGATGGTATCCACATACCAGCCGTAGCCGGGTTCCCAATCGGCTGCGACGTTGCCGTCGCCCCCGTCGTACTCGGCGCAGACCACATCGCCTGCTTCGGTGAACCATACCGTCACTTTGGGGAAAGCTTCGTAGCCGTAGCTGGTCATCACGCCGCGGGTGTTGTAGCGCACGCGCACGCTGCTGTCCGCATAGGCAAACTCGCAGAAGCGGCCGTCGTTGTCGAAAACATATTCGTTCCAGCGGCCGTCATAGCAGGTGACGGTTTCCAGGCCGCCGCCGGCGTTGTAATGGGCGAAGGCTTTCCCTTCGCTGCCGGTCCAGTCGATCTCAAAGCCCGTCCAGCAGCCGCCCTGGGGCAGTCCTGCGGCGGTGACGGTGCTGTTCTCGCCGGCCTCGGCCAGGGAGACATAGCGGGCATGCTGTGCATCACGGCTCAGCGCAATCACCAGCGCATCCGCGGGCAGGGGCTGGCTGAGGGTGAGGGTGACGGCGTCTCCCGCCTGCTGTACGCGGATGATCTCCGGGCACACCGGCGCAGAAAGCATATCCGGCAGCTTGGTGGAGGAAGTGGGGACATAAGCTTCCGCTGCGGCCCAGGACAGGCACAGCAGCGCAGCAAGGCACAGACACAGCAGCTTTCTCATAGGAAAAACCTCCTGACTGATCGTAGGGTGCTCACCCTATTAGACGAATCAGCCAGGAGGTTTGTTGCATGCTTCTGGAAATATTTCGGGAAATTACTCCGCCAGCGCCCTGCGGCCCTTGTCGATGGCCAGCTGCACCATATCCGGGGCGGGCGCGCCGGGAATGCGGCGCTTCTCCACGCAGGCGAGCATCGACAGATCCTCGAACACGTCCTGCTCAAAGACCGGATGGAAGCTCTTGAGCTCCTCCAGCGTCAGGTCGAGGAGGGCCTTGTTTTCGTTCAGGCAGTGGGCGACCAGCTTGCCCACCACGGCATGGGCGTCGCGGAAGGGCACACCGTGCTTGACCATGTAGTCCGCCGCATCGGTGGCGTTGGTGAAGCCGCCGGACGCGCCCTTTTCCATGACCTCCTTGCGGAAGGTGCAGCTCTTGAGCATGGCGGTAAAGACGGTCAGACCCTTGACCAGGGTGTCGCGGGCGTCGAAGAAGGCTTCCTTGTCCTCCTGCATGTCCTTGTTGTAGGCCAGCGGGATGCCCTTCATCACGGTCAGCAGGGCCATCAGGTCGCCGTAAACGCGGCCGGTTTTACCGCGGATGAGCTCGGCGGCGTCGGGGTTCTTCTTCTGGGGCATGATGGAGGAGCCGGTGGCAAAGGCGTCATCCATCTCCACAAAGCGGAACTCGTTGGTGTTCCACAGGATCAGCTCCTCGCAGAAGCGGGAGAGGTGCATCATGCAGATGGACGCGGCGGAGAGGAAGTCCAGCAGGAAATCCCGGTCGGAGACGCCGTCCAGGCTGTTGTCGGTGATGGCGGAGAAGCCCAGCAGCTCGGCCACCCGCTCCCGGTTGAGGGGGTAGGTGGTGCCGGCCAGCGCGCCGGAGCCCAGGGGCATCACATCTGCAGCGTCATAGGCGTTGCGGAAGCGGCGGCGATCCCGCAGGAACATCTGGAAATAGGCCATCATGTGGTGAGCCAGGGTGATGGGCTGCGCCTTCTGCATGTGGGTGTAGCCGGGCATGATGGTATGCAGGTTGTCCTGGGCGATATCCAGGATGACGGAGAGCAGATCATTCAGCATTTCCGCGGTTTCTTCGCAGGCGAGCTTGCAGTACATGCGGGCGTCCAGCGCGACCTGATCGTTGCGGCTGCGGCCGGTGTGCAGCTTCTTGCCGGCCTCGCCGATGCGCTGGGTCAGGATGGTCTCCACGTTCATATGGATATCCTCCGCGTCCACCATCCACTCGATCTTCCCGGCATGCACATCCTCGAGGATGCCCTTCAGGCCCTCGACGATCTTGTCCGCATCTGCCTGCGGAATGATGCCCTGCTCACCCAGCATGGTGGCATGGGCGATGGAGCCGGTGATGTCCTGCTCCGCCAGGCGCTTGTCAAAGGAAATCGAGGAATGGAAATCGTCCATCAGGTGATCGGTGGACTTCGAGAAACGTCCGCCCCAAAGCTTCATAGGGGTTGCCTCCTTCAAAACGCACGGGTCGTGCGGTGTATTCAAGTGGGTATTATAGCAGATTTTGCGGCGGGTGGGAAGGGGGTGAGCAATGAAAATACGGAGTTGGCGGAATCAGCGGCTTACGCGTTCTCCCTCAGTCTGCGAGCAAGCTCGCAGCCAGCTCCCCGTATCCTTTCTCCAAAAGTTCCTGTAGATATTTTCTCTCGTTTAGTGTAAAATGAGTGTAGGACGACATGATACCCTCCTGTAGTGTGTTTGTGTGGTAGCTACATTCTATCACGAGGGTGCTATGTCGTTCTACTC
>JAFQIB010000118.1 GCA_017397765.1 Clostridia bacterium | reverse complement strand
CGCACCGGGAAAGAACGTTACTTTCTTTGGGCAGCCATTGGAACATGTGTGCTGCGCTCCCATTGATTTTGAGTTCCATAACCCCGGCGAAGAAGAACTGGAATGCGTCAAAAAACTGGTGGTTTATGCACGACAGAGGATCGCAAGTTTGCAGAATCCGCAGATTTAGGAGTGGAAAGAGCGATGTTAAAGCAGGAACGCAATTTGATACCAAACATTCATCGCTTCATCACGAATGAGTACCAATGAACTGTCAAACCTGTTAGTGCAAACGGCGAAACAAATTGCCGATCCCAACAACGAGATAACGCAGCATACCAAACAACATCAGCACAATGAAACCTTATGACAAAGCCCTGCGATCTGCAGCAAATAGATCGCAGAGCTTTTTTTCTCTTCAATTCTTTGAGAGCAACAATCCGCACTCGTGATTTTGCATTTTACAATTCCTAACAGAAAATAAGCATCGATACCTATATTATGTTCATGAAGTACGTTATTATAAGTGAAGGGAGGTGAATGACATGGATCAGCAAGAACAGAAGCTGCGTGAATTGGTAAGCGCTTATCAAGCGGAGCTTCTACGGTTTTGCTATGTGCGATTGCAGGATCGAATGCAAGCTGAAGATGCTGTGCAGGAAACCTTTTTGAAGGTTTACAACGCCCTTCCCGACTACCGTGACGACGGGCATGAGAAGGCATGGGTGTATCGCATCGCGCTCAATGTCTGCCGTGATATGCTGCGTTCAGGCTGGTTCAAACGGATCAACCGGCATGTCACACCGGAGCTTCTTCCGGATGAAAGTTCACCACCCGACGATGACGAGATTTCTCTGAGTATGGCGATCCATCACCTGCCTGACAAATCCAGAGAGGTCATTCTTCTGTACTATTACCAGAACTTCAATGTAAACGAAATCGCAAGCATACTGGGCATCCGTCAGCCATCTGTTTCAGAACGACTGAAACGGGCCCGAAAGCAGCTCAAAGACATGCTGAAAGGAGAAATGTTGGGTGAATAAGCGAATTCATCAGGCAATTGAGAACACTCATGCCGGACTGAAACCAAATGAGTTTCTGGCAGATAAGATCATTGCTGAGCATCACCATCGGCAGGATGAAAAACGCAAAGGCGGTTATTGGCTTTCCCTTCCGCAGAAGGCGAAGAACATCGTCGTGTTTGCTCTGGTGTTGATGTTGTTTACCGTTACCGCCTTTGCGCTGATGCGTCCCATGCGTGCTATGGATGATGGAGGCGTGTGGACATATGAGGAAGACAAGCTTATGTTCCAGCGCTCAGGTGCAAAACGACCTCAGGTGGTGCTGGAGAACGACAGCATCGTTGCAATGGCAGCGGATGTGGATATGCCCGGAACGCTGTACTACGTTACCTGGTCGGAGGAAGGCCAGCGGTTGCTGTCTACCACCAGTTACGGGCTACCCATGACACCCGGTCGTGATCTCGACATTTCGTTCAACATCACGGATATGGTCGCTGCGGGAGGCAGCGTATATGCTGTGGTGAATAACAAGCAGATCAGGAACAGCATATATCGCATAAGTGTATACCCTGATCAAGCAGAGTTTGACGCAGCTCTTCATATCGAGGGCTGGACCAACAAACGAGTGAGCAATCTTTCGCTGCACGGTGATGTGCTGTTTGCTTACAGGGAAACAGGCGAACTGGCTGCGATCAATTTGCGGACACGCCAGTTGTACTGTTCCCCTGTAAAAGTGAAAGGTCTGTTGGAAATCGTGGCAGGCTTTGAAAAGGACGGCGATCAGTATGCTTTTGTGATCAACGAAGAAGGACGGTTGATGATCCTCAATGCCCGTACGGGTGAAATGTTCTATTCGGGTCAGCGGATAGACAAGAATACGGAGAGCATGAGCCGTGACGAAACCAATCTGTATACCTATGATTTCGATGGAAAACAAACTGGTTGCTATAATATCTTACAGCTTAGCGGCAAAAAAGTTGACCACCTGCTGACGATCGTTGATGGCC
This sequence comes from Clostridia bacterium, assembly GCA_017397765.1. GTDB lineage: Bacteria > Bacillota > Clostridia > Christensenellales > Aristaeellaceae > UBA11524. The sequence goes on along the minus strand of JAFQIB010000118.1, from coordinate 40,319 downwards.
CGCACCTTGAAGAACCTTCGATGGCTATTGCTATCGAAATGTTTAACAAGAAGTATCCGAATGTGGAAGTGGTTCGCCGGGATATTCTTGACAACCGCGTTCTGGCCACTGAAATGATGGCGGACGAAGGCGGCGTGGATGTGTTTGCCATGCAGGGCATGTATGGTATGACGCCAGCTCCTGGCTTATTGGCAAACGGTGCCATCATTGATCTGACCGATATGCCTGAAATGCAAGCACTCCGGGATGATTACCGGGATATCTGGGGATTGATGTCCACTCATGGGCGGCAATACGGTGTGCTGTGGGAGACAGGCGTGGATCTGTTCCAGGTAAATCCCAAACTGGCAGAAGCTGTGGGGTGGGAGATTCCTACCGGTGTGTGGACATGGGAAGACTTCGATGCTTTGGCTGATAAAGTATACGCCTATAACCAGACCGCCGAAAAACCGATCTATTTGGCTGGCGAGAATGTGCTGACCAATATGCGCTGGCAATACGAAGCAACGCACACCGACTACTACCTGGGCACCGCGGACTTCCAAACGGCGGAATACCTGGCCTTGCTGGAACGTATCCAGGATCTGAGCGTGAGAGGCTTGATCTATATAAAGGATCCCCATGACCTCAGCTTCGACATGCCGGATAACACCCTGCTTTGGGCGGAAGAACATGCATTGGGCAAACTGGGAAATGATACCTATGTATTACCTCCTGTCTATGATATTGAGAATCCGCTCTTCCTGGTGGATTCCTGGTGTTTGATGGCTAATGCCAACTCCAGATACCCGGAAGAAGCAGCCTATTTTCTGGCATGCTACGCTTCGGTGGAAGCGACTTCAAATCAGTTTTATCTCAACTGTGGTCAGTGGCTGAAGGACAAATCCCTTTACGGCGAGCAGCATGATATGCGCACACCGCCTTCTGCGCAAAATGAGTACCTTTACAATTTCGTGCTGGAGCACGGTGTCCCGCAGCTTCGTGACCTGGAGCTGATGCGTCTGCAGATTACTGAAGGTCTGCTGGAAATGCTGATGAACGGTGACATTACGCCTCAGGAATATGCTGATACAATGCAACAGAAGGCAGATATGCTCATAGGTGGCTGACCATGAAGAAGCAGAAATTACTTCTGATCGGCGCACTTCCCTTGTTGGGATTCGCTGCATGCTATCTGGTTCCGCTGGGAATGACGGTCTATTACGCTTTGGTAAACAGTGCTTTCGATGATCGCTTTGCCGGACTTGATAATTTCAGCTATGTAATGAGCAATCAGTACTTCCAGATGGGAATGCAGAACCTGTCTTTGCTGGGTGGTGGAATGATTCTGGCGGCATTGCTGGCCTCATTGGTGATAGCACCGCTGCTGTATCGGCATCCGAAGCTGACTGGGCTGGGCATGGCCGTTCTGCTTCTTCCGCTGCTGATCCCTTCGGTTTCGGCAGTCAGCCTGTGGTCAGCGGTGTTCGACACTCGGTCCATGCTGGCGTCAGCATCCTCTCAGGCCGCACTGATAACACTCTATCTCTGGAAGTATGCTGGTGTAGGTGCTGTTCTGCTTTACACGGCATTGCAGAAAATCCCACAAGCTATTACCGACGCTGCCGCGTTGGATGGGGCAGGCGCTGTCAGGACATACTTTGCCATTCGTTTACCCATGGCCGGAGAACAACTGGCTGGCGTGATGATCTTTCTGACCATGTTCATGTTCCGCTGCTATAAAGAAAGCTATCTTCTCTTTGGTGATTATCCATCGTCCAAGGTATACATGCTTCAGCATTACATGAACCATCAGTATGTGAAGATGAATTTCCAGTATGTCGCTGCCTGTGCGGTCTTGCTGGTACTCTTTGCGCTGATTTTGTACGGGGCAGCGTTTCTGATCATGAAAAGGAGGCGGCTGGCATGAAGAAAATCACCGCATGTGTGCTGGTTGTTCTGCTTCTGACATTTGCCTTGCCGATGCTGATGCTGTTCGCTGCTTCCTTCTTTCAAGGGGATCTGATTTCTTTCCTGAAAGGCGAAACGGTTTTTCTGCAAGCTTCCTGGCAGCGATATACCATCATGTTTGATAACGAAGAACTGCTTATTCAGCTGATGAACTCCATCAAGATCGCACTGAGTACGCTGATTTTGCAATTGCCGTTGTCGGTGCTTGGTGGTCTGTTCCTGGCTCGCAGCAGTATCAAAGGCGTCGGGCTCATTCGTGTGTTGTTGCTATTGCTATTGCTGTTGCCCTTCCAGAGCATCATGGTACCTGTGTTCAAAATGAGTCGCTGGCTGAATCTGTACGACACGCAGCTTGCGGTGATCCTGATGCAGGCGTTCTCACCTCTGGGTCCGCTGATTGCTTGGCTGCTGATCCGCGCTATTCCCGGCGAGCATTGGGAAGCTGCACTACTGGATTGCAAATCTCAATTGACTATCTTCTGCCGAGCAATCATGCCTCAACTGTTGCCCGGTCTTGCCGTGCTGACACTTTTGTGCTTTGCCGAGGCATGGAATCTGGTGGAACTACCACTGATCCTGTTGCCGGACACAGAGCTTCGTCCTGCCTCGCTGATGCTCAATGACATCAGAAGCGGCAGCAATCAGTATGCCGAAGCTGTCCTGTATGCGCTGCCTATCCTGTTGCTCTATGGCATCACTGGTATTACGTTAAAGAAAGAAGACATATCAATCGTATAGAATCAACTTCCTGTATCTGACAGACCAAATATGCACCAAACAAAAACAAGCCTCCTGCAAAAACAGGAGGCTTGTTTTGGGACTTTGGGGAATACCATCTGCTTTGGATAAATCTATCCTTGACAAATGGCTTCTTCGGGGCGCGCTGTTTTGCACTCCTCAGCCCCCTTGCGCATACCCTGCCAGCAGAGGTGATGTGCAATGCCCCAGCTGGTATATCAGCCCCTGACCCCGGCGGAATGCCTGGATGTGCTTCGCGCGGCCCATGTCACCCGCGCTGCCTTCTGCGACGGGGAGCAGCCCTATGTCGTGCCCATGGCCTTCCGGCTGGACGGCGAGGGCACCACGCCCCTCATCTGCCTGTGCATGCCGGATTCCGGGCGCAAGGTCAGCTGCCTGTGTCGCCTGGATCGGATCTGCCTGGAGTTTGAGGCGCCGTCCTGCGCGTGGGTGGATGTGGTGCTGCTGGAGGGGCAGGCCTTCCTGGATGCCTGGGAGAAGGGCAAGGGGCTGGCGCTGCATGTGCGGGGCGAGACGGTCAGCGGGCGGCGGTTCTTTTTGCCTGAGGAATAGGCGAAGGTCGCCTGACTCCGCTGCTGTGATGTCCATGCCGCAGGAACGGCACGGCGGGCTGACGCCTGCCGCTTTTTTCTGCGGTAAGTGTCTTCGTGTGCAAGCAAAGTTGTTCACAAAAATATTTATATCAAACAAAATGCAAAATATATATTGCAAAATGCAAGGCGTTATGCTATACTGTCCCTGTCAATCGAACGAAGGAGGAGATTTCCCATGAAGCAGATCGATGAACGGATTGAAAAAAGCAGCAACGCCCTGGCGGCAAAGCTGCTGTGGGTGATGATCGCGCTGCAGGTGATCGTGCTGATCGTCAAGGTGTGCCTGGGCGGCGGGGCGTATTGCCTGCTGGACGTGCTGGCGCTGGTCGTGGGCCTGGGAGCGGCGGCGGTGCTGATGACCGTCAGGGGCGTGTGGCACGCCGGGGATGAGATCCTCCGGGAGATCCGCAATGCCTGCCTGAACAAGGCCTTCATGGCGATGCTGATGACGCTGCTGATCGGCGAGTTCCTGCTGATCCTACTGGATGAAGCCCATGCCGGCTGGTATGCTGCGTCGCTGATCGTCTGGTCGATCCCGGCGCTGATCTACACGGTGGCGGCGGTGAAGAACGGCCTGTTCCAGTGGGGCGGCAAGAAGGCGGAGACAAAAGGCAAGGTGCAGCTGGCGAAGTCCACGGCCCTGGGTGCGCTGTTCTTCGGTATTGTGATGGGCGGCCCGTCCTGCATCCGGGACGGCGCGTTCGACCCCATGGGTATCGTGAAGATCATCGGCATGGGCGCGATGTGGGGTGTCCTGTTTTACCTGATGTTCACCGCCCTGCTGAAGGTGGGCGAGAAGCAGGCGGATAAGGCCGCTGCGGAGGCAGAGCATGAAGAATAAGAAGATGAAGATCGCCCGGATCGAAAAGGATCTCAGCCAGGAGCAGCTGGCGGAGCAGCTGGGCGTGACGCGGCAGACCATCGGGCTGATCGAATCCGGCTCCTACAATCCGACGCTGAAGCTGTGCGTGGCCATCTGCAAGGCGCTGGACAAGACGCTGGACGAGCTTTTCTGGCCGGAAACCGAGGGCTGATGCCGCATTCGGGGCTGCGGGGACGAACCTGCCGGCAGCCCCCTGCTTGATTTTGCAGGAAAGTCCGCAAAGGGCGCAAGGTTTTTCCCGGCGCGGGATGCTATACTCTTCCCAGTATCAGGCGGCAGCCTGATCAATCAGGAAAGGAGGGACGGCCATGCAGCGCGTGCTGGATTGGATCGAAGAAACGCTGGAGGCGGAGATCGATCCTGCCGAGCTGGCGGATCGGGCGGGATACTCGCTGTGGCATTTTCTGCACCGGTTCCGTCAGGAGGTCGGCATGCCCCTGTGCCGCTACCGGACAAAGCGCAGGCTCGCCCATGCGATCTATGCGGTCAGCCGGGGCATGGGCGTGACGGATGCGGCGCTCCGCTGGGGCTTCGGGAGTCATTCCGGCTTTTACCGGGCCTTTGCCCGGGAGTACGGCGCTTCGCCCAGGGCATGGCTGAAGGCGCACCGGGCTGTGCAGCCGACCGTCCCCCTTTTGAAGGAGGAGGTTTTCAGCATGCTGAACCGCGACGTTTTTCAGCAGGCGCTGACCCGGTGGGGCCTGGATCTGCCCCTGGCGCCTGTCACCTATCCTTCCGGGCATATCAGCGAAACAGCGATGTACGCCGGGGAGGAGCTGATGCTCAAGGCGTACCGGGACGGCTATGCCTGCCGCCTGGCGGATGAGCTGTCCAGGGCGCTGGAGGTGGAGGGACTCCCGGCAGCGCTGCTGCTGCCGCTGCCCTCGGGGGAGCTGTCCGTGCCGGCGGCGGAGGGCTGGCAGATCACCTTGTGCCGACGGCTGCCCGGCAAGCCCCTGCGCGCGGACGAGCTGATCCGCAGTCCGGAAAAGGGCCGCAGGATCGGCGAGGCGCTGGCCGTTTTCCATCGGGCTGCAGCCCGGGTGGAGGATATGGCCCTGGCGGATGACGAACCCTATGCCGATCATCTGCTGAACTGGGCGCTGCCCAATGCCCGGGAAGCGCTGCCGGCGGACTTCCCTGCGGATTATGCGCAGCAGGCGGAAAAGCTGCGGGCGCTGCCGGCGGTGCTGATCCACCGGGACCCCAATCCGTCCAATCTGATCGATACGGGCAGCGGGATCGGCTTCATCGACTTTGACCTGTCCCGCCGCTGCGCACGGATCTTCGATCCCTGCTACACGGCGACAGCAGTGCTCTCGGAGGTGTTTGGCCGGGAGGAGCTGCCCTGGGCGGAGAATTGGCCCGTGTTTGTCCGCTCGGTGCTGGCGGGCTATGACAGCGTGTCCTCGCTGACGGCGGCGGAGCGGGCTGCGGTGCCTGCGATGCTCATCGGCAACGAGCTGCTGGCGCTGGCGGCCTTTGCCGGCAGCAGCAAGTACAGGGATGTGTTCGAGGTCAACCAGAGGATGCTGGGCTGGATGCTGCAGCATCTGCCGGCGTAAACGGTGCCTTCGAGCGCGGGGACTAAGCCTTCCCCGGCGCAGGAAAGGGCGACAGCGCGCGCCTGCCCAGGCCGTCAGACCTGTGTGCGGGTGCGCTTTTTGCGTTTCATGAAGGGCAGCTGGATTGCGGCGGACCGCTTCCTCCGGCTGCACGGTCAGATTTTTCTTGCATCCTGAGCGCCGAAACGGTATAATGAGAAAAACCTGTACAGGAGGAATCGTGATGAAGGATATGAATTGCGGCTACTGTGCGCGAGGGGAACTGCTGGATGCATTCGGCATTGTGATCTGCGAGCTGAGCGTTTCCACGCTGATCCTGTTCCGGGAGCAGAGCCATCCCGGGCGCTGCATCGTGGCGTACAAGGATCATGTCAGCGAGCTGGTTGACCTGACGGAAACGGAGCGCAATGACTATTTTGCCGATATTGCCCGGGCAGCCAAGGCGATCCATGCGGCATTCCACCCCAACAAGATCAACTACGGCGCCTATGGCGACACCGGCTGCCATCTGCATTTCCACCTCGTGCCCAAATACAAGGATGAATTTGAGTGGGGCGGCGTGTTTGCCATGAATCCCGGCGCGGTCAGGCTGACGGACGCCGAATATGACGAAATGATCCGGAAGATCAAGGAAAACCTGTAATATGCTGCTGCAGCACCCGAAGTAATTGACCGGGCTGCGGCAGGGATGCGGAACGCCGGGATGCCCAGGCGTTCCGTTTTTTGTTCTGAAGCGCAGGCGAAAAAGAAAACACCGGAAGCCAGCTTCTGCCGGCTTCCGGTGCGGTTTGTTCAGTTGCTTTGCCGGACAGGTCAGCCCTGCACGGTTTCGTCAGCTGCCTGCTTGCCAAAGAGCTTCTTCACGCCCTGCACGGCAACCAGCACGCCCAGCACGAACAGCGCCACGGCAAAGCTGCCCTGCAGCAAATCGCCGCCCAGGTTGGCGGTAGTGCCGGCGAAGATGCCGCCGAACTTGCCCACGATGGTCATGGACAGGGCGGTCAGGGTCACTGCCAGCATGATGCCCATGGGCGCCCACAGCATCCAGCCCTTGCGGTTGGTCCGCTTGAGGAACACGGCGCAGGCGATGAGCGCCAGCGCGCTGAGCAGCTGGTTGGCAGAGCCAAACAGGGGCCAGATGTTGGCATAGCCGGCCTTGGCCAGGGCATACGCCATCACCAGGGTAGCGACGGTGGCGGTGTACTTGTTGGTGAGGAACTTCTTGACGGGGCTCATGTTTTCCTCGGTGTCGGTGGAATCCAGGAAGAACTCCTGGAAGGCCAGACGGCCAACGCGGGCCACGGAGTCCAGGGAGGTCAGGGCAAAGGCGGAAACAGCCAGGTTGATCAGCGTAAAGGCCACATTCTGCGGGATGCCGATCTTACCCAGGAAGCCGGAGATGGCGGAGGCAAACACCACGGCGGGGGTACCGGAGGCCACCTGCGCACCGCTGGACACTGCGCCCACGGCGATCAGTGCGATCACGGCCAGCAGGCTTTCCATCAGCATGGCGCCAAAGGAGATGGGCAGCATGTGCTTCTCGTTCTGCACCTGCTTGGAGGCGGTGCCGGAGGACACCAGCGAATGGAAGCCGGACACAGCGCCGCAGGCAATGGTCACAAAGAGGATGGGGAACATGTGCTGACCATTGACGGTAAAGCCGTTGAAGGCGTTCAGGTTCATCTGGGGATTGGCAACGAACACACCCACCACCGCTGCGGCGATCATCGCCACCAGCAGGTAGCTGTTCAGGTAGTCGCGGGGCTGCAGCAGCGCCCATACGGGCACGACGGAGGCGATGGCGATGTAGACAAACACCAGCAGATGCCAGGTGCCGGTGGGCACATACATGGGCAGCGCCATGCCAAGCACGATGCACAGCACCAGCAGACCCACCGCAACGGCGGTATTCACCAGCGGCTTGAAGCGGCACACCTTCAGCACGATGCCCAGCGTAACAGCTGCAAGGATGAACAGCATGGAGGTGGTCGCTACCTGGCCGTTGGCCAGGGAAACATCGGGCGTAGCGGCAAAGCCGTTGAAGGTGTTGGCGACCACGTCCGCAAAGGCGGCAACCACCAGGATGGAGAACAGCCAGGTGAACAGGGTGAAGAGCTTCTTGCCGATCTTGCCGATGTACAGCTCAATGATATAGCCGATGGTACGGCCTTTGTTGCGGACGGAGGCGAACATGGACACAAAGTCCTGCACAGCGCCGAAGAACAAGCCGCCGACCAGCACCCACAGCAGCACGGGCACCCAGCCGAAGACGGCGGCCTGAATGGGGCCGTTGATGGGGCCGGCGCCGGCGATGGAGGCAAACTGGTGGCCGAAGACCACGCCGGGTGCGGTGGGGGTATAATCCACGCCGTCCTCCATTTCATAGGCAGGGGTCTTGGCCTTGGGGTCTACGCCCCAGGTTTTGGCCAGCCAACGGCCGTAGAGAAGATAACCCGCTCCCAACACAACAAGAGCGATGAGCATGATGGTGATCCCATTCATTTGCAAAACATCCTTTCTGCTTTGTGTCTTCTCGCGCTTCTCTGGCATATGCGCCGCGGTCGCATCCGTCGGGGAAAGCGTATGTATATAAAAACCCGTCCCTCACCGATCTGAAAACAGATCTGCAAGAGACGGGCTGTAATTCCCGCGATACCACTCTCATTGCTGCACCCGGTGCAGCCTCTCTGTCACATCGACCGCAAGCGGTGAATGTGCTCTCCTGTAACGTGGAGACGACGGTCTGACCTACCGCCCCCGTTCCCGGGCAGGCTTCGGCGGACTGCTCATGAGGGATACGCTGACCTTTCATGCTCGTCATGCCTCGCACCAAGTGGCATTTCTCTGGGGACGCTGTGAAAGCGCGCTTGTCTCAATCAACGCATTGACTATGTGGTTTACGCCAATAAAATACGCCTTCATGGGGGGCAATGTCAATAGCTGCGGGACAAAAAACATTGTAAAAACAATCGGAAAAGCGCAGCGGCGCTCCGAGTTGCTGAAATGATCCGGTGCCCGGCTGGACTTGCGGCAGGATTTGGGGTAAAATATCTGCAGGGCGCTGGGAGATGCACCGGCGCTTCTGCCAGAGCGGTGAAAAGGATGATGGAAGATGAAAAAACGGCTGTGCCTGACGGTTTTGCTGATGCTGGCGGCGCTGCTTTTCAATGCGGCGCAGGCGGCGGAAATGGCCCGGATTGAAATCGCCACGGTCTCTCAGGCGGATAATGCACTTGATTTTGTGATGCAGCCTGTCGCAGGGCATGTTTCCGCCCAGATTGTGACCTGGACGCCCGGCTATGTGATCCCGCCGGAGCCCTGGTATGAGCCCTGCCGGATCACTGTTTTTGATGAGGACGGCGCACGGCTGATCGACGGGGCGGAGGCAGAGGTCAAGGTCAGGGGCAACTGGACGACCTCATACCCGAAGAAGCCCCTGCGCATCCGCTTCGGCGAGGCGCAGAGCATGCTTGGCCTCAACGATGGGGCGGCGATGAAGAACTGGGTGCTGCTGGCGGAATACAAGGACGGCTCCATGCTCCGGAACAAAGCTGCGCTGGCGATTGCGGCGGGCCTTCTGGCTCCGGATGGGCTGTATGCAGCCGACGCCAGGCTGGTTGAGGTGGCGATCAACGGCGAATACATGGGCGTGTATCTGCTCAGCGAGCATCAGCAGGTCAATGCCGACCGGGTGAATATCACCAAGCCCAAGGCGGATTATCAGGGGACGGATATCGGCTATTTCCTTGAGTTTGACGACTACTATGTCAACGAAGAGGAATTGAACCGCTTTACCGTCTCCTATGCCAACAACGCGCGCCTGGTGCCCTATGACGGAAACGACGGCAGCGGCCGCAAGCTGGCAGGTACGACCAGGGGCTTTACCATCAAGAGCGATATATATTCTGCAAAGCAGCGGAATTTCATCGCCGATTATGTGGACAATGTGTACCGCGTCCTGTACCACGCTGCGTACCGGGACGAAGCCTATGTTTTCAACGACGCCTGCACCCGCATCAAACGGACGACGGAGATCACCCCCCGGGAAGCTGTCGAACGGGCGATCAATGTCGACTCCCTGGCGGATCTGTATCTGCTCAATGAGGTGGTCTGCGATGCGGATGTGTATCTGACCAGCTTCTTCATGCGGGCGGATTTCGGCGAAGGGGGAGACCGGCGGCTGACCTTTGAGGCGCCCTGGGATTTCGACTCCGCCATGGGCAACAAGAACCGCTGTGCGGATGCGCAGGGCTTCTATGCCGCCAATATCCTCTTTGACGTGAATGACAGCTTTCAATCCATCAACCCCTGGCTCGCCGTGCTGATGTACGAGGACTGGTTCCAGGAGATCATCGCGGAGAAGTGGACGGCTGCCTACGATGCGGGAGTCTTCAGCCGCGTGCTGGAGATGATTGGCCGGGATGCAGAGCAGTACAGCGATGCCTTTGCGCGCAATTATGATAAGTGGGACAATCTGGTGCATAATGAGGAATTTGCCCACGAGCTTTCGCCGATGGCGGCCCGGTGCAGCACGCAGCAGGAGGCTGCGGCCCACCTGCAGTGGTGGCTGGAGCGCCGGGTGGACTTCCTCAATGCCCACTGGCACACCGCGAACCGCAGCGGCGTGAAATAATTTGCCGGACCTGGACGTATACAAGGTGAAGCCCCGTGCGTTGAGCCGGACGACAAGGGGCAAGCCTGCCTGATGGAAAGGAGTGCTGCATTCATGAATATCGCTGAGATGATTCTGCATCGCCGTTCGGTGCGCGCCTACAGGAACGAAGCCGTTGCACCGGAGACGCTTGCAGCGCTGCAGGAACGCATGGCGGAGCTTGTGCCGCTGATTCCCGGCGCGAAGGTCGAGGGACGCATCATCCCCACCAGGCATGGAAGCTTCCTGCAGAAATGGGCCACGCCCCATTTCATCGTGATCTTTTCCGAGCCCACCGACGATGGGCTGCTGAACGCAGGTTTCATGTATCAGCAGCTGGATCTGTATGCCCAGTCCCTGGGCCTTGGCACCTGCTGGGTGGGTCTTGGCAGCCTGGAGGGCGGCGAACCCATTCCGGCGGGGATGAAGGTGGCGGTGATGATGGCCGTCGGCGTACCGGACGGTGTTGCCCGGCGCACCGGCGCGGCGGATTTCAAGCGCAAGGCCATGGCGGAGATCACCGACTGGCCGGATGAGCGCCTGGAGGCGCTGCGCCTGGCCCCTTCGGCAACCAACAGCCAGCCCTGGTTCGTGACCCATGCGGGGGAGACGCTGCGGATCTGGCGCGAGGAGCTGGGGCTCATCAAGCAGCGTACCCACGGACGGATGAATAAGATCGACATGGGCATCGGCCTGTGCCATCTGTATGTGACCCACCCGGAGACCTTCCGCTTCTTCCGGGAGGAAAACCCGCCCACGCTGGACGGACAGATTTATATCGGCAGCGTGACGCTGTAAAAACAGGAACCGCCCTGCATCTGTGCTGATGCAGGGCGGTTTGCTGCCGGGAAAGCGCTGGCAGGACGCGGCTTACTGCTTGCCGGAATAGACGATGACCTCACCGGGGACGTCGCTGATGGGATGCTGACGGCATACGCCGCCGAAATACTCGTAGGGCGGGTCGTTCTCGGTGCGGCCGGCGAGGATGTCCTCGCAGCCCCGGATCATCCAGTCCAGCACCTCCCGGCCGCGCAGCTCCCGGGCATGGCCGTGGAGAATGTGATCGAAGTCCGCGCCGTGCTGTGCCTTCAGGGCCAGGAAGGTCTCCAGCATCGTCTCCATGGGCAGGGAATGATCCAGCTGCATCCACAGGTGGGTGTTGAGGCCGTCGCCGGTGTAGAGGACGCGGGCGTCCCTGTCCAGCAGGCCGATGGAGCCGGCGGTGTGGCCCTTGAGATCGACCACCTCCAGCTGCACGCCGCCCAGGTCGAACACCTGTCCGATCTCCAGCGCACGGAGGGGACAGGGCTTCAGGCCGTGCTTGTCCAGTTCTTCCTTGGCATAGCCGAAGAACATCTCCGCCAGACCGATATCGGCCGGATGCATCCAGGCCTCGTCAAAGTATACATTGCCGAGGATGTGGTCGCCGTGCCCGTGGGTATTGACGACGGTGACGGGCAGCTCCGTCAGGCTGCGGACGATGGCGTGCAGGTCCTCCATGCCGTTGGCGGTGTCGATCAGCAGCGCGCGTTCGCTGCCGCAGACCAGGTAACAGGTGCTTTCGCCTGCATCGTCGATGAGATACACGTTGGGGAGGGGCTGCTTGATATTGGCGCGCTGGAACGTCATGAAAATACCTCCTGCCGGCCGGTCGGGCCATGTTGTCATAATCGGGGAAACGCATGCTGCTGCTGTCAGTATAGCATGCCGGAGCGGGCTGCGCAAGGGTGTTTTGACAGCCTGCGGAGTTGCCAACCCGAAGGAAATCTGTTATACTGACCGTAAGAAATCCGCTGTGACGGAGGAATGCAGAATGAATTACAATGAGATCGCCAAGCTGGTCATGAGCCGCCTCGTCGCCACGAAGGACGGCGGCGCAGGCAACCCGGAGGATCATATGAACCTCTCCACCTGGGAATGGCCCCAGGGGGTGGCGATGTATGCGATGATGAAGGTCTATCTGAAGACCCGCAGCGAGTGCGACCTGAAAGATATCCGGGACTGGTATGCCCGGCACATGCAGCGCGGGCTGCCGGTGCGCAACATCAACACCACTGCGCCCATGCTGGCCATGACCATGCTCTACGAGGAAACGAAGGACGAGGTCTACCGTCCCCTCATCGAGGATTGGGCGAACTGGGTCATGACCGGCCTGCCCCGCACGGAGGAGGGCGGCTTCCAGCACATCACCACCCATGACGTCAACGAGGAGCAGCTCTGGGACGACACCCTCTTCATGACCGTGCTCTTCCTGTACCGGGCGGGTGTGGCGCTGAACCGCCGGGAATGGCGGGAGGAAGCCAAGTACCAGTTCCTGCTGCACATCAAGTATCTGCACAGCCAGAAGACCGGGCTGTGGTATCACGGCTGGTGCTTCATCGGCAGGCATCACTTCGGCGAGGCCTACTGGGGCCGGGGCAACAGCTGGTTCACCTGCGGCGCGGTGGATTTCATCGAGTGGCTGAATCAGTACGACGAGGCCAATGACTGCGTGAAGCGGTTCATCCTGAACGCCTGGAAGGAGCAGTGCCTGAAGCTGGTGGAGCTGCAGGACGGGGAGACCGGCCTGTGGCATACCCTCCTCGACCATGCAGACAGCTATCTGGAGACCTCCGCCAGCGCGGCGATTGCCTATGGGCTGCTCAAGGGCGTGCGGCTGGGGCTGCTGGATGACCGATGCAGGGCAGCGGCAGAGAAGGCCCTGCAGGGTGTGATTGCTCAGGTGGGCGAGGACGGCATCGTCGGCGGCGTGTCCTACGGCACGCCCATGGGGCATGATCTGGACTTCTACCGCACCGTACCGATTGAGGCTACGGCGTATGGGCAGGGACTGGTGTTTCTGATGCTGACGGAGGTTATGTAAGGGAATTCGGAATTCGGAATTCGAAATTCGGAATTCGGAATTGAGTGTGTTGGCAAATGAAAAGGGCTGCATCCCGGGGTGGGGTGCAGCCTTTTGGTTATTGGGGGTGGGTGGTGACGTAGGCGCACCAGCCGTTTTCAAGGGAGATGAGGATCATTTCGGGGTTCTTGGCCAGGAGAAGATCGTAATCTGCCGCCCAGACAAGGCCGTAGAGGTAGGTGTGCCGGTAGAAATCGCCGATGCTTTCCAAGGGGATCTCAATAACGCGGCTTTCGGGCGTATCGCCGCGTATGTAGGCGACCAATGGATCAAGGATCATCTCGCGCGGGTTTGCAGGGATCTCCTGATCCCGCAGCCGGGGCAATACGGCTTGCAGGATATCTGCATGCTTTTCATAGGTGCTGATGCAGCTGCGCAGATACTGCTTGTGGAAGTGGGTGGCGTCGGTCCAGTGCCAGTAGGTTTCATAGGCACCGATGGCGATGGCTGCTGTCAACAGGATGATCGCCAGCTGTCTAAGTATTTTCATGCTGGCGTCCTTAATCGATCTTGACCCGGATGACCACCGGCTTGTCCGTCTTGACCGACGGGGCGCTGACATGCAGGCCACCCTTTTCGCGGCTCCAGACGGGCTTTTCGGCACAGCCCAGCACGTCCACATCCTTCACGATGCCGTGGAACTCCGGCAGGTTCGCGTCCTCGGAGTGGCCCAGGGACTTGATGACGACCTTGCCGTCCTCCGGCCAGGACAGTACTGTACAGTACAGGTTTTCGCCCTTGACGGTGAAGCGGATATCCTCGGCGGTGAAGACCTTCTCCACGCCGTCGGTGAACTGGCCCTCCTTGACCTTCGTGGGGCCCTCGCCGTACTTGCGCCAGACCTTGGTGCCGTAGATCGCTTCGCCGTTGACCGCCATCCACTCGCCGATCTCGGTCAGCACGGCGGTATCCTGCTCGGAGATGGAGCCGTCCGGCTTGGGGCCCACGTTCAGCAGCAGCGTGCCGTTCTTGGCGACGATATCCACCAGGTCGCAGATCAGGCCCTTGGGGGACTTGAAGTAATTGCCCTCGGTGTAGCACCAGGAGTTGGTGGCGATGGCGGTGTCCGTCTGCCAGAAGAAGGGCTTGATGTCGGCAAACTGGCCGCGCTCCACGTCCGGCACGGCACAGCCGAACATGAAGGCTTCATGCTTGTAGGTGATGGCAACCTCGACGCCCCATTCCGCCGCGCGGTTGTAGTAGTAGGCGGCGAACTTCTTCAGGTAGGGCTTCACCGCGTGATGCTGAATCCACCAGTCGAAGTAGACCAGCTTGGGCTGATACTTGTCCACGATCTCGCAGCAGCGGCAGAGCCAGTCCTCCAGGAACTCCTGGGTGGGGGTGGGCTCGGAGAACAGGTCGTGGTGATTGGCGGGCTCGGGCATGGCGGGCCAGTAGAAATCCCCGCGCTGCAGCGGTTCCTTGATGTCGGAATCAAAATCCTTGCCGTGGCCCATGAAGAACCAGTGCTCCACGCGGTGGGTGGAGGCGCCCAGGGTCATGCCGCGCTTTTCAACCGCTTCCTTCAATTCGCCCAGCACGTTGCGGCAGGGGCCCATTTCGGCGGCGTTCCAGTGGGAGATATCGCTCTTGTACATCTGGAAGCCGTCGTGATGCTCCGCCACCGGCACCACATACTTTGCGCCGGCCTTCCGGAACAGCTCCGCCCAGGCGTCGGCGGAGAACTTTTCCGCCTTGAACAGGGGGATGAAATCCTTGTAGCCGAAGTCCTTGTGGGGACCGTAGGTCTTCACATGATGCTCGAATTCACGGGTACCCTCAATATACATCGTGCGGGAGTACCACTCGTTGGCGAAGGCGGGCACGGAATAGACGCCCCAGTGGATAAAGATGCCGAACTTGGCGTCCCGGTACCACTTGGGCGGCTGGAATGCGGTCAGGGATTCCCAGGTGTCCTTGTAGGGGCCTTTTTCGATCACCCGGTCGATCTCCTGCAGATAGGGCTTCATGTCGTACATATTGAACCTCCTGTATTCAGGGCGGCAGGGAAGCGCCGCAGCTTTCTTCTGTGCACCATTGTAACGGGGTTTTGCGATTCTGTAAAGCGGAATTTGTTCGCAGGAGGGCACACTGCTTGTGCAAAAACGCATGTAAGGAAGGCCGTTGCTGATAAAAACGGTTATGGAATGCCGAGCATTATACAGCTGTATACATTGGCGCGGCGGAAGATACCCCCTTGCATTCCTTTGCCGGATATGATAAAATACAGATACTATCTAACGAATAAGTGCACAACAATGTCTGTGATCATGACGATCCATGAGGACGAGGTGTAAGCTATGATGATCGGTCATCGTGAAGCGGCCCTCTGCCAGCTGGACGGATCGGTGGCCGGACTGCTGGAGCGGCAGATCCGGGAGCCGTCAGATCCCCGGTACGGCGGCTTCTGGACGGAGAGCTTTCATGTGGAGCCGCGGCAGAGCGGCTTCTTTCTGGGCGAGATGATTGCCGCCTTCTGTACAAGCGACAGCCGCTGGTATCTTTCCGCCCGTCTGGCGGAGGGTATCCGGGCGGTGCTGACCTATATGGAAACCCATCAGCGGCCCGACGGCTGCTTTGACCTGACCCCCTGCAACTACGCATCCCCGCCGGATACGGCGTTCATGATCAACGCACTGCTGAACGGCTGGTGGCTGCTGGAGAAGTGCGAAGCGCCGGAGGCGGAGTTCATGCGCGCGCCGGTGTACCGCCTGATCGACAGCGCCTCCCGGGGCATTGCGGCGGGCGGCTTCCATACGCCCAACCACCGCTGGGCCATCGCCTCCTGCCTGCTGTGCTGCGAGAAGATCACCGGCAATCCGGCGCTGGGCGAGAGGGCGCGGGAGTTTCTGCGCGAGGGCCTGGATATCAATCAGGATGGCGAATTTGCCGAGCGCAGCGCCGGCAATTACAATCAGGTCAACGACGACCAGATGATCCGCCTGTATCTGGCCACCGGGGATCAGACCTTCCTGGAGGCCGCGGCGAAGAATCTGGAAATGATGTATTGCTACTTCGATCCGGACAACTCCGTGTTCACCAACAACTCCACCAGGCAGGACCTGGGCCGGAAGGTCTATGCGGAGAGCTATTACAGCCTCTACCTGATGGTGGGCTACTTTCTGAAGCGGCCCGATCTGGGCGCGATGGCGGAATGGATCTGGCAGGACTGCAGCTGCCGGGGTGTGACGCCCGATGCGGCGCTGTGGCTGCTGCTTTTCCCGGAGATGGACGGCTACGGGGCGGATGCAGCTTTCATGCGGCCCTTTGAGCAGGTGGACCGCCTCTTCCCGGACAGCGATATTGCCCGCATCCGCAACGACAAATGGTCCTGCTCGCTCCTGCGGGGCAAGGCGAACTGCCTGTACTTCCAGCACGGCGCCTTCGCCATGTACATGACCATCTACTCCAATCTGTGCGACCGGCGCAATTTCCTCGCCGACACCCTGGAGCGCACGGAAACCGGCTACCGGATGAGGGCCCATGCCGCAGGCTGGTACTATCTGCCCTTCCCCGAAAAGCCGGAGACCTCCGACTGGTGGGCGATGGACAATCCCAACCGCCGGCCCAAAACCGAGGGCCTGCCGCTGGACACCACCCTGGAGATCGTCAAGCGCCCCGACGGCGTCGATCTGCACATCCGCACCGAGGGCATCGATCAGCTGCCCCTGCGCATGGAGTTCTCCTTCCTGCCCGGCGGCTATGTGCGCACCGAGCATTTTCTCCAGCGCGCCAAGCCGGGCGAAAGCATCAACGTGATCGACGGCACAGTCGAGGCCTGCGGTCCCGACGGAGCGTGCATCACCCTCGGCCCGGCCTTCTCCGGGCACGACTTCACCGACCGCATGGGCGGCGCATACCCCCTGAGCGACAAGCACTACACGGTATACTTCACCGCCTACACCCCGGTGGAACGGATCGTGAAGATCCGGGCAAAGCGCAAGGACAGACACCTGTAAGATAATTATGAATTCGGAATTCGGAATTCGGAATTTGGTTTGTGAAGCGCAATGCATCGTTCGTGATTCCGGATAAAGCGGCTCCGGGGATGCGGGGCGGCAAAGGAAATGATGAATCGGGAATTTGGTTGCATGTAACTCAATTCCTAATTCCTAATTCATCATTCCTAATTAAACTTGTACTTGTCCGCAAAGGCATTGCGGATGATATAAAACAAGGAGGAACCCGTCATGAAGAAACTCATCTCCCTGGCTCTGGCGCTGCTCATGGTTCTGAGCATGATCCCTGCCTCTGCTGAAGCGACCTACACCGAGGCGCCCTATTGGGCCGACAAGGGCCTGCCGCCCGTGGCAGAGCGCCTGCCCCTGGAACCCATGGTGGAAGATGCTGCATACCTTGAGATCGGCACCTACGGCGGCGAGCTGAAGCGCGCGGCCGATACCGGCAACTGGGGTAACGGCAAGCCCATCGAGGAAGGCCTGTTCCGCTTCAAGACCGACGGAACCGTGGAGCCCAACGTAGCCAAGAAGGCGGAGCCCAATGCGGATTACACCGTGTGGACCATCTACCTGCGCGAAGGCATGAAGTGGTCTGACGGTGTGCCCTTCACGGCGGAGGACTGCGTGTGGTTCTACAATGCTGTATGCCTGAACAAGGTCGATGGCAAGGGCGTGCGCGACTGCCATAAGGATGCAGAAACCAAGAATCCCGCCAAGGTCGAGAAGGTGGATGATTACACCTTCACCGTGACCTTCGAGACCCCCAAGTACAACTTCCCGGCCGACCTGACGGTTGACCTGAAGTGGCACTATGCGCCCAAGCACATCTTTGAAAAGATGGTGCAGGCGGTCATCGACGGCGATACCGAGACTGCGCTGGCTGAGGGCAACGCCATCTGCGGCGGTTCCTTCGTGGACGTGGGCAAGATGGGCAAGGAACTGCTCTACTACTTCTGGAATTACCCCGGTGTGCCCACCCTGAACCCCTACGTCCTCTCCACCGAGGCGGGCAAGAACAACATCAAGGGCGAGTACTATGAGTATGTCCGTAACCCCTACTACTGGAAGGTGGATGCTAACGGCCAGCAGCTGCCCTACATCGACAAGATCACCGGCCTGACTGTGTCCAACGTGGATCAGCAGCTGATGCTCCTGCTGGACGGCACGGTTGACTTCCAGACCGTTGCCATGGAAGACATCCCCACCGTCCTGGAATCCAAGACCAAGATCAACATCTATCAGTGGGGCACCACCGGCTGGGGCGACACCGGCTCTCAGCTGCACTTCAACCTGAATGTGGACGACGCCAACCTGAAGGCACTGTTCAACAACAAGGATTTCCGTCAGGGTATGTCCATCTGCGTGGATCGTGAAGAGGTTGCAGGCATCTACTCCGGCGGCTGGTGCCTGCCTGGTCAGGCTGCGCCCCAGATCGGCGCGCTGGGCTACTCCGAGGAGTGGGCGAACCAGTGGATCGAGTATGATGTGAACAAGGCCAAGACCCTGTTTGAGCAGGCTGGTCTGGTCATGGGCAGCGACAACTTCTATGATTTCGCTGACGGCACTGATTTCGTGCTGAACATCGTCTCCGTTGCAGACAATGGCGCTGCCGACACCTACAAGATCCTGGAGCCCTACTTCCGCGCTGCAGGCATCAAGTGCACCTTCAAGGATTCTGACCGCGGCAACATCGATAATGACCTGATGGCCAACGCAGTGCAGTGCATGCTGTCTCCTGTCACCGGCATCGGTGATGTCTCCATTGCTCTGAAGCCCAACGCCATGATCCCCGGCAAGGCCACCAACGTTGCCTGGTACGGCACGATGAAGAAGGAAAATGCGACCGGTGATCTGCTCAAGCTGATCGAGCTGTATGAGCAGCTGGCCAAGACCGGTGATGCTGCTGCCCGTCAGGATCTGGAGCTGCAGATGCTCAAGCTCCATCAGGAGAATCAGTGGACGCTGGCCTATGTGCAGTCTGACCTGCAGTACTGGGCTGTGAACGACCGCATCAAGAACTTCCCCGATGGCGCTGTTGCTTCCGACATCTACCGTGATCTGGGCATTGCCCACTGCCAGTGCTGGTTCATCAAGGAGTAATCCCGGGTTGATCCCGCACAAGCAATCATCCGATGTAAGGTGCGGGAGGTGCTCCGTTCTACGCGGAAGTGCCTCCCGCACTTTCTCCAATCACCACGGTCACAGCCTTTTCATCCTCAGAAAGGATACAGAGGAATATGTTAAGCTACATCGGCAAACGCATCTTGATGTTCATCCCTACGCTGATCATCATTTCCTTCCTGATCTTCTTCATCATCCAGCTGCCCCCGGGTGACTATGTGACCTCCTATGTGGCGGCCATGGCGGCGGAGGGCGAGATCTTTACGGCTGAGCAGATTGCGGATCTGCGCGTACAGTTCGGCCTGGATGATCCCTGGTTCATCCAGTATTTCAACTGGGTCAAGGGCATCGTCACCGAGGGCGATTTCGGCTACTCCTTCGAGTATGGCCGGGACGTCTGGGACGTTATCATGGATCGCCTGTATCTGACGCTGGCGGTCTCCTTCATCATTCTGATTTTCCAGTATGGCGTTTCGCTGCCCATTGGCATCTACTGTGCCAATCATCAGTATTCCGCCGGAGATTATGTGCTTTCCTTCTTCGGCTTCATCGGCACCGCTACGCCTAACTTTTTGCTTGCCATCATTATCATGTACTATATCTATGTGAAGACCGGCAATGTGTATCTGGGCTTGTTCTCCACGGAGATGCTGCAAAACGGCATGCGCTGGGAGTATGTGCCCGAATTCCTGGGCCGCTGTGCGATCCCGCTGATCGTCATCGGCACCTCCGGCACCTGCGGTATCATCCGTACAGTCCGTGCCCAGATGCTGGATGAGCAGGCGCGCCAGTATACCCTGTGCGCCCGCGCCAAGGGCTGCTCGGAATGGACGATCACCTACAAGTACTGCCTGCGCGCGGCGCTGAACCCGGTTGTTTCCGGCCTGGCGGGCTCGCTGCGCACCATCTTCTCCGGCTCCACTGTCTCCGCCATCGTGATGAACCTGGCCATCCAGGGCCCGGTGCTGCTTGCAGCCCTCAAATCCCAGGACATGTACCTGGCCGGCACCATCGTGCTGATCCAGGCGGTGCTGGTGCTGGTGGGTACGCTGCTGAGCGATATTGCGCTGGCATGGCTTGATCCGCGAATCCGCTTCGCAGAAAGGAGCTGAGGACGATGGCACTGTTCAGGAAAAAGACGGCGAGCGACGAATCCTACTACATGGCGTCGCAGTGGACGCTGATGTGGCGCAAGCTGCAGAAGCACAAGCTGGCAAAGTTCTCCCTGGTGATCCTGGCGATCCTGTATCTCGGCGCGCTGTTTGCGGATTTTTTTGCGCCCTATGGCCTGGAGGAGTTCTCCGCGCTGTACAAGAATACCGCGCCCACGAAAATCTACTGGCAGGACGAGGATGGCAGCTTTTCCCGCCCCTATGTCTATGGTCTGAAGAAGGTCAATGACCGCAAGACCTTCAAGGTCATCATCACCGAGGACACCACGAAAAAGTACTACATCGACCTCTTTGCCGAGGGCATGGAGTACAAGCTCTTCGGTGTGATCCCCAGCAATACGCACCTCTTCGGTCTGGTGGATGAAGCGGGCAATCCTGCCCGGGACGCCAACGGCAAGGCGCTGGCCCGCATCCATCTCTTCGGCGCGGATTCCACCGGCGCCTGCATCTTCTCCCGCGTGCTCTTCGGCGCCCGGGTGTCGCTGACGATCCCCTTCGTTTCGGCGGCCATCTCCTTTGTGCTGGGCATATTGCTGGGCGGCATTTCCGGCTACTTCGGCGGCGTGGTGGACAATGTGATCCAGCGCATCATCGAGGTGCTGTCGGCCATCCCCTCCATCCCGCTGTGGATGGCGCTGTCGGCGGCGATCCCGCCGGATATCCCGGTCTCCTCCATGTATCTGTACATCACGATCATATTGTCCTTCATCGGCTGGACGGGCCTGGCCCGCGTGGTGCGCGGCAAGTTCATCTCCCTGCGCAAGGAGGATTATGTGACCGCTGCCCGCCTGGCCGGCGTGAGCGACCTGAAGATCATCACCAAGCATCTGGTGCCGGGCTTCCTGAGCTACCTGATCGTGAACCTGACGCTGGGCATCCCCGGCTCCATCCTGGGCGAGACGTCCATGAGCTACCTGGGCCTGGGCATGAAGGCGCCTGCGACTTCCTGGGGCGTGCTGCTCAAGGAGACGGAGGATCTGGTCTCTGTGGCGCAGTGCCCCTGGAAGATGATCCCGCTGATCTTCGTGATCGTCACGGTGCTGGCGTTCAATTTCCTGGGCGACGGCCTGCGCGACGCGGCTGACCCCTACAAGTAAGGAGGGCTGAAGACATGAGTGAAACGAAGCAGCCCATCATTCAGGTGAAGAACCTGGGTGTGAACATCAAAATGGACGAGGGGCTTCTGACCCCCGTGCGCGGCGTGGATTTTGAAATCTATCCCGGCGAGACGCTGGGCCTGGTGGGCGAATCCGGATGCGGCAAGTCCCTGACCAGCAAGGCCATCCTGGGTATTAACGACAAGAAGTGCACCTCCACCGGCGAGATCCTCTTCCGCGATGAAACGGACAAGGTCGTCGATCTGCTGAAGCTGAATCCCCGGGGCAAGGAGATCCGCGCCATCCGCGGCAAGCAGATTTCGATGATCTTCCAGGAGCCCATGGTGGCTTTCAGTCCTATGTACACCATTGGCAGCCAGATCAACGAGGCGACGCTGCTGCACATCACCAGGGACAAGAAGAAGGCCAGGGAAATCAGCCTGGAGATGATGAAGATGGTGGGCATCGCCAATGCGGAGAAGCGCTATGACCAGTATCCCCATGAGTTCTCCGGCGGCATGCTGCAGCGCGCGCTGATCGCCATGGCGCTGGTGTGCCGGCCCCGCATGCTGATTGCGGACGAGCCCACCACGGCGCTGGACGTGACCATCCAGGCGCAGATCCTGGAGCTGATGCAGAGCCTGCAGAAGGAGCTGGGCATGGCCATCCTCTTCATCACCCATGACCTGGGCACGGTGGCAAAGATGTGCGACCGGGTGGCGGTGATGTATCTGGGCAAGATCGTGGAGACCGGCACGGCCCGGGAAATCTACAAGAACCCCCAGCATCCCTATACCAAGGGCCTGATGGGCTCGGTGCACAAGATCGGCAGCCTGAAGGCGGACCGCCTCTTCTCCATCGAGGGAACGGTGCCGCTGGCGCTGAACCTGCAGCCGGGCTGCGGCTTCTATGAGCGCTGCGGCGACAGGATTGAGGGCGTCTGCAACAAGATCGACCCGGAAACCATCAACCTGGGCGGCACCCACTGCGTAGCCTGCCACCGCTGCAAGCGGGCGGCTGAAAAGGAGGCGGTCACGGAATGAGCGAGATCAGGGAAAAAGACGTGATCCTTCAGGTGCGGGGTGTCTCCAAGGTGTTTTCCTCCAAGGGCGTCAATGTGCGCGCGGTGACCAATGTGTCCTTTGACGTGCGCAAGGGCGAGACCATCGGCATCGTCGGCGAATCCGGCTGCGGCAAGACGACCTTGGGCCGCTGCATCGTCCGGGCGATTGACGCCAGCGAGGGCGAGGTCATCTACAAGACCCTGGCCGGCGAGGAGGTCAACTTCCTCACCCTGGACAAGAAGCAGATGAAGCCCATCCGCAAGGAGATCCAGATGATCTTCCAGGACCCCTATTCCTCGCTGGACCCCCGCATGACGGTGTTGGATATCATCGGCGAGCCGATCCGGGCCAATTATCCCAAGATGCCCAAGAAGGAGCGGGAGCAGCTGATCAAGGAGATCGCTGCCAAGGTCGGGCTGAACACTACCTACCTGATGCGTTACCCCCATGCCTTCTCCGGCGGCCAGCGTCAGCGCATCGGCATCGCCCGCGCGCTGATCCTCAATCCCCAGATCATCGTGTGCGACGAGGCGGTTTCCGCGCTGGACGTGTCCATTCAGGCGCAGATCATCAACCTCCTGCGCGATCTGCAGAAGGAACTGGAGCTGACCTACATTTTCATCAGCCATGACCTGTCCGTCGTGGAGCATATCTCCGACAAGGTGGGCGTGATGTATCTGGGCCGGATGGTGGAATTTGGCGAGACGGAGAAGCTCTTCGCCAGCCCGAAGCACCCTTACACCGAGGCGCTGCTCTCTGCCGTGCCCGTGGCAGATCCGGACGTGAAGATGGACCGCATCCCCCTGCAGGGCGAGATCCCCAATCCGGCCAACCCGCCCAGCGGCTGCTATTTCCACGAGCGCTGCCGCTACTGCACCGAGCGCTGCGTCACAGAAGCGCCCGAGCTGCACGAGGTGGACGGCCGCATGGTCGCCTGCCACCGGGCGGAGGAGCTGTCCCTGCGCGGCTTCAATTACGACGAGATGCAGTAAAGCATGCTTTCCGGGGGCGTCCTTGCAAGGGGACGCTCCCTTTTTTTCAGCCCTCCGGCAGGAATCCGCCCCTCCGGGCTGGAATGATGGATTGGGAAGAAATGTCGGGAGGTCTGTGATGAAAGCGCTGTTTTTTGATCTGGACGGAACGCTGCTGGACAGCGGGAAGAAGATCCCGTCCTCTGCTGCGGAGGCGCTGCTGGCTGTCCGAGCCCGGGGCGTGAAGGTCTTTGTCTGTACCGGACGCTCCCTGCGGGTGGACCGGATGCTGGGCTGGGATCGGGAAATGACCCTCTTTGACGGCGGCGTGTACTGCAACGGTGCGTGCATTC
Organism: Clostridia bacterium; assembly: GCA_017397765.1. Classification (GTDB taxonomy): domain Bacteria; phylum Bacillota; class Clostridia; order Christensenellales; family Aristaeellaceae; genus UBA11524. Next base: position 16,279 of record JAFQIB010000118.1, on the reverse strand, counting down.
AGCTGGACGGACAGATCAGCTATGTCTGCATTGATCCGCAAGCCGTCCGCACGGTGATCGACGAGGTGAGCCGCTATCCCGATCTGCACCTTTCCGTCAACGGCGAGGGCGCGGAGCATGCCTTCAACTTCGTTCCGCCGCAGAGCATGATGGGCCCCTGGGGCATCACGCCGGACAATATTCACCCCCTGGACGAAAAGGCCGTCATCTCTGCCACGAAGATGCTGATTTTCTACCGGGAGCTGGTCAACTCGACCCGGCCGCTGCCGGCGGAGCTCTATCCCCGGCTGCTGGCACGCTGCGGCGACGGGATGACCATGTATCTGACCGATCAGGGCGCGACGATCCAGATCGTCAGCCGGGAATCCTCCAAATGCGCGGGCATCGAACGGGTGCGAAAGGCGCTGGGGCTGGCGAAGGAGGAGATTGCGGTCTTCGGCGACGACCTCAATGACCTGGATATGATCCGGAGCTACCCGGTCTCCGTCGCCATGGGCAATGGCGTGGCGGAAGTCAAGGCCGCAGCAGCCCATGTGACGCTCCCCAACGACGAGGGCGGCATTGCCCATGCCCTCCGGCATATCCTGCATATCCTGTAACACCGACGACAAGGAGGCGATCCCATGTCCTTCACCAAATCAGATCTGGCGATCTCGACCATGTGGAATTTCCGCAAGGCTCATAGCGGCGAGGAGCTGATCGATCAGCTGACCGCTCTGGGCTTTTCCCGGGTGGAGCTGAATTATCAGGTGCGCACCGAATGGCTTTCCGGCATCCGCCGCCGCATCCGGGAGGGCGCCATCAGCGTGTCCAGCGTCCATAATGTCTTCCCCAAAACGCTGGACAAGCGCTTTGATACCGATTCGGTCATGCTGGGCTACGAGGACGAAGGCCTCCGTCAGCAGGCGGTGGAGCTGGCCAAGGGCAGCATCGAATGGGCCTGCGTGCTGGGAGCCGGCGCGGTGGTGTTCCACCCCACGGAGGTGCCCCTTGACCCGCAGGCATACGACGTGCCGCTCAAGCAGCTGATCGCTGCCCACCGGCAGGACACGGAGGAATACCGCACGCTGCATGCGCAGATGCTTGCCGCCCGCCGGGCCCAGCCCTATCTGGACCGGATGATGAAATCCATCGACGAACTGGCGAATTATGTGGCAAAGTACGATCTGCCGGTCAGGCTGGGCATGGAGAACCGGGCGATGTGCCATCAGGCACCGATATTTGCGGAGTTTGATCTGATTGCAGACCGCTTTGCGGGCGGCCCGGTGGGCATCTGGCTGGATACCGGCCATGCCATCATGATGGAGGAGATGGGGTTGCAGCAGCTGCCCCTCTCCGACAAGGCGGCCGACATGATCGTGGGCATGCACATCCACGATGCTGTGGATGCGCTGGATCATTATGCGCCCTGCACGCTGTCGGGGCCGGAGCCCGGCACATATCCTGTACTTGCCCCCTACCGGGACTACATCCTGCGCAGCCCGATCAAGGTGCTGGAGCTCTCGGGCCGGCTTTCGGCAGAGGAGATCGTGACCGGCACGGACCGGTTTGTGGCGCAGTTCGGCGGCTGAAGGCGGGGAAAACGCTGCGTTTCCGGCCTTGTAAAAGGATTTTGACAAGTCTTTTTGCCGGATGTAAAAGAGATTTGGTGGAAAAGAACCGGAAATTTTGTATACTGGGGATGCTTCGGCCGGAGCAGAATAAACAGAAGGTGGTCAGCAGATGGAGATTGGATGCAAACTCAGAAAAGCGCGGAATGACCGGGGACTGACGCAGGAAAAGGCGGCGGAGCTGCTGGGCGTCAGCAGGCAGACAATATCAAACTGGGAGAACTGCAAATCCTATCCTGATATTGTGAGCGTGATCAAAATGAGCGACGTCTATGCCGTCAGCCTTGACCATCTGCTCAAGGAGGAAAAAGACGTGAAGCAGACCTATCAGGAGTTTCTGGAGGAGAGCACAAACACCGTCAAGGCCAAAAAGAATCTGGGAAAGATCGTATTGATGGCCGCTTACTTCATCACCTGGACTGCAGCGATGCTCGTCTTCTGGCTGGCAAAGGGCCCTGCGACGGCGGCACTGGATGTGATTTTCAGATGGCTGCTGCTGCCGCTGCTGCTGCTTGCGGCAACGACGGCTGTGGCAAAGCAGGATTATTGGGGAAAGGGCAACTGGCTCTGCCTGCTGTTTGCAGGCGTGACCTTTTTGACGGTTCCCTATACGGCATATATGGAGGTGGCGGGGGAAGCTGTGTTTACCTTCCGCTTTCCCAATCTGCCGTATATGGCGGTGGGCATTGGGCTGGCAATTTGCGGGCTTCTGACCGGCAGCCTCTGGCGAAGGAAAGCAGCCCAAAGAGAAACCTGATCAGGCGCAGGAGGCGCGTGAGCGTTTCAGCAGGGGCGGCGGCTTGCTGCCCCTGCTGTTGTTTTGCCTTCAATGCTTTTTTTCGCTGGGTGAAAGCTGGCGCAGGGCTACTTTTTGATTGACACAAACCGGTATTCATGGGATAATACAGGCAGAAAAATTCGTTTGACAGGAGCTTTCTGCCATGAAGACATTGATTCGCGTGCTGCTGCTGACCCTGCTTGTGTGCCTGCCGGTGCTGCCTGCGCTGGCGGATGCGCCGGTGCTGACCTTCTCCGAGCCCAGCGGCTTCTATGCATCGGAGATCTCCCTGGAGATCACCTGTGATGATCCAAAAGCGACCATCTATTATACCCTGGATGGTTCCATGCCGGATGAGAAGAGCACGGTCTACGCCGGTCCGCTGTCCCTGACGGATTCCAGTCAGCGGGTGGACGTGCTGGTGCGCGAGACGGGCATCAACTCTGCCGAGGACTATATCCCGACGACGGATTTCCCCACGGGCCGCGTGGTGAGCGCGGTGGCGGTGAACAAAAAGGGGGAAGCCAGCGCGGTGCTCAGCGGCACCTACTTCATCGGCTACGACCGGAAGGCGCTGTACGGCGATACGGCGATCGTCTGCCTGGTGACCGATGCGGACAACCTCTTTGATCCGGAAACGGGCATCTATGTGCTGGGCAATATTTTCGAGCGGTGGGCGGCCCAGCAGACCGAGCCCTTTGAGGACTGGGAGGCCCAGGGCAATTTCACCCAGCACGGCAAGGAGTGGGAGCGTCCCGTCTCCGTCACCTTCATGTCAGCCAACGGCGACGTGCATACCCAGAACATGGGCATGCGCATCAAGGGCGGCGCCTCCCGCGGCTATCATCAGAAATCCATCCGTCTGATCGCCCGCTCTGAATACGGCGACAAGAATGTGAATTTCGCCATTTATCCGGACGAGATCTGCGAGGCGGACGGCGAGCTGCTGGCCAAGTACAAGTCCGTGACGCTGCGCTCGGGCGCCAACGATGTGCAGTTTGCCAAGATCCGCGATCCCTATATCACCAATCTCTCCAAGGGCCTGCGCTTTGAAACGGCGGCCAACATGCCGGCCATCGCCTTCATCAACGGCGAATTCTGGGGCATGTACACCCTCAATGAGGAGTACACCGACAAGTACATCCAGTATCACTACGGGATTGATGATAAGAACGTGATCATGGTCAAGACCAGCGAGCTGGAAGAGGGTGAAGAGGGCGACTTCGACCGCTTCCTGGAGATGTATGAGTTCATCGCCTGGGAGGACATGGAGGACCCGGAGGTCTATGCCCAGGCCTGCGAGATTCTGGACATGGGTGCATTTGCCGACTACTGTGCGATGCAGTTCTTCATCGTCAATGAGGACGGCCCCTTCCACAACAACAACTGGGAGATGTGGTGCGTCCGGGAGCCTGATCCCTCCGTCCATCCCTATGCCGACGGCAAGTGGCGCATGATGCTCTACGATACGGATTATTCCTCCGGCGTGTATGTCAACGGCGGCAATTTTGATCTGGACAACATCAGCCCGGTGCTGTACGGCGAGGACTATGAGGAATACAATCCGGCGCTCATGCTGCAGAACCTGATGCTCAGCGAGGAATTCCGCCTGGAGCTGATCCGCGCCTGCTGCGACGTGAGCAACCTGTACTTCAGCGCCGCCCGCTCGGAGCAGATTCTGGACGAGATGCGCGCCCAGTATGAGCCCTATGTGCCGGATACGCTGCGCCGCTTCGGCCCCCAGTGGGTCACCTGGCATCCGGAAAGCCACTATGATTCCCATCTGGACAACCTGGAACGGTTCTTCCAGAAGCGCGCCTCGACCTTCCCGGACATCGTGAAGACGGCCTTTGATCTGGAGAATCCGGTGGCGGTCAATATCCGCATTGAAAACCGGGACAAGGGCGCCGTCTATATCAACGGGCGCGACATTGAGGTGAAGAACAACGACCGTCTCCGCCTCTTTGCCGAGACCGGCGTGACGGTGACGGCTGTGCCGGCCGAGGGCGCGACCTTCAAGGGCTGGAGCGTTTCCCACGATTCTGCGGTCATCGCCGATCCTGCTGCGCTGACCACGGAGGTCTCCTTCAGCCGGATGATTACGCTGACTGCAACCTTTGATTAACTGCAAATGACGTCAGGAGGGGAGCACATGAACCGCCTGCCCCGACAGAACCGCCAGCGGCTTGAAGCCTGGCGGAGGGAGCTGAAGAACCACCTGTTTACCCCGGTCGGGACGGTGGACTTTGCCGGTTTCACCACCTTTGACCGCCTGACCCCCGAAAGTGCCGCATCCATGCCGATGCGGCCTTTTCCCGTGGGTGAAAAATGGGGGAAGTGCTGGGAATATGCCTGGTTCCGGACGGAAATCGTGCTGCCGGAGGGCTGCGAGGGCCGCCGGGTGATCCTGCTGCCCGGCCTGGGCGGCGAGCAGCTGATCTATGTGGACGGCCTGGCAGCAGGCTCCAACGACAAGGGGCGCGATCATGTGACGCTGCGCCGGGCAGCCCGGGCCAGAGAGCGGATCTGTGTGCTGATCGAAAGCTATGCCGGGCACGGCGCGCGGCTGGAGAACCTGGGCCCCTGCCCGCCGGAGCGCGCGGCAATCCCACCGGTGCCGGAGGCCCAGTGCACTGTGAAGCCAAGCCTCCTGGCGCTGTGGAACGAGGACGCCTATCAGCTGCATATGGACGTGGAGATCCTCTGCGATCTGCTCGGTCAGCTGGAGGAAAGATCCCTGCGCTACCAACGGGTCGCCCAAGCGCTGATGGACTTCACCTATACGGCGGATTTCGAGCTGCCTGCGGCGGAGCGCCATGCAAGCTTCCGCAGGGCCCGGGCGGCGCTGAAGGCGGCGCTGGCATGCCGCAACGGCTCCACCGCGCCCACGATGTGGCTGCTGGGCCAGAGTCATATCGATCTGGCCTGGCTCTGGCCGGAGGAGGAAACCTGGCACAAGGTGGCCCGCACCTATGCCAATCAGCTGGCGCTGATGGAGGAATACCCGGAGTACCGCTTCCTTCTGTGCGAGCCCCGGCTGCTGGACATGCTGCGCAGCCAGCATCCGGCGCTGTGGGAGCGGGTGAAGGAAGCCTTTGCACGCGGGCAGATCGACCCGGAGGGGGCGTTCTACATTGAATGCGACACCAATCTGCCCTCCGGCGAGAGCCTGATTCGGCAGCTCGTTCGCGGCAAAAAGTGGTTCCGCGAGCATTTCGGCGTGGATTCCCAGGTGGCCTGGCAGCCGGATACCTTCGGCTATTCCGCCGTGCTGCCCCAGCTGCTGCGCAAGCTGAACATCCCGTACTTCGCGACCCAGAAGCTCCTGCGGGCCGACCCGGAGTGCGAGCGCTTCCCCTATCAGAATTTCATCTGGGAGGGCATGGACGGCTCGACGGTGACCGCGCTGTCCTTCTTCAAGAACAATGCGCAGGTGAGCCCGGCCCAGTTCATGCAGCGGTGGAATAAGGATCGCGTGCAGACGGAAAATATCGACACGCTCCTGTACCCCTTCGGCTTTGGCGACGGCGGCGGCGGCGCGACCCGCGACATGCTGGAGGCCGTGCGCCGCATGGAGGACCTGGAGGGCCTGCCCCGCGCCCATTACGGCAGTCTGCGCGGCTTCTTTGAGGAGACGGCCCGGCAGGCGGAGGGCAACCGCTGGGTGGGCGAGCTGTACCTCAGCTGGCACCGGGGCACCTGGACGACTCAGGTGAAAACCAAGCAGCTCATGAAGACTGTGGAGCTGCTGCTCCATGATGCGGAGGCGCTGGTCGCGCTGCTGCCCGGCAAGGAGCGGGCGGAGTACATGCCGACCATCGAGAAGGCCTGGGATGCGCTGATGTTCTGCCAGTTCCACGATGTGGCCGGCGGCGTGGGCATCCAGCGGGTGCATCGGGAGGCGGAGGATTCTCTGTCGGCCCAGCTGCATGCGCTGGAGGCGCTTCTGGCGCGGCTGCCGAAGGCCACGGCGAGTCTGCAGCCCGCGGCGGAAATCGCAGCTGTCACCGAAACGGCGGATGGATTCCTGATGGAAAACAGCCTCCTGCGCGTCACGGTGGACAGGCGGGGCGCGATCACGCAGATTTTCGACAAGCGTAACGGCGTGGCGCTGCTGAATCCCGGCCAGAAGATGAACGACTGGCGGCTGTACGAGAACGTCGAAGCCGTGTACGACGCCTGGGAGCTGAGCCGCGACTGGCAAAAGTGCAGGCTGGATATTGATCTGCATGCCAAATGCGGCGTCTTTGCAGATGAAAGCGGCGAGCCCTTCATCGAGGCGGACTATGATTTCAGCCGGAGCGGCGTGAATCTGTGCATCTATCTGCGCGGCGACCGGATCGAGATCAGCGCCGGCGTGGACTGGAACGAGCGTCACAGGCTGCTGAAGGTGCATTTTGAATCCAATGTGCTGTGTGAGGACGCGCTGCATGAGATCCAGTTCGGCCATGTGAAGCGGCCCTGCCATGCCAGCCATCCCTTTGCGGCGGACCGCTATGAGAGCTGCTCCAACCGCTGGACGGCTCTGTGCGAGGAGAACCGCGGCTTTGCGATTCTGCAATCCGGCTCCCGCGCGGTCAGCACCAGCCGGTGCCCGGCTGGCGGAGGCGGCGAGATCGCCCTGTCCCTGCTGCGTGCGCCGCTGGTGCCCGATGACACGGCGGACCGCTGGCATCACGGCTTCAGCTTTGCCATCCTGCCCTTTGCGGCAGGCTTCAAGGATGCAGGAGTGGTCAAGGCGGGCATGGCCTTTGCCGAGCCCTGCCGGGAGGACGCGGGCTTCACGGTCAGCGGCGATGCGATCATTCTCGAAACCGTCAAGCCCGCCGACGACGGCTCGGACGATATCATCCTCCGCCTGTACGAGAGCCTGCGCACCCATGCGGCAGGCGTGCTGCGGCTGCCCTTTGCGGCAAAGGTATACGAATCCGCCATGGACGAAAGCGAGACCGGTGCGCTGCTGGGTGAGGGCAGGGAGGTGCCCCTGCGGCTGAAGCCCTTCGAGATCCGGACGCTGCGGATCGTCCGCACATAAAAACAGCCGGAGCGCTTTGCGGCGCTCCGGCGTTTCCGTTGGATCAGTTCTGGGCTTCGTGATGGTCGCTCACCGCATCCACGACGCTGCGGACGTTCTGCTTGGCGTCCTGCACAACGTCGTCAAAATTGCTGAGGAAGGCTGCGTCATTGCGGACGTAGCTGAAGGTATAGCCCAGCGCCAGCGCGGCGATCAGGCCGCCGATCACCAGCCAGGGGGCGGTCAGGAAGGCGATGAGGCAGAAGAGCAGGCTCAGGTTGACGATGGGATTGCCGCTGCGCTTGATGACGATGCGGTTGGCATAGAGCTTGTTGAAGATGTGGTTGGTCTTTTCGCTGGACATGGTGTGTTCCTCCCTGTTGATGTGGTGTGTTTGTTTGGTACGGTCATATCATACCGCAGTTGGAGCGTTTTGTCATGTGAGACGGCTGAAGGTTGAATTAGAAGAAAATGAGAAACAAAATAGAAAGCTTCAGGCCGGAAACAGCCCTGCACAATCTGGTCGGAAATTTTCCGCAGTCCGAATGAAAAATGCGAAATCATCAAAAAGATTCGGAGTTCAGGCAAAAAACACTTGCAAACAGGACTTTTCGGCGTTATACTATCAACGTTCCAAGCAAAACCAAACCTGACATACAGAAACGGAGAGGTACGATTATGGAGAACCTGAAGCTTCTTTACACCGGCAAGACCAAGAACGTCTACGCGCTGGAGAACGGCAACTGCCTGCTGAAGTTCAAGGACGACTGCACCGGCAAGGACGGCGTGTTCGATCCCGGCGAGAACAGCGTCGGCCTGACCATTGAAGGTGTGGGCGACGTGAATCTGCGCATGTCCATCTACTTCTTCGAGAAGATCAACGCCGCCGGCATCCGCACCCACTATGTGAGCGCGAATCTGGATGACACCACCATGGAGGTCAAGGCTGCGAAGGTGTTCGGCAAGGGCCTGGAGGTCATCTGCCGCTACAAGGCTGTGGGCTCCTTCTATCGCCGTTACTCTGATTACTGCACCCTGGGCCAGGATCTGCCCGCCTATGTGGAGACGACCTTCAAGAACGACGAGAAGGGCGATCCCCTCGTCACCAAGGACGGCCTGGTGGATCTGGGCGTGATGACCGCCAAGCAGTATGATGACCTGAAGGCCATGACCCAGGCGATCACCAAGATCGTTGCGGATGATCTGAAGGAAAAGGGCCTGGAGATGTACGACATCAAGTTCGAGTTCGGCTATGACGAGGAGGGCAATGTCATGCTGATCGACGAGATCGCCTCCGGCAACATGCGCGTGTTCAAGGACGGCGAGTACGTCGATCCCATGACGCTGAACAAGCTGTTCTTTGCCTGATCGGCCTGAATGCGGCGGGGAGGGATGACCGGTGATGCGAACGATTCTTGCGGTGGTGCTGATCCTGATCGGGATCGTGGGCATTGCTGGCGGCATCTGGGGCTTTTCTCTGCAAAGTGCCAGCGGCGTTTCTCCCGCTGTGCTGAATGCAGCGGAAACCGTGCTGGAATATGCTGACAGCGCTGTCTCCGCGGCAGACGATCGGCTCAACCAGTGGACGGGGGGCAAATTCACCCTCACCTCCTTCCTGGATGATCTGGCGGGCGACAAGGTCAACCTGACCAGCACCAACAGCGTGGAGCGGTTCGCGCTCCTGCATGCGCTGGAGATCCTGCTCTTTGGCATCATCGGGGTTGAAACCGGCTTGCTCCTGTTCAAATTCGGCAGATAAATACGCATCTCATGCAGCTGTCCTGTGAAGGGCAGCTGCTTTTCATTGGCGGAAAGCTGTGCTATAATGGGGAAAACCGTGTAAGGAAGTGAAAACATGCCGCTGCATATCATCCGGGAGGACATCACGCGCATGCCGGTGGACGCCATCGTCGCCGCAGGCAGCGCCAGACCGGGCACGCCTGCGCCCACCGGCGGCGTGAACGGCAGCATCCACAAAAAGGCCGGGGCCGGTCTGCTGACAGCGCTGCGAAGGTTGGGCGGCATCCGCGCCGGCGGCGCGACCCTGACCGAGGGGTATGATCTGCCCTGCCGCTATGTGATCCATACAGCCGGGCCGAAATGGCAGGGCGGCAGCCATGGAGAGGAAAGGCAGCTCCGGGCCTGCTACGCGTCGGCGCTGGCGCTTGCGGCGCGGAAGCAGCTGGCCTCCATTGCCTTTCCGCTGATCTCCAGCGGCAAGTATGGCTATCCCAAGGCGGAGGCTCTGCGGGTTGCCGTCAGCGCCATCCGCGGCTTTCTGCGCGATCATGACATGACGGTTTACCTGGTCGTGTACGACAAGGAGGCCTTCCTGGCCGGATCGGCCCTGGTTGCGGACGTGACGCAGTTCATCGACCAGCACTATGTGGATGAACGCTATGTGCCACGCAGCCGCCGGGAGGAGGACTGGGCCTTTGAGCGCTTCGCCGGTGCAGAGGAGGCGGACCGGACAGAGGAATCGGATGCACTGTGCATGGAGGCGTGCAGCGCAACAGAGGTGAAGACTGCGCCCGTTGAGGAAGCGCCTGCTCCCTGCATGCCCAAAATGATGGCCTCTGCGCCTGCGCCGGGGGCAGTGCCGCCGGGACTGGCCCGGCGGCTGCATCAGCTGGACGAGGGCTTCGCGGACATGCTCCTGCGCCTGATCGACGAGCGGGGCATGAAGGATTCCGTCTGCTACCGCCGGGCCAATGTGGACCGCAAGCTGTTCAGCAAAATCAAGAATGTGCCAGGGTATACGCCGAAGAAATCCACCGCCGCCGCCTTCTGCGTCGCGCTGGAGCTGCCCCTGGCGGAGACGGAGGAGCTGCTGGCCCGGGCCGGGTATGCCCTGTCCCGCGCCAATATGTTTGATGTGATCCTGGAATACTTCATCAGCAAAGGCTGCTATGACGTGGATGCGATCAATCAGGTGCTCTTTGTGTACGATCAGCCGCTGCTGGGGAGCAATGTGGGGTGAAAATGTCGCCGCGCAGGCGACCTTTTGGCGGATGAAAGCTGGTATCCTTTGAATTGTCAGGCGGGAAACGCCGAAAAAGCATCAGGAGGATACCAGGATGAAGAAGAATCTGACGGAACTCGTGTTTGTTCTGGATTGCAGCGGCTCCATGGCCGGGCTGGAGGCAGACACCATCGGCGGCTTCAACGCCATGATCGAAAAGCAGCGGGCGGAGGCTGGCGAGGCCTATGTCTCCACGGTGCTGTTCAGCAATGACAGCCGGGTGATCCATGACCGGGCGGACGTGCAGACGATCCCTCCCATGACCCGACGGGATTATCAGGTGGGTGGCTGCACGGCGCTGCTGGATGCGGTGGGCGATGCGATCCATCACATCGGCAATGTCCACAAGTACGCCCGGGCCGAGGATGTGCCGGAGCATACCCTCTTCGTCATCACCACTGACGGCATGGAGAACGCCTCCCGCCGATACACGGCGCAGAGGGTGCGGGAGATGATCGGCCGGCAGCAGGAAAGGTACGGCTGGGAGTTCATCTTCCTGGGCGCGAACATCGACGCGGTGGACACGGCAGAGCGGATCGGCATCCAGGCAGACCGGGCGGCGAATTACGTCGCGGACGGCGAAGGCACCCGAGCCACCTTTGACGCGGTGAACGAGGCCGTCTGCCAGGTGCGCGCCTGCGCCCCCATGGCGGCAGACTGGAAGCACAAAGTGGAGGCGGATTACAAGCGCCGCCGCTGAGGAAGAGCGACCCGACGGCAGCTGACACAGGAAAAAGCCTCCGCACGGTGGGAGAACTGTTAAGGAACATTTATCCATCAACAAAAAAGACGAGCATCCGGTGAAAAAGATCGGATGCTCGTCTGCTTATGTGTCCCAATAAACGCAATGCACGGATACAGTGCGTATAATTGCGCCCTCCTGAGAGGAAGGAATCCGCTTTCGTTTGCTCAACAAATTAGGATTTATCTCTCTAAAATAAATCGTACTACTTGCACATTTCCATCCATCTCAGTAGACACGATATCAAATCCACATTTTTCGGTATAAAACTTTACATTTTGTGTTTTGTCTATGGGCGTGATTAAGGTAAATCTATCCCAATCCCCGTAGTGCGATTTTACATACTTAATTGCCTGCGTTCCAATTCCTTTACCCTGAAACTCTGGTATAACACACAAGCAACCAACTTCATAAGTTCTCGCTTCTACCTTTTTACAAGAAACACAACCGACTGGTTTATTATTGCACAAAATAATAAACTTAGGATAATCTAAGATGGATTTTTCCATCATTTCTTTGGTCCTTCCATATGCAGGACATTCACCATATTTAACATAATCACTATAAAATGCAGCATTGTAAATATCTATTAGCAATTTCGCATCTGCTATATCCGCTTTTCTATATTCAATCTTCATAGATACAACTCCACAAATTCAAGTTTATCGTATTCATTCTATCACAACAGTACACGAAACCGCAAGCCAACAAGGGCTTGCGGTTTCGTTATTTGCATGATGTAAAGTGTTGGATAACACCATCCTTTACATCACCCTCCCTGGCGAGAAAATGCTTCAAGATCAATTGATTCCCACAATGAACAAACAAATGAGCATCCGGCGATGGCTGGATGCTCATTTGCTTATGGGGCTGAACAAACGTAATGCGATGGTACATCGCGGAGTGTTGCGCCAAATCCAATGGCGGAAGAATGGGGTGTTTGTCTGCTTGGCAAATTGGGATTTGGCATTCCGACAAACTGGAATTGGCAGGGAGATGGAGGATTGCCGCTAACGGCCTCATCCGTCACGGCTTACGCCGTGCCACCTTCCCCCGAGGGGGAAGGTTTTGAAGTCCCGCGGCCCTGGTTATTTCCATTCATTCCAGACTACCGTATATTCAAGCCGCATCGGCTGCAGCGAGACCTCAAAAGGAACGATGCGGCGATTTTGCAGAGGATTGCTTCCGCTTTAGCGGAAATTCAAGCAATCCTCTGCAATCGAGCCGCCCCGGATGCAGCCGCCACTTCGCCTACTCAGGAGAACAGAGGGGGACCGGGGGGAAGCTACTTTAGCTTCCCCCGGCGGCTTTGTGCGCGCGGGTCGATGACCCTTCGACGCGCGAAAGTGGATACCGAGCTGCAATACAGTCTTGCTTCTGAAGATAAGCAATCGCGTGATTATATACAGAGGATGCCCTCTCACCCGCTGACGCGGGAGCTCTCCCGGAGGGAGAGCCTTTGGCACTGCCAATTCCAGTTTGTCGCACATTCTATCATAGAACCAAAAAGCAGCAGGCGATACAACCAATATCGCTTGCTGCTGTAACTGTGGAAAATATGTCCTTCATATTGTGCCTGCTGGCCGTGTGAAGGCATCTGTCAGGGCTCAGGGCGTTTCTGCGGTCGGGGCGGGAGTCAGGGGCGTGAGGGCTGCGATGTCCGGTGCCGGGGTGGCGGCGGGGTCCTCCGTGACAATCTCCGGCAGCCGCCACTGATGGATTTGCAGCAGCTCGCTGCCGACCCATTCCTTCTTGAAGGAGCTATTGATGATTTCCGTCCGGGCCTTGTTGAAGGAGATGAAGTACACCCGCTGCAGCTTGCCGCCGGAGCGGATGGGGTTGGAGTCCACCACGATGAAGCGGCCCTTGTCGGGGATGACGCCGACGACCAGCAGCGCGTGATAGGCGCCGCTGGGCTTGCGCAGGTAGATATAAACGGGGGAGTAGCGCTCGTCAGTGAGATAATTCTCCACCATGTCGTTGAAGGATTTATAGCTGCCCTGAAGGCGTTCGACGCCCAGCAGCCAGGAGATCATGTCATAGGGCTCGTCCAGATTGCGGGAATGCATCATCTCGGACATCTCTCCGGGGGTGATGTCAATGCCCAGATAGCTCATCGCCATGGAATAGGCGGCCCGGGAGCACATGGTGCCGGCGTGGAAGGCATAGGGCACGCCGTCGCGGGCTTTGACGGTCAGGTCCAGCACGGAGCCCTCCTTGCCGCCCAGCCAATAGCCCTTGCGGAACATATCGTCCTTTTCGGCGTTCTGCCCGATATAACGGAGGTATCCGCGCTCAACGCCCGCCAGGTTATATCTGCTGGGCATCATCAGGTAGGTTTCGGCTTCCTCGGGCGTAACGGCCTTACGGATGGAGGGCGCGGACAAAATGGCTTCTTCGCCAAGGCAGCTGCCGGTCAGCAGGCACAGCATCAGCAGCAGCGTCAGCAATCTGCGCATCGGATTTCCCTCCCAGTGATTTGCTCATTCCTCTGTATTATACAGGAATCGGCAAAATTCATCAAGTCCGCAGGAATGATTTTCTTTTTTGCGCAGGCAGAAGCCGGATGAACGGTTTACAGAAAGCCGTAGAAACACAAATGGCGTCTCTTGACGGCTGATGCAGAAACCGATATAATGGCAGGAAAGGAGGAAGATCAGGATGGAAGCATGCATTGAACAGTTTCGTATGCCCCGCTATCGGGAGATCCCGGACGTGGGCTTGTATCTGGATCAGACGGTGAAGTATGTCAACCGGTATCTGGCGCCGCTGGGCTGCATGGAGATCACCTCGTCCATGGTGTCCAACTATGTCAAGAAGGGGTACATTTCCAACCCCGTGCACAAGCAGTATGCGGCGGATCAGATCGCCTATCTGTTCTTTATCAGCGTGGCGAAGTCCGTGCTGTCGATGGACAATATTGCCCGGCTCTTTGATATGCAGAAGAAGATGTACACGGCGGAGATCGCCTATGACTTTTTCTGCGCCGAGCTGGAGAATATGCTCCAGTACACCTTCGGGCTGAAGGATCGGATCGACGAGGTGGGCACGCCGGAGGACAAGTCCGAAACCAAGACGATGCTGCGCTCCACCATCATCGCGGTGACGCACATCATCTATCTCTCCAACCGGTTTGCCTGCATGCAGAGCCCGGAGGAGAACGGCGCGGCGGGCCATATCGCGCCGCCTGCCGCCCCGTAAAAGGAGGAATGCAAATGAAATTGCCGCTGAATGCCGGCGAAAGGCTGATCCCCATGACCGATCCGGCGCTACGCCTGACCGGCCGCATCGGGACGGAAGATCCGCAGAATCCCTTCTTCATTTTCCCCTGCTCCTCCGTGCAGCTGCGGATGACGGGCAGGACGCTGAAGGTTGCGCTGACCAATCAGCATTCCTATTTTGAGAACCGCCTGGGCGTGATCGTCAACGGAGAGCAGTCTGCCGTGCTGCTGGAGAAGGGGGCGCAGGTGATCGACCTGAGCGACCGCCTGACCGACGGCGTGAACGACGTGCTGCTCTTCAAGCGCCAGGACTGCTGCCATGCCTATACCCTGCAGGGCTTTATCGTGGATGCGGCGGCGGAGCTGCTGCCCTTGCCGCAGCGTCCGGCCCGGCGCATTGAGGTGTATGGGGACAGTGTGTCCGCCGGCGAGGTCTCCGAGGCGGAGTTTGCCTGCGCCCAGCCCGATCCTCAGGGCCATAACGGATTGTACTCCAACAGCTGGCTGTCCTACGCCTGGCAGGCGGCGCGGCTGATGAACGCGGAGCTGCACGATATCGCCACCGGCGGCATGGCGCTGCAGGACGGCACCGGCTATTTCTTCGGCCCGGATTACATCGGTATGCTCAGCAGCTGGGACAAGGTGAACTACTATCCGCCCTTCGGCCCGGCCACGCCCTGGGATTTCTCCCGCTGGACGCCCCATGCGGTGGTGGTGGCCATCGGACAGAACGACCACAACCCGGTCAACATCATGGCGGAGGACTACGACAGCGAGGCGTCCAGGCACTGGCGGGCGGAATACCGCCGCTTCCTGGGGCTGCTGCGGGAGAAGTATCCCAAGGCCCACATCGTCTGTACCACCACCATCCTCGGCCATGATCCGGCCTGGGATCGCGCCATCGATGAGGTGATCATTTCCTCCGGCGACGCGCGCATCCACCATTTCCTCTACACCAAGAACGGCTGCGGCACGCCCGGTCACATCCGCGGCAGCGAGGCCGCCGTCATGGCCAAGGAGCTGGCGGGCTTCATCGAGGCCATCCCCGGCGTGTGGGAGGATTGACGGATGAAAAAGACTGTGACGGAAGAACGCTATGAAGCGCAGGGCAGCCCCCTGTGCTGGATCTGGGGATTCATCGGCCTGGTGTGGGCGATGCAGTCGGTGCTGCGCATGACGGAGGGCGAGGGCGGCCTTCTGGTGGTATTCAGCTGGATCTGCGCGGCAGCCAGCCTGCTCAATGCCGTGATCTGGATGCGTTATCGCCTGACCGCAGATGAAAAGGGTCTGACCATGACCCAGGCCTGGAGCACCGTATCCTTCACCTGGGAGGAGCTGGAGAAGGTGACGGTGTACAACCGGGTCAGCTTCTGGAAGAATACCGGGTTGACCTTCCATCCGGCGGGGAAGAAGCCCTTCTTCGTCGGCAGCGTGGAGCTGCTGCCGCTGGTGAAGCGCTATGCGGACTGCCCCATTGAAGAAAAGCAATAAGGCGGAAGCATGTCCGTCCCATCGAAGAATACGCACGAGCATCCGGCGAACAAACCGGATGCTCTTTTGTGTGGGTGCTGTGGATGCCGGGGAGGCGGACATGCAGCCGGGGGTGTTCGATAAACTGGGATTTGTGGTGGGATCGCGATTCCTTTACGGCTGATGTATACAGCAGCTACGGGAACTCCCTCAGTCTTCGCTCAAGGCTTTTCAAGCCCTTCGCGAATCCAGCTGTCCGAGTCGCAATCATAGATTGCTCTCCGCTTTGGCTAACAACAGTATCGGCCATCACCGAGACAAGCTCGGCGCTGGCTACGCTTGCTCAATGCAAGCAATGAGCTGCGCTAGTCGGGCTATGCCCGACCTCCTAATCGGCCATCACCGAGACAAGCTCGGCGCTG
>JAFQIB010000137.1 GCA_017397765.1 Clostridia bacterium | reverse complement strand
GCAGCTTACCGCCAGTGCCGCTACCCAGGGCCACGATATTGCCTGTGTCTGTACGGATGACGATGCCTACTACATCCCCGCCGAGGAAAATGGCACGGCCACCATCACCCTTATTTGGGACAAGACGCAAACCATCCACCGCGTGGTGCTCAAGGAACAGATCCTGCAGAGCCAACGTGTGGAGCGCTTCGCCATCGACGTGATGGTAAACGGCGAATGGCAGCAATCTGCCTGCAGCACGGTGATCGGTCACAAGCGCATTGTGGTGCTGGAGCCTGTTGAGACCACCGCCCTGCGCATCCGCATTCTGGACGCCCGTGTGGCGCCCACGTTGAAGTTCATCGGCGTGTACGCCTGATGTACGATGATGCCGCGAAAGACGCTGCTGAGAATTGGAGGAGCAATACAGATGAAAAGCTTTGGCACCTATTTTCAAAATGATCCTGCTCGTCCCCTTGTCTACGGCGAGGTGGAGCTGATCAACCCGCTCCGGCAGCGTCTTCGCGGCGAAGCTTTGCAGGAGGGCGTGCTGGTGCATCCTGTGCTGGTGGGCTTCTGCGGCACAGACAATGAGCTGATGAACATGGGCCGTCAGGGCAAGCTGGGCAAAAAGTTCCCCGCAGGAACGAACCGGCTGATCAACGGTCACGAGGGCGTCGTGTGGGTGCCCTCGCAGAACCGCTTCGCCGTCGTGCTCATCCGCGGGGGCGACAGCATCGACCCCACCCGCTACACCGAGGACGAATCCTACTTTGAGTATGGCTGCGATCAGGCGGACGGCCTGTTCTGCGACAGCATGTACGTCAATCCCGACATGCTGCTGCCCATCCCCGAGGGGTATGTGCATAACGGGAAGCTGGATCTGTCCTTCGCCAAGCGGATGGTATTCCCCGATCCCTTTTCCTGCATGCTCTTCCAGCTGGAGCGCATGGAGGATCTGGGCAGCGCCCACTGGTTCCGGCAGACCGCCCGCCGCCATCACTGCAGCCTGGAGGAGGCGCGCACCCTTGCTGCAGACGAGATCTTCACCCGCACGGTGGTGTTTGGCCTGGGCACCACCGGCATGTTCATCGGCGATATCATCCACCGGACGCACCCGGGGGCCAGGCTGGTCTTTGTCGGCCTGGATGAGCCGGACAGCCTGAAGGTGCACTTCGCTCTGGAGCATACCGGCGCAACCTATATCCAGAATGATTTTACTTCCGGCGAGGAGCTGGCATCTGCCATCGTGGATGCACTGGGAGGCCGGGCGACCATGTTCATCGGCGCCAGCGGTACGAATGCGGATCATGAGATCGCCTTCACCCAGCAGGTACTGGGCTGCAACGGCATCTACAACAGCTTCTCCCTGGGCCCGAAGGTCACCTATGATACCATGCCCTTCGGCTTTGAGAACCACCTGATCTTCGGCTCCATCAATTTCCGTCAGGAGCATATGGAGCAGGCTATCGGGATGCTCGCGAAGAGCCGGTATGACGAGATCGTGGGCCTCATCGACCGGGAGGAATTCACCGCTGATCCCATTGCTGCCTATGAGAACAGGATCTACTGCAAGGGTGCGCCGCTGAAAACAGCGGTCATCTGGAACAGGGACTATATCGATGTCACGCGATAACAGGAGGATGCGCCATGGCTGTTACGGTAAGCTATGATCAGGACTGCCGGATGATCATTTCCGGCACAGACTGCGATTGTCCCTGCGAGCACCATGCCATCGACAAGGACATCTATATCGGCAAGGGGCTCATCCCCCGCATTCCGGCCTACATTGCCAAGCGGGGTCTGGGCACCAACTGCGTGCTGGTGGCAGATGACAATACTTATCGCGTGGCCGGCAAAGAGGTGGAAAAGGCGCTGACAGCAGCGGGCTTCACCGTGGTGCCCTGCGTCATTCACCGGGAGGGCGACATGCTTCCCGACGATCTTTCCTGCGGCGAGGTGCTGCTTTCCATTACAAGGGAGACGGATTTCCTCATTGCCGTAGGCAGCGGCACGGTGACCGACACCACCCGCATCAATGCCGAGCGGACGAAGCTTCCCTTTGTGTCCGTTGGCACTGCCCCCTCGATGGATGGCTACGCCTCTGCCGTGGCGCCGCTCCTGCACCGCGGGCTCAAAATCCAGCGGCCCGCCGTGTGCCCGGAGATCATCGTGTGTGACCTGGACGTGCTGGCCACTGCGCCCATGCACATGATCGCCAGCGGTGTGGGCGACGTGCTGGGCAAGTACATCGCCAAGGCGGACTGGCAGCTGGGATCGATTATCAACGGCGAAGCCTGCTGCCCCGTGTGCGTGGAGATGGTTACCAATGCTGTCAACGCCCTGGTGGACAATGTGGACGAGATCGCCGGCAAGACCGAGAAGGGCATGCGCATCCTCATTGAGGCGCTGCTGCTGGCGGGTGTGACCATCATGATCATCGACAACACCCGTGCCGTGGCTTCCATTGAGCACAACATCGCCCAGTACTGGGAGATGATCATGGTGCAGCAGGGCCTGGAGCCCCCTATGCACGGCGCGTCCGTGGGCGTGAGCACCCTGATGGTGTGGCCGATGTTCGAGCGGTTTGCCAAGGAAGACCTCTCACAGCTTGACCTGGAGGATATCAAGGCCCGCCGCATCAGCCATGAAAAGCGGGAGCGCTGGATGCGCCATGCCTATGGCGAGGAGGGCGGCAGCCAGATCATGCGGGAGAACCCCGGCGACTTCCTCGCATGGGAGGAGCAGGAGCGCCGCATCCGCACAGCACAGGAGCGCGCGGATGACATCAGGGCAGTCATCGCCGCCATGCCGCCGCTGGAGAAGATCAAGGCCGTGATGCACACCCTGCATGCTGAAATGACCTGGCAGGAGGAGCACATCCCCGAGGAGCTGGTGCGCCGCTCCATGCACTGCGGCAAGGACTACCGTACCCGTTACACGCTGTTCAAGCTGATCGACGAGTGCGGCTTGCTGGATGAATATCTGGCGGAGTATCCCTATCCCTTTGAATAAGGAGGCGGCTCCAATGATCGACGCCCATCTTCACCTGTGGCAAAAGCAGCAGGGCCGGGTGAACGGCCTGCCCGTATACGATTTGGGCGGCGGCCGCAGCCAGTTCGGCGATGCAGTGCGCCAGATGCTGCCCGCCTACATGACCGACGGCGTGAATAGCGTGGAACGCCTGCTGGCCAACATGGACTTCGCCCAGGTGGCCGGCGCAGTGGTGACCCAGGAGTACATCGACGGCAATCAGGATGAATATCTTCGCCGGGTGAGGGAAGAAAACCCTGTCCGCATCCGCGTGAGCGCCCTGTATGAAGATTTTCTGCATAAGCCCCTGGGGGATATCTCTTGGGCGGACGGCATCAAGATCTGCGCCGGGCGGCTGGCCGACCCTGACCTGACCAGGCTGGACGACGTGTTTGCCCGAGCTGCTGCGGAGGACAAGTTCATCGGCCTTGACCTGGCGGATGGCGACACGCAGGTGGCCTCCCTGCGAGAGATGATCCAGCAGTATCCCGACGTCCGCATGGCCATCGGCCACTTCGGCATGGTGACCACAGAAGGCTGGCAGGAGCAGATCCGCCTGGCACAAAATCCCAATGTGTTTGTGGAGAGCGGCGGCATTACCTGGCTGTTCAACAGTGAGTTCTATCCCTATCCTTCGGCGGTGCGGGCAATCCTGGAGGCGCGGGACATCTGCGGCATGGAGAAGCTCATGTGGGGCTCCGACTACCCCCGCACGATGACTGCCATCACCTACCGCATGAGCTGGGACTTCGTGGACAAGTCCCCTCTGCTGACGACGGGGGAGAAGCAGCTCTTTTTCCACGACAATGCGGAAAGATTTTACCGCTTCCATGACCTGCCCGACCTTCCCTACATTCACCACATGGCGGAATAACCGCTTTAAGAACAGGCTGATCGTACTGCTCCACGGAGCTTTCCTGTAAAAAACGTCCCATATGAAAAACGCTGCAGCTTCATCCCTGCTGGGAGAAAATTGCAGCGTTTTGGCGTGTCAGGACAGACAAGTCTGAAATGCCCATTGCCATGTGGACGTTGTGTCATTCCCAAAGAGCTTTATCTCCCAGCAACCTGCCCTCCTCATTTGCAGACCTGTGCCTCCACAGAACGGGTGGTGTAGGAAGGCGTGGCTGAGGAGAATGACATGCGACTCATCGAGCATATCGCTCCGGCTTCGTTTTCTTGTTATCCTGAATGAACTCCCGCTTCACAACCTCCAACCGACGCACTTCCTCCTTCATATCTTCCAGCTGATAATCCATCAAAAATTGTTTCTTTTCCAGATACTCCAGAGCTGCCTTCCAGCCCTTGTAGTCGATCTTCTCACCGCCATCCTGGCAGCGGCGCAAGACAGATGCCGCCTGTCTGTATTGGCGTAGCTCGTACTCATATCTGCGTTCAAAGTCGCTGCGCTTTGCCTCCGGCAGCTTCTCCCATGTCCGGTAATGCTTCTGATATTTCTTGCACTTTTCATGGGATTCGATCCGGACGCTCAGTTCAAGAGAAAGATCATGATTCTCTTTCCGTTTGCTCTTCAGACCGTAGAACTTCGTGTTGACCGTCTGAATGGCAGCCAGACAGGACGCAGCATCCGTGATGTTGTACTCATGCATGATGGCCAGCAGCCCTGTGCTGTCGCGCAGACGATGATCCTTGTGATTGGGCTGTACGCTGGAAGCGAGGATGTTGGACGCGAGCTTGAACCGCAAGCTCTCTCTGGACATACCCCCATCTTGGGCGGTCAGCAGCTCATCCTTCTTTTTCTCATACTGTGCCCATGCATTGAGTCGGGCAAGTCGTGCTTCCAGCTGACTGAGCAGCTTGTTCTGCTGACGAATCTCCCGGTTCTTTTCGCCCACCTCCGCGGGAATGCCGCGCTTCTCCATGGCACGGGCGTCCGGCCCCTCGTGTACCATAGGGATGCGATGCACACCCTGATCGGCATAGCTCCGAGAATCGACAAAGCCCTGCGTGAATCCAGCTTCACGCAGGGCTTCATTGATGGCATCGGCAGCAGCGGCGCGCCAGCGTTCCGCATTGCCACGGTCATCCCAATCGGTTGTGTAAACCTTTCGTGTTTTCCAACGGCCTTTCTGCCTGGCAGGGATGCGATTACCGTCAGCATCCAGGATGTACTCCAATCGGCTTTTATCACCCCACTTTCCATCCGAGGCCAGTGGGCGCAAGGTCAGCAGGATGTGAGCGTGTGGGTTGCCATCCCCCTTGTCATGGAAGGCAACGTCCGCGCACATGCCCTTATTCACAAACAGCTTCTGCACCAGTTTCCGAACAAGAGCGATATTCTGCTCATGGTTTAGTTCGGCAGGCAGCGCCAGCTCAATCGACCGGGCGAGCTGGGCATTGGCCTTGGTTTCATTCCATTCAATGCTGTTCCATAGAAGGCTGCGATCCGCATATTCCTGTGGAGCGTTGGGCGGCAGCATTACCTCTGTGTAGATGACATGCTTTTTGCGGGTGTAGTCGTGGGTGACGCCATCCCAGGTGTTTTCCTTTTTTGTGCCGCTGATATAGGCAGACGCAGCAACGGCAGATTTTCCCTTGTTCCGGGAAACGATTTTGGTTGTCCAATGAAAGAAGTCCATTTTTCCTCCTTGTGGCAGCTCCCGTGGGAGCATCGTTCTTGGGGTATGGGGCTTGCCCCATCGCGGCGAAGTCCGCAACAGAGCATCGCAGATCGCACGACATACGTTGGCCAGCTGGCCGTGGAGGTCATGCTTCAGCATGACGAGCGACAGCGATTGCTTGCAATCGCCGAGCGAAGCCCAGGGAAGCCTTGGCTTTCATGGGCCGACCACAGAGGTCATGCTTCAGCATGACGAGCGAGAGCGATTGCTTGCAATCGCCGAGCGAAGCCCGGGGAAG
>JAFQIB010000117.1 GCA_017397765.1 Clostridia bacterium | reverse complement strand
TTCTCGACCATCAGAACGTCGAAGGAAATGGTGGAACCGTCTTCCTGGTTCACCTTGTCGATGTAAATGGTCTCACCCTGAGACACGCGGTACTGCTTGTTGCCGGCGCTGATGATAGCGTACATGCAAAAGCACCTCCTATTATTACTCGCCAGGATTTGAGGTTGTGCAGATGCACATTGACAGACCTCTCCTGAGCGGCCAGCATTTATCATATCACACCAGGCATCCGCTGTCAAGGGAAAAATGCAGGAATTTCAAGGATTTGACGATGTTTTTGTGAAGAAATTCCGAAGCTTGCCTGCTTTGTTGTAGCACAGGCCCTGCCAGCCGGATTCAAGCGCGGCTTCAATGTTGGCCGGGCTGTCATCAATGAAGAGCGTACGGGCCGGATCAAGATCGAACTGGTGAATCAGCCGGGCATAGATTTCCAGTCCGGGCTTCACCAGATGCAGACGTCCGCTGACAACGTAATCATCAAACAGCTGGAAGAAATTGTGATGTGCACAGGCGTAAGCAAACTCCTTGTCCGCGTAGTTGGTCAGCGCATAAAGCTTGACGCCGTGGGCTTTGCAGGCCTTCAGGGCCTCCACGCCTTCGGAAATGGACGGCAGGTCGATCCAGCCGGTCATGATCCGACGGATGTAGGGCTCCAGCTCCGGCGCAGTGCGGGACATGGCGCCGATCACTTCCTCCAACGTTGCGCTGTTGCGGTCACGCATGCACCAGTAGGGAGACTTGAACACGCGGACAGTCAGCTCCTCGTGCAGCTCCGGATGCTCCGGCACAAGCCGGTCCAGCAGCTCCTGTGCCTGCCAGGTCAAAAGGACATTGCCCACGTCAAAGACCACCGCATCGATTTTGTCCCAGGGCATGGACGGATATTGGTCGTCGATCATCAGCCGTATCATCGAATCACCTCTGCAACAGCTTATCACAAAATCTTTCACTTTTCAATCTGTTGGAAATGGTGTATAATCAAATCATAAGGAGGAATCCGATATGAAGAGAGTGTTTTTGACCGTCCTGGACGGCGCAGGCGTCGGGTATCTGCCGGATGCAGCGCAGTATGGTGACATGGGCTCCTGCACCTGGGGACATGTGGTGGATACATGCCGCCCGCAGCTGCCGAATATGGCTCGGCTGGGCATGGGGCATATCGAAGGGACGCATTATCCGGCTGACCCGGAAGCAGTTGGCGCCTTTGGACGCTGCCTGGAGGCCAGCGCCGGTAAGGATACGACCACCGGTCACTGGGAGCTTGCCGGCTGCAAGCTGGATAAGCCTTTCCCAACCTTCACGGATACAGGTTTCCCGGCTGATTTTATTGCCCGCTATGAACAGGCCATCGGCTACAAGTGCATTGGCAACTACGCCTCCTCCGGCACGGTCATTCTGGATGAGCTGGGCGAGGAGCACATGAAGAACCGCACGCCCATTGTCTATACCTCGGCGGACAGCGTGTTCCAGATCGCCTGTCATGAGGAGATCTTCTCACGGGAGGAGCTGTATGCATTCTGCCGGATCGCCCGCGAAATGCTGACGGGTGACCTGTGCGTGGGCCGCGTCATTGCCCGACCCTTTGTAGGCACCGGAAAGGGCGCGTTCGTCCGCACCTCCGGCCGGCGGGATTTTGCTGTGCCGCCCTTCAGCCGGACGCTGCTGGACGCCTGTGAGGAAGCCGGCATGGCTTCTCTGGGCGTAGGCAAGATTGAGGACATCTTTGCGGAGAAGGGCCTGACCGGCTCCAACCATGCCAGCGGTAATCCGGCCTGCATTGATGCCTGGATGGACTACATGAGACAGCCCTTTGAGGGCTTCTGCTTCACCAATCTGGTGGACACGGATTCTCTCTATGGACACCGCAACGACGCTGAGGGCTTTGCCAAAGCGCTGGAATACTTTGATCGGAAGCTGCCGGAGATCCAGGCGCTGATGACGGAGGAGGATCTGCTCATCATCACGGCAGATCACGGCTGCGACCCGTGCTTCCCCGGCACCGATCATACCCGGGAGCATATTCCGCTGATGGTGTGGCATAAGGGGATGAAGGGGCTTGTCAACCTCGGCACCCGTACGACCTATGCCGATGTGGCGGCCACCTGTGCGGAATGGCTGGGGCTGCCGGATCGCTTTGGCGCAGTTTCCTTTGCAGACAAACTTTGAGTTACGGAGGATACAACGATGCAGGCATATATTGATAAGCTCCATGCGGCGGCGGACTACATCCGCGAGCAGGTCGGCGAGGCGGAGGTCGGCGTGATCCTCGGCTCCGGCCTGGGCGACTATGTCGAGGCGCTGGAGGATGCGAAATACGTTGATTACAAGGATATTCCCGGCTTTCCGCATTCCACTGCGCCGGGTCATGCAGGCCGCTGGTGGACAGGCAAGCTCCACGGCAAGCGCGTCTGCATGATGCAGGGCCGTTTCCACGCCTATGAGGGCTGGAGCATGGAGGAGGTCACCATGCCGGTGCGCGTCATGTCGCTGCTGGGCGTCAAGACGCTCTTTGTCACCAACGCAGCAGGCGGCGTGAACCTGGACTTCTCCCAGGGCTGCCTGATGATCATCAGCGATTTCATCAACATGTCCGGCAAGAATCCGCTCACCGGCCCGAATCTTTCGGAGTTTGGCGTTCGTTTCCCCGACATGTCCCATGCCTATGACCTGGAGCTGATCGCGCTTTGCGAGCAGCAGGCAAAAAAGCTGGGCGTTGCGGTGCAGAAGGGCGTCTATATGTGGATGAATGGCCCCTGCTACGAAACGCCTGCGGAGATCCGGATGGCCCGCATTCTTGGGGCAGACGCTGTGGGCATGTCCACGGTGCCGGAGACCATTGTGGCCCGCCACTGCGGCATGCGGGTGCTGGGCGTGAGCTGCATCACCAATATGGCGGCGGGCATCCTGGACGTGCTGCTGGACGAGCAGGAGGTCATTGATACGGCGGCCCGCGTGAAGGGCACCTTCCGCGCGCTGCTGGATGCGACCATTGAGGCCCTGTGATATGAGACGCAACGTACTGATTACCGGCGGCAGCCGGGGGATTGGCGCTGCCTGCGTCCGGGCCTTTGCAAGAGCCGGCTACAGCGTAGTATTCTTCTACCGCAGCAACGAAGCGCTGGCGGAGGCGCTGGCAAGCAGCCTTCGCGACGAGTGCTGCGACGTGACGGCTTTCCGCTGTGATATTTCCGATGCGGAGCAGGTCGCAACGGTGATGAAAAATGTGCTGCGTGTCTGGCATCGGCTGGATGTGCTGGTCAACTGCGCCGGCATTGCCCATATCGGGCTGCTGACGGATATGACGGAGGCCGAGTGGGATCACCTCTTTGCGGTGAACGTCCGCGGTACTTTCTCCGTCACAAAGGCGGTGCTTCCGGGGATGATTTCCGCACAGCAGGGCTGCATCGTCAACGTCAGCAGCA
This sequence comes from Clostridia bacterium, assembly GCA_017397765.1. Lineage (GTDB taxonomy): Bacteria > Bacillota > Clostridia > Christensenellales > Aristaeellaceae > UBA11524. The sequence continues at coordinate 39,469 of JAFQIB010000117.1, read as the reverse complement.
TGTGGGGCGAGGTTGGCGCGAGCTGTGAGGTAGCCTATTCTGCTGCCAAGGCGGCGCTGATCGGCATGACCAAGGCGCTGGCCAAGGAGGTCGGCCCCAGCGGCGTGCGGGTGAACTGCGTCACGCCCGGCGTGATCGACACCGACATGAACGCCCAGCTGACCGACGAAGACCGGGCTGCACTGGCGGAGGAGACGCCCCTTGGGCGCATCGGCGAAGCAGACGAGGTCGCCCAAACGATCCTCTTCCTCTGCAGCGAGGGCGCTTCCTTCATCACCGGCCAGGTGCTTGGCGTGAGCGGCGGCCTGGTCATATAAATCCGAATTCCGAATTCATAATTCTGAATTTTACAGGGCATGCTGATTCCAAACGATTGAGGAGGAATCAGCATGTCCTTTTTGCAGCGTGTTACAGCTTTGGCAGCGGCGATTTTCCTGCTGCTCCCGATGACGGCGGCGGCGAAGCCCCTGGAAGACGGTCAGCCGATGAGCATGACTTCTCCGGCGGCGGTGCTTGCAGAGACATCCACGGGGACAATTATTATTGAGAAGCATGCGGATGAGAAGCGGGAGGTGGCGTCCATCACCAAGCTGATGACAGCGCTGCTGGTGCTGGAGGCCCTTGACCGGGGGGAAGTGACGCTGAAGGACAGCGTGCAGGTGAGCCGGACGGCGGCGGCCATGAAGGGCTCGCAGGCGCTGCTGGATGCCAATGCGACTTACTCCCTGGAGGATCTGCTCCGCACGACCATCATGGCCAGTGCGAATGATTCAGCCGTGGCGCTGGCGGAGTATCTCTGCGGCAGCGAAGAAGCCTTCGTTGCCCGGATGAATGCCCGGGCTGCCGAGTTGGGAATGACCAATACCCATTATGTCAACTGCACCGGCTATCCTCAGGAGGGGCAGTATACGACGGCGCGGGATGTATGCACGCTCTGCTGCGAGGTCGCGAAGCATCCGCAGTATACGGCCTATTCCTCCGTGTGGATCGACAAGCTGACGCATCCCGGCGGCCGGGTGACCGATCTGACCAACACCAACCGGCTTGTACGATTCTATCAGGGCTGTGACGGCTTCAAGACCGGCTCCACGGATGCAGCGAAGTATTGCCTTGCGGCCACGGCTGAAAAAAACGGAATGCGGCTGGTTGCCATTGTGCTGGGCACCCCGGTCAGCCAGACCCGCTTTGACGAGGCGCGGGCCATGCTGGATTATGGGTTTGCCAACTATCAGCGCATTGCCATTGCAAACAAGGGTGACTTGCTGGGGGAACAGCTGCCTGTCCGGGGCGGCGCGGCGGATACGGTGGAGCTGGCAATGGGCGGCGGGTTGTCCATGCTGCTGAAAAATGGACAGCAATCCGGGCTGAAGCTGGAGCTGAACTTGCCGGAAGCTGTTGATGCGCCTGTTGCGCAGGGTGATGTGCTGGGCACGGTGAATGTGCTGCTGGACGGCCAGGTGATTGCAAAGCTGAATTGCATTGCAGCAGCGGACGTGCCGCGCCCGGGATTCATTGAGGGGCTGTACCGGATTCTGGATAATTGGCGGTAAGGCTGTAAAAAAAAGGCCGACGCAGGGCATCAGCGCCAATGCGTCGGCCATGTTCATTTGTTGATCTGCTTGCGGTAGCGGATGACAGGCTCTCCAAAGGAACCGGTATAGGCAAGGGGCTCGTAGCCTCTTGCAACCAGCTCAGGATTCACCTGGGCGTGCCAGGGCTGATCGCCGGGCACATCCAGGATGAAGCCGCCGGGCTTGCACACTCGCTCAAGCTCTGCGAGCTCCCGGTCAAGGTCATCGCCAACCACATGGCCGGACAGGACGACATCGAAGGTATCGTCCGGATAGGGGAGAGCCTCCACAAATCCGTCAGTCACCCGGACATTGCGGATGTTCTCCTGCCGGCATTTTTCCCGCAGATAGTGACGAAGGGTTTCAACGGGCTCCACGGCATATACTTCCGCTGCTTTTTCCGCAGCCGCAAAGGTCAGGCGGCCATTACCGCTGCCTACATCCAGTACACGCTTGCCGGAAAGGTTTGCCAGCTCAAAGAGCCTTGCCTTGTCCCAGCCGTAGATAAAGGGGCATTGCGCATCCATGACCTGGGGCGTTGTGTAGGTCACGAAATCCTCCATCCAGGCCATGACGGCGCATTCGCATTGCCGCAGTGCATCTCCTGACTCAGCAGGCGCTTGCAATGCCTGCTGAGTCAGGTTGTCGGCATACTCGGGAAGCAGCTGCGCGATGTACCAATGCACGGCAGGATGCGCCTTCAGCGCCGTGCCAAGCCTGCTGCCCAGGGCCTCTGCGCCGTATTCGCACAGATATCGCAGCTGAAAGCGTTCCATCATGAGCAGACAGCTAAAGTCATAGTCGTTTACATCAATCCAGTTCAGCGCCATATGTTCCTCCATTCAGTCGCGGAGGGTCATGCAGACAAGCCCTCCTGAGTATACAGTTCAAACGTCTTCTTCATGCCGATTCCTTCCTTTCAAACGAATTCCGCTGTGCGGTAAACATAGCATAGCATAATTCAAATGGATTGACAATCCATGGCGCGGGAGCGATCCGGAAAAGCGAAAACTCATCGTCTGCAACCTTGCTTTTTTCATGGAAAGCGTATATAATAGCATGGATAACCAAACCCAAATACGAAGGAGATTCCGACGATATGAAGCTTGGCGTTGTGGGTCTGCCGAATGTCGGCAAGAGCACCCTTTTCAATGCGATCACCAAGGCGGGCGCACAGGCCGCCAATTATCCCTTCTGCACCATCGAGCCCAATACCGGCATGGTCATGGTGCCCGACAGCCGTCTGGACGTGCTGGCGGACATGTACCACCCCAAGAAGGTCACCCCCACGACCATTGAATTCGTGGATATTGCCGGTCTGGTGAAGGGCGCGTCCCACGGCGAGGGCCTGGGCAACAAGTTCCTCAGCCACATCCGCGAGGTGGACGCCATCGTTCATGTGGTGCGCTGCTTTGAGGATGAGAATATCATTCACGTGGACGGCTCCATCGATCCCGCCCGTGATATCGAGACCATCAATCTGGAGCTGATCTTTGCGGATATGGAGTCCATCCAGCGCCGCAAGGACAAGGCCCTCAAGAGCTTCCGCGGCGGTGACAAGAAGGCCGGCGTGGAGGTTGATCTGGCGGATCGTCTGTACAACCATCTGGAGTCCGGCAAGCCTGCCCGTACCTGCCCGATGGACGATGAGGAGCGCGAGGTTGTCAACAGCTGGTTCCTGCTGACCACCAAGCCTGTCATCTATGCGGCCAATATTGCCGAGGATGCGCTGGGCGGCGACCTGTCCGATATCCCCGGCCTGGACAAGGTGGACGGCATCGCCAAGTCCGAGGGGGCGGAAATGCTGGTCATCTCTGCGGCAATCGAGGAAGAGATTGCCCAGATGGATGCGGAGGAGAAGGCGGAATTCCTGGAGGGCCTGGGCATCGGCCAGTCCGGTCTGGATCGTCTGATCACCGCCTGCTACCGGCTGCTGGGCCTGATCTCCTTCCTGACAGCGGGCGAGGACGAGTGCCGCGCCTGGACCATCAAGAACGGCACCAAGGCGCCCCAGGCTGCGGGCAAGATCCATACCGACTTTGAGCGCGGCTTTATCCGTGCAGAGATCGTGCCCTTTGATACCCTGGTCGAGCTGGGCTCCATGGCTGCCTGCAAGGAGAAGGGCCTTGTCCGCTCCGAGGGCAAGGAGTACGTCATGAAGGACGGCGACATCACCCTGTTCCGCTTTAACGTTTAAGGGTCTTCGACCCGGTTTGGCGCTACCGCGCGGCGATGGCTTCTGAGCAGGAGTCATGGAGCGCGGAGGGCGCTCCGCAACGCAGTATCGCAACTCATTCACGAAAGGAAGGTTGCCTCATGAGCCGTCTTTCGTATTTCTTCAATCGTCTGTTCAAGATGGACTGGAAGGCCATGTGGAAGACCACTGCGCTGCTGAAGGAGCGCAGCGGGAAGTCCCGTATCTGGCTGCTGTGCGATATGCTCCGCTGCGCAGTGAAGTACAATGCGGGCTATGTGGATTACAAGATCGCGCAGATGTACAACCTGAACGACGCTCAGCGCCGCACCGTCATCACCCGCGGCATCTCCAACGGGATCGTCCGCCGGATGAATCCCAAGGAGTACTGGCATTTCTTCGACGACAAGACCCAGTTCAATGCGCTGTTCAAGGAGTGGATTCCCCGCAAGTGGCTGCTGATCAACGAAGCGACCACAGCGGCGGAGGTCGCGGAGATGATGACGCTGCCGGACCTGATCGGTAAGCCCCTGGAGGGCTCCAGCGGCGTGGGCATCTACAAATACACGCCTGCGGACTGGGCAGACGGCGCAGAAGCCTTCCTGGCCCGTCTGAAGGCGGACGGCATCGGTATCCTGGAAGAAATCGTCGTCCAGCATCCTGAAATGGCCCGCCTGTGCCCGACCTCCGTCAATACCTGCCGCATTGCGACTCTGCTGGGCGACAAGGCGGAAGGCATTGTCTACGGCTTTGTCCGCATCGGTAACGGCAAGGTGATGGACAATGTGGACTGCGGCGGTATGGCTGCCCGTGTGGATCTGGAGAGCGGCAAGCTGCTCACCGTGGGCGCGGATAAAGCCGGCAACACCTATACCAAGCATCCCATCACCGGCACGGAGATCATCGGCTTCACCATCCCGTACTGGGAGGAAGCCAAGGCCATGTGCATGGCGGCGGCCCGCAAGGTGCCCCAGATGCGCTTTATTGCCTGGGACGTGGCAATCACGGAGAACGGTCCGACCTTCATTGAAGGCAATTCTTTCCCCAGCCACGCGGTGCCTCAGTTTGCCGCGCATTATCCGGACGGTATCGGCATCCTGACCGAATTCAGAAAGTTCATTGATTGCTGAACCAAGGGGGGACGCTGTCCCTCCTTTCTTGTATGGAGGAAAACATGGAACCGATCACAGCATATCATGTGGTCACAGACCGGCCGATGAAAGTCGGTCAGCATATCATCTTTGATGCATCCCATCACAGCGGTGTATATGACAGAGTTATGGCGCTGGCGGACACGGCGGCGGATGTGTACGCATATCCGGAGAAGTACGAACTGCCGCTGGAGCACCATCTGGATGTGGCGCTTCGCGAGCTTGCAATGGAGGAAGTGCGGCAGGCAAGATACCCCGAATATCCGTCCCGGATGGCCTGCCTGTACGTCAGCCGGGAGCTGGAGGAATCCCGGCGCTGGGGCGAGTTCTTCGCTCAGATCGGACGGCCGACCTATGCGATCGTTGAGCTGAAGATCACTGGGCGCGTCTTTGTGGGGAACGCCTGCAACTGCTTTGACGGCACGCCGGACAAAGCGCATAACCTGGCCAAGGCCGACCATTACTGGCAGAACCTGCCCAATGAGGATGACGAATACATTTGGGAGATGCTTGCGGACGGTGATATTGAGGTTGTCCGCGTGGTGGAGGAGATCAACGCCAATCTGGCGAAATAAAAAAAAGCAGCGCCCGGTGTGGATGCTGCTGTTTTGTGTTTACTTGCGGCAGGCGTTGACGAAGGAGCGGAACAGCTGCCATTGCACGGCGTTTTCTTCGCGCTCTACGAGCCGTTCCGGATGCCACTGGACGCCGATGTAGTAGGGATGATCCGGCTTCTCAAAGCCTTCGATCACGCCATCCGCACTGCGGGCGGTCACCTGGAGACAGGGGGCGATCTCCTTCACGGCCTGATGATGGAAGGAGTTCACGGCAATTGTCGTATCGCCGTAGATCGCATGCAGCTTCGAGCCGGCTTCGATGCTGATGCGATGGGAGGTGTAGGGGGCGATCTGATGCTGCTGGTGGGCAAGGCAGCCGGGCAGCTGGGATTTCAGATCCTGATAGAGTGTACCGCCCAGCGCCACATTGAGCACCTGCTCGCCCCGGCAGACGCCGAGGACCGGCTTTTCGGGATGCTTCGCCAGCAGCTCGCGAAGGAGAAGCAATTCAAAATCATCTCGGAACGGCAGCACATCGCCGCAGGCCCAGAGCTGATCTTCGCCGTAAAACTGAGGGTCAACATCTTCGCCGCCGGAGAACAGCACGCCGTCCACCATACCGGCATAAGCGGCGATGACCTCCGCATCCCTGGTGATGGGCAGCAGCACGGGTACGCCGCCGGCAGCCTGAATGGAATTGGCATAGGAAAGGGGCATCATCAGCTTTTTTTCATCCGACTGGATGGAATGTGTCAGACCGATTATGGGTCGCATGAAAGGGCCTCCCGGTTATTTTTTGATATCGTTGATAATGCGTTTGACCGCATCGGTCAGGCGTTTGAGCTCGTTGTTGGCAAAGCCGCGGGTGGTCTTTGCTGCGCTCTCCAGCTGCTGGACAGCGTTCAGCAGGGCGTTGTAAGCCTGCTGCTGCGCGCTCTGACCGGCGGACTGGGCGGTCTTCTTGCGGAACTTCACGCCCTGTGCCACATGCGTCCAATCATCGGCAAGCATGTCAAACTCGCTGCCGGAGTAGGGACAGTCCACCTGCACGCCGTAGCGGGCTTTGCAGGTTTCTACGAAAGCCATGGACTGGTCATGCTCGCCATGATTGACGAAGATGCGGGGCTTGGACGTGAAGCCGTCCAGCCAGCGCAGCAGACCGTTCTTGTCCGCATGGCCGCTGACGCCCTGCAGCGTGGCGATCTCCGCCCGCACGGTGATCTCTTCGCCCAGCACCTTGACCTCCTTCGCGCCCTCCTGCAGCTGGCGGCCCAGCGTGCCGTTGGCCTGATAGCCCACGAACAGCACCGTGCATTCCTCGCGCCACAGGTTGTGCTTGAGATGGTGACGGACGCGGCCCGCATCGCACATGCCGCTGGCGGAAATGATCACGCCGGGGATCTTGGAGGCGTTCAGCGCCTTGGATTCGTCTGCAGTGACCACTGTTTCCAGCTCGGGGAAGGAGATCGGATTCACGCCCTGTGCCATGACGGCTTGCGCGGCGGGATCAAGACATTCCGTATCGCACTGCAGGAAGACCGCGGTTGCCTCGTTGGCCAGCGGGCTGTCCACATAGACCGGGAAGCCGTCGTGCCCGTGCACCAGATTGCGCATCTTGATATCGCGGATGATATAGAGCATTTCCTGCGTGCGGCCCACGGCAAAGGAGGGGATGATCACATTGCCGCCGCGGTCCAGCGTGCGCTGGATGATGTCCACCATCGCAGGCGTAGGATCGACGCGGTTCTCATGCAGACGGTCGCCGTAGGTGGATTCGACCACCACATAATCCGCTTCCCGGATCAGCTGGGGATCATTGAGGATGGGCTGATTCAGATTGCCGACGTCGCCGGAGAACACGATCTTTTTCGTCTCGCCGCAATCGGTCAGCCAGAGCTGAACGGCTGCGCTGCCCATCAGATGGCCGCAGTCGCTGAAGGAGACGACCAGCCCATCATCTACGCGCACAGGCTCATGATATCCGCAGGGGCGGAAATTGTTCATCAGCTCGTTGACGTCCTGAATGGTATAGGCAGGCTCTACCGCAGGCAGACCCTTGCGCTTGTTCTTCTTGGTCTGGTATTCTGCGTCGGATTCCTGGATATGGGCGCTGTCCGCCAGCATGATGCTGCAGAGATTGCAGGTGGCGCGGGTGGCGTAGACCTTCCCGCGGAAGCCGTCGTGCCAGAGCTTGGGCAGCATGCCGGTGTGATCGATATGGGCATGGGTAATAAACACATATTCGATCTGCTTGGCGCTGACAGGCATTTCGGCATTCTCATACTCGTTCTGCCCCTGCTCCATGCCGCAGTCCACCAGTGCGTAGCGGCCTTGCTTCCATTCGATCAGCGTTCGGCTGCCGGTCACCTCGTGATTGGCGCCCAGAAAAGTCAGCTTCATCCTGATTTGCTCCTTCCATGATTTTCTGTTCTTTTGTATAGCGTTATTGTACCCCGAGAATGCCCGCTTGTCAAACGGAATAAACCGACCGCCGGTCTGGAAATGAACCTCCGGGGAACCGGAACAGAAAATATACAATCTGGTTTATGGCCGATCCGGCAACTTCAGGCAGGAATCCGCTTCGCCTCCACGAATAATTAAATAGTTACGAAATCCAAAGATTCACAGTCAGAAGGATGGATGACCGATATGGAACGCCTTTTCAATGATGGATGGGAATTTACCAAGCTGAAGAATGGATCCGGGCTGGCAGATACACAGTCTGCAGTCTGGCAGGCGGTGGACATTCCTCATGATTTCCTCATCGGGCAGGAAAATGATCTGTATGAAAATGCCGACGGCTGGTACCGCCGGGTGCTTGATGTACCGCAGGCCTGGCTGGACAAGGCCGTGCTGCTGCGCTTTGACGGCGTTTACATGGATTGTGATGTGCTGCTCAACGGGGATATTGTCTGCACGCATCATTACGGCTATACCTGCTTTGATGCAGATCTGACCGGTCGGCTGCAGGCGGGGGAGAATGTGATCCATGTTCATGTCCGCCACCGCAGCCCCAACAGCCGCTGGTATTCCGGCGCAGGTATTTATCGGGACGTCACGCTGCAGGTGCTGCCGCTGCGTCATATTGCGCCGGACGGCACCTATGTGACCACCGCCTGTCAGGACGGTCAGTGGACGCTGATTGTGGAGACGGAGCTGACTGGCACCGGCGAGCAGCCGCAGATCACCCATACGCTGACGGACGGCTGCGGACTGACGATTTGTGCGGCTGCCGAGGTGAACGGAGATCATGCATGCGCCGTTTTCCGTGTGGATGCGCCGCATCTGTGGTCTGTTGATGATCCCTTCTGCTATACGCTGACCACGGCTTGCGGCGATCAGGTAATCTGTGAAAACGTGGGCTTCCGGACGATCGAACTGACGACGGACCGGGGCATGTTCCTCAACGGAAAGCACATCAAGCTTCACGGCGTGTGCCTGCATCATGATCTGGGCTGTTTGGGCAGTGCCTTCCACGAGAAGGCTGCCCGCCGTCAGCTGCTGGCTATGAAGGAGATGGGCGTCAACAGCCTGCGCACCAGCCACAATCCGCCCGCCCGGCAGATCATGGATCTGTGCGACGAGCTCGGTATCCTGGTGGTGGACGAAGCCTTTGACATGTGGCAGCATCCCAAAACGACCTACGATTACGCCCGATTCTTTGATGCGGATGCAGCGGAGGACGTGGCTGCCTGGGTGCGCAGGGACAGGAATCATCCCTCGCTGTTGATGTGGTCCATCGGCAACGAGATCGGCGATACCAACAATAACCCCGAGCAGGCCGGTAAGGTGACGCAGATGCTCTGCCGCTATGTCCGCCAGCACGATCCCAAGGGCAATGCGGTCACCACCATCGGCAGCAACTACATGCCCTGGGCTGGTGCGCAGCATTGCGCGCAGTTTATTGAAGCTGTCGGCTACAACTACGGCGAAAAGCTGTACGAGCAGCACCATACGGCCCACCCCGAATGGCGGATCTACGGCAGCGAGACCGGTTCGCTGTTCTCCAGCCGCGGCATTTATAAATTCCCCATTGAGCAGTCCATCATGTCCGATGAGGATCTCCAGTGCTCCGCGCTGGGCAACAGCTCCTCCTCCTGGGGCGCCAAGGATCTGCGGAAGATGATCGTGGATGATCTGAACTGCCCGTATTCTCTGGGTCAGTATTTCTGGAGCGGCATTGACTATGTCGGCGAGCCTACGCCCTATCACACCCGCTCCTGCTATTTCGGCCTGATGGATACGGCGGTGTTTCCCAAGGATTTCTGGTATCTGTTCAAGTCGCTGTGGACGAAGGCGCCGATGGTGCATATCGGCGTACATTGGGATTGGAATCCCGGCCAGCTGATCGACGTGCCTGTGATGACCAACGGTGACAGCGCGGAGCTGTTCCTGAACGGGGAATCCCTGGGCAGGCAGCAGGTGGAGCGGCTTGTGTGGGAGAAGTCCCGTCCGTGCTGGAAGGTGCCCTATGCACCGGGGGAGATCAAGGCAGTGGCCTATGATGCTTCCGGCTGTATCATCGCCCAGGACGTACAGCGTACGCCCGGCGACAGCGCAGTCATTACGCTCCAGGCAGAGGATCAGGCGCTGTTTGCCACCGGCAAGGACATGACCTTTGTGACCATTGGCATGGCGGATGCGCAGGGAAATCCTGTCCCCAATGCAGTGGATCGCGTGCAGGTCAGCGTAAGCGGTAACAGCATGCTGATGGGCCTGGACAACGGCGATTCCACGGATCGGGAAGGTTACCAGACTTCCTCGCGCCGTCTCTTCTCTGGCAAGCTGCTGGCGGTGATCGGCGCTGCAGCGGAGCAGGGGACGATCCGCATCGAGGTGACGTCTCCCGGCAAGGAGGCGGCGGTGCTGGAAATTCCCGTGCTGCCTGCCGAGACGGAAAACGGTGTTTCCCGCCATGTCCCGCTCTGCAAAGCGGCAGAAATGCCTGATGATGTGCCGGTGCGCAAGCTCGAGCTGATCCCGCTCGGCGGCAAGCGGATCACCAAGGACGTCCAGACCCTGACCTTCCGGATCAAGGTGTATCCGGAGGAGGCAGAAAAGCAGGAGATCGCCCTGGCGATTACCAACATGAAGGGCATCAAGAGTCCCTGCGCTTCCTGTACCATGACGGACGATCTGATCACCGTGACCGGTCACGGCGACGGAGAGATCTTCCTGCGGGCCAGCTGCAACAACGGCTATCCGCATCCCCGTATCATCAGCCAGCAGGAGATCGTCATTGAGGGACTGGGACAGCCGAATCTGAATCCCTACGGCTTTGTCAGCGCAGGCCTGTATGACGTGCATAGCGGCGAAATCTCCAACGGCAACGAGCAGGGCATTGCCTTTGCCAGGGACGGTGCCAGCATGGTTGGCTTCCGCAATGTGGACTTCGGCCCTGTCGGCTCGGATGAGCTGGAGCTGCCGATCTTTGCGCTGGACGGCAATCTGCATGAGCTGCATATGTGGGACGGCATTCCGGAGGAGGGCGGTCAGCTGATCGCTGTGCTGCCTTATCAGAAGCCCTCCCGCTGGAATGTATATCAGCCCGAGACCTATCGTCTGCCTGTCCGGCTGACGGGCGTGCATACGATCTGCTTCTCCCTGACGGAGAAGGTGCATCTGAAGGGCTTTGTTTTCACGAAGCAGAGCCGTGCCTGGATGCCGCTGGAAGCCCTTGGTGCAGACGCTGTATACGGCGACAGCTTCACCAGGGGAGCGGACGGCGTCTTTGGCATCGGCAACAACGTATCGCTGGTCTATGAAAATATGGACTTCGGCGATGCCGAGACGGTTATGCTGACCATCGACGGCTGTACGCCCCTGGATGAGAATCCCATCACGGTGCGCTGCCAGAATGAAGACGGCGAATCCGTGACGGCACTGGCACAGTTCAAGGGGACGGCGAGCGGGAAACAGCAGTTTGAGGTCAATGTGCTGCCGGGCCTTTGCACGGTGACGTTTGTATTCTTGCCGGGCTGTCAGTTTGATTTCTACGGCTTCCGGTTTTCCCGGGAAAAGATCGATGGCTGATTCGTTTGACTTGCAAGGCAAAAAGTGGTATGATGAATTGATTTCAATTCCGAAAGGATGACCAAAATGCTCCTGTATAATTCTCTGTCCCACCGTAAGGAAGTGTTCAAGCCCCGCTTTGGTATGGATGTGAGCATGTACACCTGCGGCCCGACGGTTTACCATTTCGCTCATATCGGCAACCTGCGCTCCTACATCATGGAGGATGTGCTGGAAAAGGCGCTGCGCTATGAGGGCTACAACGTCAAGCGCGTGATGAACATCACGGACGTGGGCCATCTGGCTTCTGACGCCGATACGGGCGAAGACAAGATGCTCAAGGGCGCCAAGCGCGAGAACAAGACGGTCATGCAGATCGCTCAGTTCTACACCGACGCCTTCTTTGCCGACTGCGCCAAGCTGCAGATCAAGACGCCGGACGTGGTGGAGCCTGCCACCAACTGCATCGATGACTACATCGAGATGGTGGAAAAGCTGCTGGAGAAGGACTATGCCTATCTGGCCGGCGGCAATGTGTATTTTGATACCGCCAAGCTGGAGAAGTATTACGTCTTCAACGACCACGACGAGGAAGACCTGGCCGTCGGCGTCCGCGACGACGTGGAGGCGGACGACAACAAGCGCAACAAGGCGGACTTTGTGCTCTGGTTCACCAAGTCCAAGTTTGAGGATCAGGCGCTGAAGTGGGATTCTCCCTGGGGCGTGGGCTATCCCGGCTGGCACATTGAGTGCTCCTGCATCTCCAAGAAGCATCTGGGCGAGTATCTGGATCTGCACTGCGGCGGCATTGACAACGCCTTCCCGCATCACACCAACGAGATCGCCCAGTCCGAGGCCTATCTGGGCCATGAGTGGTGCACCCACTGGTTCCATGTCCATCATCTGAATACGGCGGGCGGCAAGATGTCCAAGTCCAAGGGTGAGTTCCTGACGGTCTCCCTGCTGGAGGAGAAGGGCTACGATCCGCTGGCCTACCGTCTGTTCTGCCTGCAGAGCCATTACCGCCAGAACCTGGTGTTTTCCTGGGAGAACCTGGACAACGCAGCCGGCACCTATCAGAAGCTGGTCAACCGTGTTGCGGCCGTCAAGCCGGATGCAGCCCATCAGCCGGATCTGGAGGCGGCGAAGAAGTATCAGGAGAAGTTCCTCAAGGGTCTGACCAACGACCTGAACACCTCCCTGGCGATCACCAGCGTGTATGATGTGCTGAAGGCCAAAGAGCTTGACGACGCGACGAAGCTGTACCTGATCGGTGATTTTGACCGGGTGCTGAGCCTGAATCTGCTGGAGGCTGCCGCCAAGGTGCGCGCTTCCGCTGCGACGGCGACCACCACCGCCGGCGGCGACGAAGCTTATACCATCGCTGGCCCTGCGGACGCTTCCGAGGAAGAAACGGCGAAGGTGAATGCGCTGCTGACGGCCCGCTACGAAGCCCGCAAGGCCAAGAACTGGGCGGAATCCGACCGGATTCGTGACGAGCTGGCCGCCATGGGTGTTGTGGTCAAGGATTCCAAGAGCGGCGCTGTCTGGAGCCGGGCATAAGAGAAAAATCCTGCGTCTGATGGAGGGAGAACTGTCAAGGAACAAGTTATCCAGCAACAAGAAAAGACGTGCATCCGGTGATATGCCGGATGCACGTTTACTTATATGTACCTGTATAAACGCAATGCACTGGTACAGTGCGTATAATTGCACCCTCTTGAAATGATGGAAAAAGAGTTTCGTCTGCTCGGCAAATTGGAATTTTTCAGCCTAATGTTTCGACAAATATCTTCCTCAACACATCAGCAGGAATATCTTGTTTTAAGAAAATTTGCAACATTCCTTTAGGCGTTAATTTATAGCCTGATAACATTTCCGTATTTGCCAACACAGCCTTCGCTTCAATATTAATATGGTCTTTGAAAGGAATAAGCCTTACAAAAGATTCCCCAACATAATAGGTTGGGAGTTTAGCCCACATTGTTTCTTGTGGTTCAGATGAAACACTATCAAAAATTAGTTTTCTTAAAGTATTGTACATTTCGATAATGCTATTTGGATATTTATCTATATATTCTTTTACCTGCTCATTCATTTGAATACCTCGTCAAATTCAAGTTTATCGCTTTCATTCTATCACACAGTACAAGAAACCGCAAGCCAACAAAGGCTAGCGGTTTCGTTATTTGCGCGATGTGAAGTGAAGGATAACTCCATCCTTGTCACCACCCCTTCTGGCGCAGGATTTTTTTGTCACGCTTTTTTCTGCCGATGCAAAATGTGATTACAAACCGGCAAAAACCGCATGCCCAAAACAACAGGAATTTGCTGCAGATTGTCGAAATATATACCAAAATTGTGCAAAGGAGAAGAGCGCATGAGCTTTGAGATCAACCAGGTATTTCCGGAGGTAACGCATATCCGGGATGCAATGGGCGTTTGCATGACGCTGATTGAAGGGACACAGGCAGCGCTGCTGGTAGATACCGGCTACGGCACAGAGGACGTGGCCGCCTTTGTCCGCACGTTGACGGACAAGCCCCTGACGGTATTGTTGACCCACCATCACCACGATCATGCGATGGGCGCCCGCTGGTTTGACAGGACGCTGATGTTCCCGGAGGATGCAGCGGAGTGGACTGTATTCACCGGCGAGGCCAAGCGCCGTGTTGTGTTGAGTCAGGCGCAGGCAAAAGGGCTGGCGGTCACAGAGGAAGCCTTTATGGCAGGGGAGTGTCGTATGCCGCTGCCGATGAGTCAGGGGAAATACGACCTGGGCGGCATTACCGCAGAGGTGATCCCGTGTCCCGGGCATACGCAGGGCTCCTGCGTGGTCTATCTGCCTGAGCGAAGGCTGCTGCTGACCGGCGACGATTGGAATCCCTGCACCTGGCTGTTCTTTGAGGCTGCGCTTCCGGTGACGGATTACCGGAGGAATCTCCGCCGGCTGCAGGCGCTCGATTTCGACCATGTTCTCTGTTCCCACCAGCTGGTGATGTATCCCCGGGCGAGCTTTGACGATTTCGCAGATCATCTGACGGATGACGTCCTGGAAGCGGCGATCCCTGTGCAGATCGGCGGCTATGAGCATATTGCCACCAGGCAGGCCAACGTTGCGCCGGGGCAGATCCTTGTGTTTGACTGGAACAAATACCGAAAGGAATGAAAGAATATGAAGCATCTGAATATTGCCGTCACCCCTGACAGCCGGGCGCAGTTCAACAACAATGCATCTTTCTGCGTGGGCACCGGCCGGATGGGACTGGCGCTCCAGAAGGAGTATCACGATCAGCTGTTCATGGCGCAGGAGCTGTGCCATTTCAAGCACATCCGCGGCCATGGCCTGTTCTGCGATGATATGGGCATCTATCAGTACTGGAAGGACCGGGAAGGCAAGGAGCACATGGGCTATAACTTCACCTACCTGGACCGGGTGATGGATGATTACCGGGCTGCCGGGCTCAAGCCCTTCCTGGAGCTGGGCTTCATGCCGGACAAAATGGCCAGCGGTACCCAGACGATCTTCTACTGGAAGGGCAATACCACACCCCCTGCTTCCCATGGGCGCTGGGCAGAGCTGATCAAGGTCACGCTGCGCCACCTGGCGGACCGATACGGCGAGGAGGAGGTCTCCACCTGGCCCTGTGAGGTGTGGAACGAGCCCAACCTGCCCGGCTTCTGGGAGCATGCGGACGAGGCTGCCTATCATCAGCTGTACAAGACCTCTGTGAAGGCGGTCAAGGAAGCGCTGCCGAAAATGCGGGTGGGCGGCCCTGCCATCTGCGGAGGCGCGACCTCCCTGGATTGGGTGCGGAATTTCCTGACCTTCTGCCGGGATGAAAAGCTGCCTGTGGATTTCCTGACCCGCCATGCCTACATGGGCGAAACCCCGCAGCACAATGCCCGATATCTCTATCATACCATGCGCACAGTCGATTCCATCATCGAGGAAATGCAGGCGACCCGCGATATCATTGATTCCTTCCCGGAGTATGCGGGGATGGAAATGCATGTGACGGAGTTCAACACCTCCTATCATCCCTTCTGCCCCATTCATGATACCAACTACAATGCGGCGCTGATTGCCGGTCTGCTGGCTCGCATGGGGGATGTCTGCGCCTCCTATTCCTACTGGACCTTCGGCGATGTGTTTGAGGAGCAGGGCGTGCCCAGCCGTCCCTTCCACGGCGGCTTCGGGATGATCGCCAACGGGCTGATTCCCAAGCCCACCCTGTGGACCTTTGCGTTCTTCAACAACCTGTCCGGTACGCCTGTCTACCGGGACGAGCATGTGATCCTCATGCGGAAGGCGGACGGCACCTACGAAGGCGTGGCCTGGAACATCTGCAAGGACGAGCGGGAAGCCGTGACTCTGGAACTCTCCCTGCCGGTGGCAGGTAAGGGCGTTCTGACCACGGAGACGGTGGACGAGCAGGTCTGCAATCCGCTGAAGGCCTGGCACGACATGGGCGAGCCTGCCAGTCTGACGGATACGCAGCTCCGCTTCCTGCGCAATGCCGGAATGCCGCTGTGCCGGACGGAAGCCATGCTGGACGGTCAGGTAACCCTGACGCTGGAAGAGAATGCCGTTGTCCGCTTCACTGCTGCAGCGGTATCCGGAGACAGCGATGAAGGCTATGACTACGACTGGTATAACCAGAACCGATAATACAGCAAAATCCCGCATCATCAAACGGTGCGGGCTTTTTGCGGAAGGGCTATGACAGAGAAAAAAGCGGAGAGCCTGTGCAGCTCTCCGCTTCGGTGTTATACATTGAAAAGCAAATCGTCGTAGGTCGGGAAGGGCCAATAGTCCTTGCCGACAACGGTTTCCAGATCATCAGCGATCTCGCGGACCTTGGACATGGCAGGGATGATGATGTAGCGCTCGTACTGGGCGGTCTTCAATGCATCCTCGTCCTGTTTTGTGCTGGCAATGGCGCTGCGAAGATCATCAATGGCAGCAGAGAGCCTGGCGTTACGGTCTGCCACATATTTCAGCAGCTTTCCTTCGGCGATGGGCTCAACGCCTGCCTCGCGGATATCCCGGACGATCCGGCCCATGTCTCCAGCAAACCTTGCGCATGCAGGGAAAATCTCCTTTTCTGCCATCATGAGGCAGGTCTCTGCTTCGATATTGACAGCCTTGGCGTAGTATTCCAGGCTGATCTCGTACCGGGAGCGCAGCTCGTTCTGGCTGTAAACGCCGTGCCGTGCATACAGCTTGACGTTCTTTTCGTCCAGCAGATGGGGCAGCGCATCGACCGTGCTGGCATAATTGGGGAGGCCGCGGCGGGCAGCTTCCTCGACCCAGGCGTCCGCATAGCCGTTGCCGTTGAAGATGACGCGGTTGTGCCGGCGCAGCGTGGAGACGATCAGATCATGGAGGCAGCGCTTGAAGTCATCTGCCTTTTCCAGCTCATCCGCAAAGCCCATCAGCACGTCCGCCACAATGGTGTTGAGCGTCACATTGGTTTCGGCAATGGAAGCGGAGGAGCCAAGGCTGCGGAATTCAAACTTGTTGCCCGTGAAGGCGAAGGGGGAGGTGCGGTTGCGATCCGTATTGTCCTGGGGGAACTTGGGCAGCACACTCACGCCGATTTCGAGATCCTTCTTGACCGCGGCGTGATATTCACTCTCACTGATCAGGCTGTCCACGATGGCGGTCAGCTCATCGCCCAGGAAGATGGAGATGATGGCGGGCGGCGCTTCGCAGGCGCCCAGACGGTGATCGTTGCCTGCGGAGGCGGTGGAGATCCGCAGCAGATCCGCGTGCTCGTCCACCGCCTTGATCATGGCGGTCAGGAAGAGCAGGAACTGTGCCGAGGAGGCTGGATCATCGCCGGGCTCCAGCAGATTATAGCCGGTATTGGTGGACATGGACCAGTTGTTGTGCTTGCCGGAGCCGTTTACGCCCGCAAAGGGCTTTTCATGCAGCAGGCAGACCAGACCGTGGCGCAGCGCAACCTTCTTCATCATCTCCATAGTGAGCTGATTGTGGTCGGTGGCCAGCGTGGTCACATTGTAGATGGGGGCCATTTCGTGCTGGGCGGGGGCGGCTTCGTTATGCTCCGTTTTGGCCAGCACGCCCAGCTTCCAAAGCTCCTCGTCCAGCTCCGTCATGAAGGCTTTGACGCGGGGCTTGATGGCGCCGGAATAATGATCGTCCAGCTCCTGGCCCTTGGGCGGCTTGGCGCCAAAGAGCGTACGGCCGGTGAAGATCAGATCCTTACGGCGGTCATAGAGCTTCTTGTCGATCAGGAAATACTCCTGCTCCGGGCCGACGGTGGAGGTGACGCGGGTGGCGTCCCGGCCGAAAAGCTTCAGGATGCGGACGGCCTGCTTATTGAGGGCCTCCATGGAACGGAGCAGGGGCGTCTTGGTATCCAGCGCTTCGCCGCTGTAGGAGCAGAAGGCGGTGGGGATGCAAAGTACGCCGTCCTTGATGAAGGCATAGCTGGTGGGGTCCCACGCGGTATAGCCGCGGGCTTCAAAGGTAGCGCGCAGGCCGCCGGAGGGGAAGGAGGAGGCATCGCTTTCGCCGTGCACCAGCTCCTTGCCGGAGAATTCAAGAATGATCTTGCCGTTCTCCCGGGGGCTGATAAAGCTGTCGTGCTTTTCGGCGGTGACGCCGTTCATCGGCTGGAACCAGTGGGTGTAATGGGTCACGCCTTTTTCCACGGCCCAGTCACGCATGGCGCAGGCGACGATATTGGCAACCTGCGGATTCAGCGGACGACCATCTGCGATGGTTTTGTGCAGTGCCCGGTAGGTGTCCTTGGGCAGGCGCTTAAGCATCACTTCATCGCTGAATACATTCATGCCGAAAAGCTCTTCCAAGCGGGACATGGCGGTGACCTCCTGTATCAATCCGGCGTCTGGCCGGAGTGTCCTTTGAAAAAATGAAGGATGCCGAGAGAATGCTGTATATGCAAATTCTCAGGCACCCATTGCAACAAAATTGAGTATAGTCTTATTTCCCGCCATCTGTCAAGTCTTTTCTGTGTATCGTGATTTTTCTGCGGCAGAAATGCTGTTCAAAGGATCAAAAATATGTTATACTGTTTACATCCGTATGCTAAAGTGCGAAAGGAGACTTCCGCTATGTTTGAGCCCAAGGTCAGGAATGAGCAGACAGAACTGCTGATGGACGCCGTGCTGCAGCTGCAGACCCAGGAGGACGCTTATCGTTTCTTTGAGGATATCTGCACCATTGCGGAGGTGAAGAGCATGGCGCAGCGTATTGAGGTGGCCCGTCTGCTCCGGCAGGGCGTGACCTATCAGGAGATCGCCCGGGAGACCGGCGCTTCCTCTGCGACTATCAGCCGCGTCAACCGCGCCCTGCTGTATGGGGCGGACGGGTATCGCCGCGTGCTGGATGCAATGGCGCCGTCTGCGGCGCAGGAATGATCTGCGCAGAGGCATAAGTGTGTGAAAGTTTGAGGAATAGACATGGACCTGAGTATGCTCAATCCCCAGCAGCGGCTGGCTGCTGAAACGCTGGACGGCCCTGTGCTGATCCTGGCAGGCGCCGGCTCCGGCAAGACCCGTGCATTGACCTGCCGGGTGGCCAATCTGCTGGATCACGGTGTTCCGGCGTGGAATATCCTGGCCCTGACCTTTACCAACAAGGCGGCCAAGGAGATGAAGGAACGTATTGCTAACCTGGTCGGAGAGGATGCGGCGGAGGATGCGTGGATTTCCACCTTCCACTCCACCTGCGCCAGAATCCTCCGCCGCGATATTGAAAAGCTGGGCTATACGCGCTCCTTTGTGATTTATGATGACGATGACCAGAAAGCGGTGCTGAAGGAAATTCTCAAGCGGATGAATATCGATGAGAAATTCCTGCCGGTGCGCGAGCTGTCCTCCAAAATCTCCGATGCAAAAAACAAGCTGATGGGGCCGGATGAGTGGTTCCGGGAATCCGAGAAGGATTACCGCTGCCAGATGATCCACAATATCTTCCTGGAGTATGAAACCCGGCTGAAAGCCAATAATGCACTGGATTTTGACGATCTGCTGGTCAAGACGCTTGAGCTGCTGGCAGACCATCAGCCGGTGCTGGAGAGCTACCGCAGGCGCTTCCGCTATGTGATGGTGGACGAGTATCAGGATACCAACTACGCCCAGTACATGATGATCAAGCTTCTGACGGACGAAAGCCGCAATTTGTGCGTCGTCGGCGATGACGATCAGTCCATCTATGGCTGGCGCGGCGCGGACATCCGCAACATTCTCGATTTTGAGAAGGACTACCCGGATGCAACGGTCATCAAGCTGGAGCAGAACTATCGCTCGACCGCCAACATTCTGGATGCGGCCAATCAGGTGATCGCCCACAATGCAGGCCGCAAGGAAAAAGCGCTTTGGACCGAGCGGGGCGCCGGCGAACCGATCCGCCTGTATGCTGCCGGCGACGAGCGGGACGAAGCTGCCTGGATTGCTGGCCGCATCCGGCAAATGAACCGGGACGGCGATTCTTATGGGAATATCGCGATCCTCTACCGCACCAATGCCCAGTCCCGCGTGGTGGAAGAAATGCTGATGCGGGCGTCCATTCCCTACAAGGTGTTTGGCGGACAGAAATTCTATGACCGGAAGGAAGTCCGGGATGTGGTTGCTTATCTGCGGGTGATTGTCAACCCGGCGGATGATATCAGCCTGCGGCGGATCATCAACGTGCCCAAGCGCGCCATCGGCGACAGCACTGTGCAGGAGCTGATGCAGCATGCTTTGGAGAACGGGATGCCGCTGTACAGCGCGCTGAGCGATATGCCTGATTCTCTGGGCGCAAGGCCGCGCAAGTGCGTCAGCGAATTCTTTATGCTCATGACCATGCTGATGGCGATGAAGGAAGCCATGCCGGTGAGCGAGTTTGTGCCGATGCTGGTGGAGAAGACCGGCCTGTTGGAGCAGTACAAGAAAGAGGATTCGGATGAAGCCCGCTCCCGGGTGGAGAATATCCAGGAGTTCCTGGGCGCGGTGGAGGAGTACTGCAAATCCACGGAAAACCCGACGCTGGAGGACTATCTGGAAAACGTGTCGCTGGTGACCGATCTGGATCAGGCGGAGGATCAGGGCCGCGGCTATGTGACGCTGATGACGCTGCACTCCGCCAAAGGCCTGGAGTTCCCGACGGTGTTCATGACCGGTCTGGAGGAGGGGATATTCCCGTCCTCCCGCAGCCTGATGGATGATGAGCGGATGGAGGAAGAGCGCCGGCTGTGCTATGTGGGCATCACCCGGGCGCAGAAGCGGCTGTTTATCTCCCGGGCCAACCAGCGCATGCTGTATAATCAGGTCAATCACAACGCGCCGAGCCGGTTCCTGGAGGAGATCCCGGAGCGGCTGCTGCAGGATGAGAACGAAGCCATGAAGAAGAGCTTCGGCGCTCGTCCGCAGGGCAGACCTGCTGCCGGAAGCGGCTTCCAGGGCAGAGGCGTCCCTGCCAGAGGGCAGGCAAGACCCGGCATGGGGATCGGCATGGGCCGCAGCGCCAGCCTTGGGGGGGTCAACATCCCCGGTGTCCAGAAGGGCTTTGTCGGCTCTGCAGCCCGTACGGCAGCGCCCAATGCGATGCAGAACCTGTACCAGCCGGGTGACCGGGTGCGTCACCTGAAATTCGGCGAGGGCCGCGTGATTTCTGTGGCCGGAAGCGGCGCTGCAGCCAGGATCAAGATCGAGTTTACCGCCTATGGGGTGAAGGAGTTTGCCCTGTCCGTCGTTCCCATCGTGAAGCTGGAGGATTAAGAATGACTGAGCTGAATGTGATGCGTGAGATCGTTGACCGGCTGAATGCAGCGGCGCGCGCCTACTATTATTCGGACGAGCCCGTTATGTCGGACAAGGATTACGACGCGCTGTATGACGAGCTGCTTCGCCTGGAAAAGGAGAGCGGCGTCACCTTGCCGGACAGTCCTACGCACCGGGTTGGCGCGGAGGCGGTGACGGCCTTTGCGCCGCATACACACATCAGCAGACTCTGGTCGATGGACAAGGTGCAGTCGCTGGAGGAGCTGGACGAGTGGATCAAACGGACTGAAAAGCTGGCCGGACGCAGCGAGCTGCAGTATTATGTGGAATACAAGTTTGACGGCCTGACCATCAACCTGACCTATCGGGACGGCGTGCTGATCCAGGCGGCCACCCGCGGAAACGGCGTCACCGGCGAAGCGATTCTGCCGCAGGCCCGTACCATCCGCAGCGTACCGCTGACGATCCCTTACAAGGGATTGCTTGAGGTGCAGGGCGAATGCATCATGCGGCTTTCCGCGCTGGAACGGTATAATGCCACAGCAGCGGAACCGCTGAAGAATGCCCGCAATGCAGCCGCCGGCGCGATCCGGAACCTGGACCCGGCGGTGACTGCGTCAAGGAAGCTGGATGCTTTCTTCTATCAGGTCGGCACCATCGAGCAGCCGGCGTTTGCGGATCAGCCCGCGATGCTTGCTTTCCTTCGGGAAAACGGCTTTCCGGTCAATGAATACCTCGGGCGCCCCCATGACCGGCAATCCCTGATCGACTGCATCAAGGAGATCGAAGCGGCCAGGCCCGGCCTGGATTATCTGATCGACGGCGTGCTGATCAAGGTCGGCGATTTCGGGCTGCGGGAGCAGATGGGCTATACGGACCGTTTCCCCCGCTGGGCAGTTGCCTATAAGTTTGAGGCGGAGGAGACGACCACAACGCTCAATGAAGTCACCTGGGAGCTGGGTCGTACCGGCAAGCTGACGCCTCTGGCCCATGTGGAGCCGGTGGACTTCTACGGGGTGACGGTGCGCAAGGCAACGCTGAACAACTACGGCGATATTCTGCGCAAAAAGGTGGCGATCGGCGCACCGGTGTGGATTCGCCGATCCAATGATGTGATTCCGGAGATCATGGGCCGGGTAGGCGAGGCTGCAGCGGGTGAAACGCCCATCATTCCGCCCAAATACTGTCCTGCCTGCGGAAGCGAGCTGGTGGAGCGCGGGGCGCATCTGTTCTGCCTGAACCGGGATGGCTGCCGTCCCCAGGCCATCGCCCGGATGACGCATTTTGCCAGCCGGGACGCCATGGACATCGAAGGCCTCAGCGAAAAAACCATCGCCCAGCTCTACGATCAGATGAACGTGCGGGACTGCGCGGATCTGTATCAGCTGACGATGGAAGAGACGCTGGCGCTGGAAGGGTTCAAGCAGCGGAAGGCGGAAAATCTGCTTGCGGCACTGGAAAAGTCCAGGCACTGCAAGCTGGATGCTTTCCTGCATGCCATCGGCATCCCCAATATTGGCAGGAAGACTGCCCGGGATCTGGCGGAAACCTTCGGGACGCTGCAGAAGGTTCGGGAGGCGACGCATGAGCAGCTGATCGCCATTCCGGATGTGGGCGACATCGTGGCCCAGAGCGTGGTAGAGTTTTTCTCCTACCAGGAAAACAACGGGATGATCGACCGCCTGCTGGCAGCGGGCGTCAAGCCGCAGGAGGCTTCCGGAAAGGCGGAAGGTGTGTTCAACGGCCTGAGCATCGTCGTGACCGGCACGCTGCCGACTCTGTCCCGCAAGGAGGCCGAGGAGCTGATCCGTTCCTGCGGCGGTACGGCGGCGGGCTCTGTCAGCAAAAAAACCGCCTTCGTCGTTGCTGGCGAGGCGGCTGGCTCCAAGCTGACCAAAGCGGAAGCCCTGGGGATCGAAGTGATTGACGAAGCGGAGCTGCTGCGCCGCTGTGGCCGTTAATAGCGTGCAGCGGGATTCCTGCGGGTCGCATGGGCATAGGCGGCCTGCGCGGGCGTGACTGCACTGACTTCGACGGCGGGCGTGTCCGCTGACGTATCCTGCACAGCGGTCTGATCCAGCGTCGGATAGGTGGATGCAGACCGACCTTCCAGGAAGGTCACAAATTTCACGGAGAAGATATCGCAGACCACAAATCTGGATTCAAACTCATCGTACAGCACCAGGAACTGGGCGCCGACGTAATAGAGCAGACCCTGACGGCTGGTCATGCCGCTGGTGCCGATCAGAAATTCGACAATCACGTATTTTCCCACGTTTTCCTGCAGCACCTGCTGCATGGAGCCCTGGAAGGTCACGGTGTCAAAGTCCTGATCCGGCGGAACGGTAAATACGCCGTTGCTGGTGGTCATTTCGCTCATGCTACTTCGCCTCCTTCAGTTGGTGCTCCACCTTATGCGGGCCGGGCTGAAGATATGTGCCCGGAGACGCAGCAGAAAGACGAAGACGGGAATCCGGAAGGGAACATCCCTGCGGCATCCGGAGGCTGGATGCCAAAGAAAAGAGGAAATCATGTTTGACAGAATCCAAAGCTACCTGACTCAGCTGCAGGCAGATCCCATCGGTTTTTTGATCACGATGGCCTATACCTGGGGCGTGATCCTGTTCAGCCTGATCCTGCATGAATGTGCGCATGGCTACGTTGCCTACAAGTGCGGCGATCCCACAGCAAAGATGCTGGGGCGATTGTCCCTGAATCCGGCGCGCCACCTGGACCCGATCGGCACGCTGTGCATGTTCCTGTTCGGCTTTGGCTGGGCCAAGCCCGTACCGGTGAATCCCCGGAATTTCGGAGATTACAGGCGGGATGACTTTTTCGTCTCCATTGCCGGCGTTACGGTGAATATGACGATTTTTGTTGCAGCTGTCTGCCTGTCCTGCGTTGTGAACCGGGTAATGATGGGCGCGGAAACGCTGGATCAGATCCGTTCGATGTATGACGTGGGCGCAGAGGCCTTTGTGAGCCCCCTGTACAATGTGGGCGGCTTCATCATGGACGGCAACTGGGAAGCCCTGGCGGATTATCTGCCCTATACCTACAGCGGCAGCGGCCTGTTCCGCGGCTTGCAGATCAAGGAGGGCTGGGAGGCAGTCGAAGCAGCGCTGGCAGTGCCCCAGCTGCTGTATGTGCAGCGGCTGTTGCTGCTGCTGGCTCAGGTCAATCTGACGCTGGCAATCTTCAATCTGATGCCGATCCCACCGCTGGACGGATTCCATGTGGTGAATGACATTCTGCTCAAGGGCAAGCTCCAGCTGGATTACCGGGCGCATCAGATCACCCGCGTGGTGCTGATCGTGCTGCTGATGTCCGGCGCGCTCTCTTCGGTGCTGTCCTTCTGTGTGGTGCATGTATACGAGGCAGTGCTGCGGGTGTTCCTGCTGCTGACCGGACAGGCGTAAAGGAGAGGCGATATGGCGCTGACATTTCAGCTGAAAGACTTTGACGGCCCGCTTGATCTGCTGCTGTTCCTGATCAACAAGGAAAAGATCGATATCAAGGATATCTTTGTCAGCCAGATCACCGACCAATACATCTCCCTGGTGCGCAGCGCATCGGACCTTGACATGGATGAAGCGACGGACTTCCTGGTCATGGCGGCGACGCTGCTGGAGATCAAATCCCGGGCGATGCTGCCCCGTCCGCCGAAGGTGGAGGAGGGCGAGGAAGACCCCGAGGCAGCCCTGATCCGCCAGCTGGAGGAATACAAACGCTTCCGGGAAACGGCGGAAGCCATGAAGCAATTTGAAACGGCAGCCGGGAATCTCTTCACCAAGCTGCCGGAGGAATATCCCTTGCCCCCGCAGGAGACCGAGCTTGTCGGGCTGACGCTGGAGGGCCTGACTGCGGCTTTCCTGCGCATCTGGGCCAGAAAGCCGGAGCAGGAGGAGGAGAGCGGCGAGGTCAATCACTATGCGCCCCGCGATATCCGCAGGGATGAGCATAATGTGCAGGACTGCATGCTGACGCTGATGAAGGGCATGCGGCGAAAGGGCCGGATGACCTTTGAGGAAGCCTTCAGCGCCGCGCCGACCAAGGAAGAGGTCGTGACGCTCTTCCTGGCGCTGCTGGAGCTGCTGAAGCTGGGAGAAACGCACATCGAGCAGGAAGGGATATATGGTGAGATCGTCCTGTATCCCGGACGCCGGGAGATCAATGTGGAGGAAGAAGCATGACCGAGATCGAAAGCATGGAAGAAGTGCAGCCGGAAAGCGGCGGAACCCTTGCCGGACGTATTGAAGCGATTCTGTTTGTCGCCGGCGAGGCGGTGCGGATCGAGGAGATGGCAAAGGCGCTGAACGTTTCTGTACGCGCGGTGGAAAACGAGATCGCCAAGCTGCGGGATGAATATGATTTCCATCAGCGGGGCTTTACTCTCAAGCGGTTCGGGCATCAGGTGCAGCTGGCGACCCGCGCGCTGTATGCGGCGGACGTCGTACATCTCCTGCAGCCGGTGCAGAAGCAGTCCCTGACGCAGGCTGCCATGGAAACGCTGGCAGTCGTTGCCTACAAGCAGCCCGTCACCCGTGCCGAGGTAGAGCAGGTGAGAGGCGTCAAGTGTGATTACAGTATTCAGTCGCTGATGAAGAAGGAGCTCATTATGGAGGTGGGCCGCAAGGAAGCCCTCGGCCGCCCCATTTTGTACGGGACAACGGAGAACTTCCTTTCCCACTTTGGCTTGACGAGCCTGGAGGATCTGCCGCCCATGCCGGAGGTTCCCACGGCGGAGAAGCCGGAAGAGGATCTGGACGTCCCTGAATTGATTCCCTGATACAGTATCGACAAGGAGGAAAAGAAAAATGGAAAAGAAGCTGATCGTAGAAGGCATGATGTGCAATCACTGCAAAGCATCCGTGGAGAAGGTGCTGAATGCTGTGCCCGGCGTACAGGCGGCAGTTGCAGACCTGGAAGCGAAATCCGCGGTGGTGACCTGTGATGCGTCCGTGCTGGATGCGGATCTCATCGCTGCGGTGGAAAAGAAGGGCTTTAAGGCCCGCATGGCGTAAGCCCATGCTGCGGCTCAGACCCTATCGCCAAAGCGACGCGAAGATCATCCTTTCCTGGTGCAGGGATGAGGCTGCCTTCCGCCGCTGGAGCGCTGACCGGTATCCGCAATATCCCATTGAACCGGATGATATGAACCGTCTGTACCAGGCCTGCACGCCGGAGAGTTCTTTGCAGGAAGGCTTCTACCCCATGACTGCTTTTGATGAAAGCGGCGTTGTCGGTCACCTGATCCTTCGGTATACGGACGCGGCTTTGACCACGGTACGTTTCGGCTATGTGATTGTCGATGATACGAAAAGGGGCAGGGGAGTCGGCAGAGAAATGCTGAGGCTTGCGCTGAAGTACGCCTTTGACCTGCTGCAGGCCGAAAAGGTCACGCTGGGCGTTTTTGAAAACAACGAGCAAGCTGCCCGCTGCTATCGCGCTGTCGGATTTGAGCAAGTTGCACAGGAGAAGCCGGAGGTCTGCGAGCTGTGCGGAGAACGCTGGGTCGTGCAGGAAATGGCATTGACAAGAGCGGCGTTCCGGGCAAATGAGATAAAACAGAATGAATTTTGAACACGTCAAACAGGCTGCTGAAATGAGATCAGCAGTCTGTTCGTTTGCACACATCCCGGCGGACGGCATAGCATGCTCGTGAAGGCTGAGCGGGGAAAGTCACCCTGCATCAGGCTGAACGAATAAGGAGGCGTGATGCAATGTCCTTCTACAGCTACAAGAATGCAAATGCGTCCTGCTGCCCCGGCATGATTTCCGGCAATGCGACGGATGGCCTGCAGGAGAAGGTGTGCGTGCAGGTGAAGCGGGTGTATGACAGCGCCCTGTGGCAGGAGCAGATTGACAACGCGGTGGTGACGATCACCAGCTACGCGCAGGTCAGCAATACCTGCGGCTGTGCCAATGCCTGCGGTTGTGCCAATGCCTGCGGCTGCGGCGATTGCGGCAGCTGCGGTAACTGCGGCTGCGACGGCTGCAATGCCTGTGGGGAAGCGGTTGCACCCAATTCTCCGCCCAAGCCGCCCATCACCTTTGAGAGCTGCCGTTCCTCCACGACGGAAGCGGCGATCCGCAATCTCTCCGTGGAGCGCCTTTGCGACCGTCCCTGCTTTGCCCGGGTCCGCTGCACGGTGGACGTTCCCATCGACATTCTGTTCGTTGACAGCCGCTGCGTGGAGTACATCGGCAAGGGCGTGGTCAGCGTGGACCGCGACGTGCTGCTTTCCATCCCGGATGAATCCATCGTTCCTTACACCCTGGACGCTATGGCCAGCGCAATCTGCGTATCCGGCTGCTTCATCGGCAACAACCAGTTCAAGATGACGGTCTGCGTCACCATTGTCCTGAAGGTGCTTGCCGATGTGGAGATTCTGGTGCCCAGCTATGGCTTCTGTGCAATTCCGCCGGCAGAGGAGTTTGCGGATTCTGTGTGCGAAGAATTTTTCTCCCTGCCGCTCTATCCTTCCGCCTCTGCCTGCAATTACGGCACGGTCAGCGCAGTCAACACGGGCTGCACCTGCGGCCAGAATTGTCGCTGCAATCACAACGGCTGCGGCCATGCCGGCAATTCCTGCGCCTGCCACTGAGATACAAATCGGGCGCCGCATCCCGGACTGGGAGGCGGCGCCCAATGCTGTTTCAAAACAGAATTATTCGCTGACGGCTGCGGCAGTGTGCAGGCTATCCTGCTTTTCGGGCAGATCGACGTAGAAGGTTGATCCGCTGCCGACCTTACTGCGGACACGAAGCTTGCCGCCGTGCGCCATCACGATGATCCGCGCGATGGACAGGCCCAGGCCATGTCCGCCGCCTTCAGAACGTCGGGCAGCGTCTGCGCGGTAAAAACGGTCAAAGATCTTCGGCAGATCTTCTGCGGTGATGCCGGGGCCGTTGTCAGCGACGGACAGGGTGATCCATCCGGGTTTGCGTTCAATCCCAAGCTGGATAACGCCGCCTTTGGGGGTGTATTTGACGGCATTGTCGCACAGGATGCGCATGACCTGCTTGATCATGCTGCGGTCGCCCTCCAGCGGGCAGCTTTCGGCCGGGGAGAGGATGAAGGTATCCTCTGGCGTGACCATCGCGGCTTCCTTGTGCAGCTCGGTCAGCACGTCGAGGGCGTCGAAGGCTTCCATTTCCATCATCAGCGTCTTTTTGTCATGCCGGGCCAGGAACAGCAGGCTTTCCACCAGTTCCTTCATGCTCTGGGTCTCCTGGGTGATGGCATTGATGCCTTCGTCAAGGACATCCGGATCGCTCTTGCCCCAGCGGCTGAGCATGTTGATATAGCCCTGCAGAACGGCAATGGGCGTCCTCAGCTCATGGCTGGCGTCGGAAACGAACTGCTTCTGGCTGTTATAGCTGCGTTCAATGCGGTCCAGCATGCTGTTGATGACCACGGCCAGATCCTTCAGCTCGTTTTTCGTGCCGGCGATATTGATGCGGTTTGACAGATTGGAGGCGGAAAGGGTGGAGGCAAGCTCTGTGATATCGCGGATGGGCGCCAGGACTGTTTTGTGCAGCCGTTCCCGATGACGGATGAAATAGATGATCCGGGCCAGGTCGATCAGAAGAATACCCAGCAGGAGCCAGAGGGCGGCGATAAGCGCGTCATGCAGATCCACCTGCAGCTGGACTGTCTGGCCGGAGCTGTGGCGGGCCTGGATGGTGAGACGGGCCTGGAGCTTCAGCAGATTCCCTTTGAGCTGCGTGACGTGGTATTCAAGGGGAGACTTGCTGCCTTCGTAGGGAACGTCAAGCAGAAAGGCAGAAATATGTGCGTCCTGGATTGCCTCCTGGGAGAAGCTCTTGTCCTCGCGGCAGTCGCTTTGAGAAACCCTTTCAATGCAATCTTCAATGCCGGAAAGCGTGATGCCTGAAAAAACGATCGTCAGGATCAGGGCTGCAAGAAGGAAGGTTTTGAGCATCTGCCAGGAATAGTGCAGGGCAATGCGGAAGGTGAGGGAGAGACGGAAATTGCCGACTACATGCTTGATCCTGCCGTGAAGCCCTCGCACCTTCTGCTTGCGGGCCTTGCGAAGCCTGCGTTTTTCCTTTCGGGGCGTTTCGCTGTTTTTCTTACTCATAGCTGAACATATACCCCACTGCGCGGATTGTGTGGATCGTTTTTACGCCAAAAGGCTCGTCGATCTTATGGCGGAGATAACGGATATACACATCCACAACATTGGTGTCTCCGGCGTAATCATAGCCCCAGACGTCCGAGAGGAGCGCATCACGGGTGACAGCCTGGCCCTTATGCTCCATGAGATATTTCAGCAGATCAAATTCCTTCTTGGTCAGTGCGATGGGCGTGCCGTCCCAGGAAACCGCATAACGGGCTGGGTCCAGGACAAGCTTGCCGGCGGACAGCACGGAAGGCGCAGCAGCTGCGCTGGCGGAGGCGCGATGCTTCTTCAGTCCAACGCGGATGCGGGCCAGCAGCTCTTCAATGGCAAAGGGCTTGGTCATGTAGTCGTCAGCACCCATATCCAGGCCCATCACCTTGTCGGAGACGTCATCCTTGGCAGTCAGCATGATAATGGGCAGATCGCTTTCGTGGCGAAGACGGCGGCAGACCTCGATGCCGCTCAATTCAGGCAGCATCAGATCCAGGATCATCAGATCCGGCGCCCAGGACAGGGCCTTTTCAAGTCCCGTACGACCGTCGCCCGCGGTTTCTACCTCATAGCCTTCGTGCAGCAGCTCCAGCTCGAGGAATCTGGCAATTTTGCGTTCGTCCTCAACAATCAGAATACGGCTCATGACAATGCTCCTTTGTGTTCATGATAGACAAAAGGGAATGCGCAGAAATCTGTGCATTCCATGGGATTACTCGATGGTCGCGCTGGCATAGCCCTCGCTGTCAGACTCAATGGTCACATTGCCGTCCTGGCTCTCCACCTGGACGGGCACATTCAGGGTGGGGGCGCTGGGGCGGTAGGTCGCGGCAGCCTGGGGCGCAGCCTGATAATAGCTGCGGGCCTCGGTTTCGGGCTCAGCCGTTTGCGAAGCAGAATTGGCGGAATCGTCATGGTTCTGGAAGCTGCGGGTGAAATCGTTGACAGAGGCCTTTACATTCTCCGCAGCGTTGCGGACGGTGCGTTCCAGGTTTTCGCCGTCAAAAGCATGGTCATGCTTGTCGAAGGAGAACTTGTAGCCCAGCACCAGGCAGACGATCACACCGATGATAACGATGTGGGGGCTGATGAGCAGCGCCAGCACGGCGAACAGGGCGCTGAGGTTGACGATGGAGGTGTCATCCTTGTTGATCTTGAGGCGGGCCCGGTAGCACTTGTGCAGCAGGTCCATCAAGGCGGACTTGTTGACGGTCTTGCTGCCGGCGGAGGAAGCCTTGGGGGCGGTCTGTGCGGCGGCGCTGCCTTCCTTGATGCGGCCGTTGCGCTCCAGATCAACCAGCGCGCGGGCCAGATTGCCATTGTGGTAGTCAAGCAGTGCGACTGCTTCCTGATAGCTGATGCCGCTCTTGCGACGGATGAGTTCGATATCTTCGATCGTGTAGGCTGCCATGGTGATTGCTCCTTTCAAGCTTGTGCTTTGTTTGATTTGACGATATCATCATAGCATAGGTTGATACGCTTTGCTTGAGAAACAGGCAAAAGAATCATGAGAAATGGATGAGAAATCCCCCAGGAATGATTCAGAATACCCCCGCCTGAAGTCGGCGGGGGTCAATGCGTTACAGATTGTAATCCTCAAAGCAGTTTTTGACCACTTCACAGTCGCAGTAGCCGCCCATATTCTCCAGCTCGCACAGGACCTCTTCATGCTTCATGAAATCAATGTTTTCATCCAGCCATGCCTGGGTGTAGCGGTGCGTGTGGTTGCAGCCGCCGTCAAGGATGCGGATTTCTACATACTGCAGAAGCGCGGCAGCCTGATCCGGCGTGAGAAGATGCTCGATTCTTTGCTGGGCCTGATAGGTCATATTCATCTTCCGGCTGTTATCCATGGTCATGACTCCTTTGTGAAAATGCTTTGTGTTATTTGACGTACCGGTTCTTGTTCTTGGGCAGCCGTGCATAGTGGCGCTTGTAGCTCTTGACAAAGGCACGGATGATCAGGATCAGCGCAACGGCGATCAGCAGGGGAGACAGCACAATCAGGACGATCTCTGCCGTCAGCGGGGGGAAGGGGTTGGGATCGTTTTCTGTTGCTGCAATGATATCGGAGAGCGTTGGCGGCCTGTTCTGTCTTGCCTGGATGGAGCGGGTCGCCAGCAGGTTATAGACCACTGCCTCGCCGGAATCCTTCACATAGGTCATCGTGCCGATGACTTCACCGGCGGAGATCGGCGCCTTCAGCTCTCTTGTATACTGTACCAGCACCAGATTGCGCAGGTTGGTCTTGAGCTGCTCGATTTCATCGTAGGTGCCGCTGATCTCAACGGTCTTATTGGGGTTGACCGGCGTAGCGCTCAGCTCCAGCTCACCCAGATTGCTGTCGGACATGTCGTAGCCCGTTGTATAGACCTTCAGCGGGTTTTCCATATACAGCTCGGTCAGCGTGATGTTGGTGTACTGGCTGAAGCCGTATTCAAGCAGCCGCTTGGTATCGCGGTACACGGCGTACTGATCCGCCGCATTCAGCACAACAGAGATCAGTTTCACGCCGTCCTTTGTTGCAGAGCCGACATAGCAGTAACCGGCGGCGTCGGTCGTACCGGATTTGATGCCGGTTGCGTACTCATAATAGTAGCTGTTAGGTTCGCCGTGACGGGTCTCCTGCATGATGCGGTGGCCGGTGGTAATGGTCCGTTCCCGCTGCATGTTGGTCTGGGGCATGTTGTAGCTCGGCACACGGACGATATCTGCAAAGGTCGGGTTGGCCATAGCCTGCTGCGCCAGCGTGGCCAGGTCAAGGGCGGTTGTGTAATGATCCTCGTGATGCAGGCCGTGGGCGTTGACGAAATGCGTCTTGGTCATGCCGAAGCGGCGGGCAGTTTCATTCATCAGCTGAACAAAGGCGGCTTCGGAACCGCAGGTATGCTCTGCCACCGCGATGGCCGCGTCGTTACCGGAACGGATGATCGTGCCATAGAGCAGATCCTTGAGGAGAAGCTGTTCTCCCTCCTTCAGTCCCAGATAGGAGGAATCCGGATCAAGCTGTGTCAGCACGCCGTCCTTGGAGCCGTTATAGCTGACGGTGACGGTTTCACTCAGGCTTTCGTTGGCGAGGATGCCAAGGAGCACCGTCATGATCTTGGTGGTGGAGGCGGGATACATTTTCAATTCTGCATCGCGCTGCAAAATAATATTGCCGGATTCCTGTTCAATCAGGATGAAGGAGGTGGCAGTAATTTGATCTTCTGTCAGCAGCTCAGGTTTTTCCGGATCATACTCAGCAAATGCCGTCAGTGGAAAGGAAAGCACCAGCGCCGTCAGCAGGAAACTGAGCAATCGCCTGTAATCCAGAAGGCTGATCTTCAATGCTTGCGGCCTCCTTTCTTAAGACATAATCATACAAAGTATATTATAGCATTTTATGCAGGTTTTGTACAGACGAAAACAATGACAACGCTGTAAATCTTCATAAAAAATGCCCGCATCAGCGGGCAGAAAAGCACTCAGAGGAACAGCACCGGGAGCGCTGCAGCCTCTGCAGGCGGGGCGAAGGGGGTTACGCCAGGGAAGCCAAAGAGCTGAAGCGCCAGGAACAGTACGCCGAGGATGGCCACATACAGCGCAAACCAGTTCAGGCTGACCTTGGTAATCAGTTTGAGCATGAAGCGGATGGCCAGATAGCCTGTGACAGCGGCCACCAGAATGCCGACCAGGGTAGGCACCAGCGCCAGCTCGTTGATCCAGCCGTTCTCAATGGCGTCCTTGCCCTCCAGCAGCATTGCGCCGGCGATGGCGGGAGCGCTCATCATGAAGGAAAATTTGGCTGCTCCCTTCCGGTCAAGGCCGGAGAGAAGACCACCGGCCAGCGTGGAGCCGCTGCGGCTTACGCCGGGCAGCAAGGCGATACCCTGCATGCAGCCCATAATGATCGCATGCAGGAAGCCGGGCTTCTCCGACTTCTGCTGCCTTTTGGCGCTGACGTATTCGGCGACCAGCAGGAATACCGCAGTCATCAGGAAGCTGATGCCCAGGAACCAGCCGGTGGCAGAAGCGCCGTCAATAAAATCGTCGAAGATGAACTTGAAGGCGAGCGTGGGCATGGAAGCAATGAACAGCAGCAGAAGCGTCTTGGACTTGAAGGGGTTGCGCAGGATGGCCCACCAGTCCTTCCAGAAGACGATCAGCACAGGGATCAGCGTGCCGACATGCAGGAGGATATCCAGCATGTGGTAGGCGCCGGAGGCTTCGTCGATGCCGATGCCCAGCACCATACGGCCCAGCAGCAGATGACCGGAAGAGGAAATGGGCAGGAATTCACCCAATCCCTGAAGAAGGCCCAGTAATGCAGCCTGAATCGTATTCATCTATCATTGCTCCTTTCAGGTATTACAAACAACGGCCATTATAGCATAATTTCAAGGTTTTGTCATCAAAAACAGAAATTTTGATTCAGCTGGGAGGTTCCTCCCTGGATTGATTGCATCCGGGCGCAAAATGTGCTACAATAAGTCGAATGATGAACCCCATGAAAGGTTGCTGTAATATGACGGAAACCAGGAAGGATATGCGTCATCTCCAGATCGGACTGATGATGCTGATGGATGCGGCGCTGGCCTGCTTGTCGCTGGTGCTTGCACTGCAGATATATTATGATATGAAGCCGCCGGAGACCCTGGAGCAGATCTGGCGGGCGATGCCGCTGCTGGCATGCGCCAATGTCATCAGCTTTTATGCGCTGGGCCTGTATCGCAGTCTGATGCGCTATGCCAGTGTGGATACGATGATCCAGATCGGGCTGGGAACGATGATCGGTTCCGGCGTGACCTATCTGCTGTCGCTGCTTGTTTTCACGGCGTACCGGGCGGAGAATCTGCTCCTGATGCCCCGGCCCATCTATCTGGTGCAGTGGCTGCTGATGCTGCTGATGGTGGGTGCAAGCCGTTTCAGCTTCCGCATCATCGGCCAGGCAGGACATACCGGCTTGTTCTTCCGAAAGAAGCATGCCCGCAGGCTGATGGTCGTTGGTGCAGGCTGGGCGGGCGCTCAGGTGCTCCGCGACGTGCAGACCGGGCGTTACGGGGATGTGGAAGCGATCATCGCGGTGGATGATGCTCCGGAAAAGCGGAATACCCGCATTGGCCGCGTGCCGGTCGTGCTTGGTACGGACAGGATCGCAGAGCTTGCCAAGCAGTATGCCATCGATGACATCATCATCGCCATCGCGACCCCGAAGCAGGATCTGTCCCCGCTTATCCAGGATTGTATCGCTACCACCTGCCGGGTGAGGATGTACGCTGCGCCGCAGGAAATGAACGGGTCAACCGTGGGCCGCGTGCGTGATGTGAATATCGCCGATCTCCTTGGCCGCGCGGAGAATCAGCTGGACATGACGGAAGTGAAGGCCTTCTTCACCGGCAAGCGCGTGCTGGTGACGGGCGGTGGCGGCTCCATCGGCTCAGAGCTCTGCCGGCAGATCATGGGCTTTGTTCCTGCCCAGCTGGTGATCTACGATATCAGCGAGAACTATATGTATGATCTTCAGTCCGAGCTGCAGAACCGTTACGGCGAGATGATTCGCAACACCCTGCAGCTGCGGGTCGGTTCTGTCCGGGATGTGGATACGCTGGATCGTGTATTTGCTGAAGTCCGGCCCGAAATCGTCATCCATGCGGCAGCGCACAAGCACGTGCCGCTGATGGAGGATGCGCCGGAGCAGGCGGTCAAAAACAATGTGTTCGGCACCTACAACGTGGCGGACTGCGCGATCCGGCATAAGGTGAAGCGCTTTGTCATGATCTCCACTGACAAGGCGGTCAATCCCACCAATGTGATGGGCGCTTCCAAACGCATGGCTGAGATCATCATTGAGGCGCTGCAGCGTAAGCAGAGCAAGACCCAGTTTACGGCGGTACGCTTTGGCAATGTGCTGGGCAGCCATGGCAGTGTTGTGCCGAAATTTGAAGCCCAGATCCGGGCTGGCGGCCCTGTGACGCTGACCCATCCTGACATCATCCGTTACTTCATGACCATCCCAGAGGCAGCCAGCCTGGTGCTGCAGGCCGCGTCCATCGCAAAGGGCGGCGAGCTGTTTGTGCTGGACATGGGCAAGCCGGTGAAGATCAAGGAGCTGGCGGAGCGGATGATCCAGCTGTATTCCGATCCTGCGCTGCCGCCGGTGGAGATCGTCTATACCGGCTTGCGGCCCGGTGAAAAGCTGTACGAGGAGCTGCTGCGTACCGAGGAGAACTCCACTGCAACCAGCCGCGAGCGCATCTTTGTGGCCCGTCCGGAGCAGGTGGAATGGGAGCAGGTGGAGGATATGCTGGACAAGCTCAGCCGCTGCCTGGATACCCACGGCGATATGAAGCGCTGCATGCATGAGCTGCTGCCGTCCTTCTATGAGCCGGAGACCATCAACGGTGAAAAGGGAAACCTCCCGGAAAATGTAAAGCCTGCATAATGCACAGCATCCCTCCTGTCCGCATTCTATGAAAGCGGAAGGAGGGATTTTTGATGAAGATTATCGGCATCCTGCTTCTTGCTGTCGGTGTCGTTGGCATTATTCTAACGATTCTGCTGACTGAGGTAATCGGCTGGGGCGGCCTGATCGCCGGGATTACCGCGCTGCTGACGGGCGTTGTGTTCGTAGCGGCGGGCTATCGCAGCTGCTATTATGAGCGCCGCAGCAATAATACCTGCTGCTGACGAGTAGCTTTCACGAAGGAAAAGGCTGCTCCCCGGAAGCCATCAGGCCGCCGGGGAGCGATTTTATGCTGTTCAGGCGGCCAGGCGAGCTGCAATGGCTTCCAGGAATGCACGGCTGTTGACGGCCTGGCACTCGCTGCCCTCCCAGAGAAGGGCCAGATCCTTGGTCATCACACCGGATTCAATGGTGTCGATGGTGGCCTTTTCGAGCTTGTCGGCGAAGGCCATCAGGTCGGGCAGGTTATCCAGCTCGCCGCGCTTGCGCAGCGCACCGCTCCAGGCAAAGATGGTTGCCACGGGATTGGTGGAGGTTTCTTCGCCCTTGAGATAACGGTAGTAATGGCGGGTCACGGTGCCGTGAGCGGCTTCGTACTCAAACTTGCCGTCAGGGGAGACCAGGACGGAGGTCATCATGGCCAGAGAACCGAAGGCGGTGGCGATCATATCGCTCATGACGTCGCCATCATAGTTCTTGCAGGCCCAGATGAAGCCGCCCTTGGAGCGAACCACGCGGGCCACGGCGTCGTCGATCAGCGTGTAGAAGTATTCAATGCCGGCTGCCTCAAACTGTGCCTTGTAGGTGGTATCATAGATCTCCTGGAAAATATCCTTGAAGGTGTGATCATAGGTCTTGCTGATGGTATCCTTGGTGGAGAACCACAGATCCTGCTTGACGCTCAGGGCGTACTGGAAGCAGGAATGGGCGAAGGAAGCGATGGAGGCGTCCAGATTGTGCACGCCCTGCAGAATGCCCGCGCCCTTGAAGTTGAAGATGGTCTGACGGATCTCCTGACCATCCTCGCCGGTGAATACCAGCTCGGCCTTTCCCGCGCCGGGCACGTCGATCTCCACATTGCGGTACACGTCGCCATAGGCATGACGGGCGATGGTGATGGGCTTCTGCCAGGTGCGGACGGTGGGCTTCACGCCGCTGACCAGGATGGGCGCACGGAACACCGTGCCGTCCAGCATGGCACGGATGGTGCCGTTGGGAGACTTCCACATTTCATGGAGATTGTACTCCGTCATGCGCTGGGCATTGGGCGTGATGGTGGCGCACTTGACAGCAACGCCGTACTTCTTGGTGGCGTTGGCGCTGTCAACGGTCACCTGATCGTTGGTTTCATCGCGGTGGGGAAGGCCCAGATCATAATATTCGGTCTTCAGATCGACAAAGGGGGTCAGCAGCAGCTCTTTGATGTCGGCCCAAAGGATTCGGGTCATTTCGTCGCCATCCATTTCGACCAGAGGCGTTGTCATTTTGATCTTTTCCATGGCTGTCTTCTCCTTCAATATGCGCGCTGCGCTTGTTTTCGTTCTCCCACATTGTAAGGGAAGAAAGGGCAATCCGCAAGGGCGTGAACACTGAAAGAACAAGGTTTGGAGGACAAAAACACAGCAGATACAAAAGAGAAAGATTAAAAGTGTATGAGATACCTTGACAGGCGAGGTATTATGCGATATGATATGCGTGTAAGATACATCGCCACGCGAGGTAAAAAGAAAGGGGTGAATCGTTTGGCATTGTCTTCGGATATACTCAGAGGCTATACGGACGCCATCATTCTTTGTCAGCTGGCAGAAGGGGACAGCTATGGATATCAGATCAACAAGAATGTTTCCGAACTGTCCGGCGGGACGTTTGAACTGAAGGAGGCCACGCTGTATACCGCATTCCGACGGCTGGAATCTGGCGGATACATCCAATCCTACTGGGGAGACGAATTGTCCGGCGCCCGGCGGCGGTATTATGCGATTACAGCTGCAGGCAGGGAAAAGCTGAACGACGAGAAGGCGGCATGGCAGGAGACGAAAAAACAGCTGGATCAGCTGCTGATGGAGGGATAAGCATGAGGATGAATGATACGGTAGCCAGGATCGTGGATATTATGTTCCAGGATGTTGAACTGAATGAGGAAACTGCTCTCATCAGGGAAGAGGTCATGAACAACTGCCAGGAGCGGTACACTGACCTGATCGCCAACGGCATGCCGGAGGATGACGCCATCGGCGCTGTCATTGAAAGCCTGAAGGGGATGGAGGATGTGCTGGCGCCCTACAAAAACAGGCGTACGGCCGGTAGTCAGACCATGAATGACGAAATCTGTTCCGGGGATATCGAGATGAGCTTCCCGGCGGAGGAAATCAGCCGGATCGAGCTGACGCTGGCCAACGAGGATGTGCTGGTGGAGGCTTCCGCTGATGCTTTCTATCATGTCAAGTGGTCTGCGGATGCTTGCCCCAATGTGCAGGTGCAGGCAGAAAGCGGCGTGCTGAAGATCACCCGCAGTCCGCTGGAGGGAAAGGAAAAGCACCGAAAGGAAAAGTACCAGGTGCATATGGAAAAGAGCGCAAACGGAGGTCAGCACATCTACGTCAACGACCAGGTGCATATGGAAAAGAGCGCAAACGGAGGTCAGCACATCTACGTCAACGATGAAGACCGGGGCGAGGTGAAGTTTGATTTCAGCTTTGACAGCTTCAGCGATCTGATGAATTCTGTCGGGAACACCCTGAGCAGCATCTTTGGCAAGAACGGCGTTCTTAGCCGGTCACTTTCCTTTGGTGACGGTACAGTAACGGTGCAGATTCCGCATCGGGCCATGCCTTCGGTCCGGCTGAACACTGCATCAGGAGATCTGAACATTCAGCGCGTTCTGCTTGCTGACCTGACGGTGGCAACGGCCTCCGGCGATATTTCCGCAGAGATGACGGAGGACCAGCACCTGGCAAAGGCTGAACTGCGTACCACGTCCGGTGACGTACAGGTAAATCTGTTTGCCGATATGGCGCACTTTGGTTCTACCTCCGGCGACGTGGAGGTGGAAGGCCGCATCAGGGAGCTGAAGGTCAGCACGGTTTCCGGCGATATTGACGTTCGGGCCGACGTGGTGAACCTGACCTTCAAGGCAATCAGCGGTGACGTGGATCTGGTGTTTGACAGCGATGAGCTGCGCTCGGTGGACGGCAGCACGATCTCCGGGGATATCGATATTGATCTGCCTAACGGGATCGGCGTGATCGGCATCAATCTGCAGACCCGCTCCGGCGACGTGACGACCCGCCATGCAACCAGCGGCGTGGGCCCCGTTGTCAGCGGCAGCGTCAGATCCGTATCCGGCGATATCACAATCAGGTAAAAGCGAACCTCCGCAGGCAGTGTGCTTGCGGAGGCTCAGACCATCAACAAACCCCGGGAGGTGTCGGAGGGCTCGCAAGCCCTCTGACTTTAGATCGGAAATCGTCGAGCCCCATTGGGGCGGTTAAACGGGGGGAAGCCCCTGCGCGGCGATTTTCGTGCTTTTCCGTCAGGAAAAGCTTCCTTACACGAACGAACGGCCGGGAGAACGACTTGTCGTTGCACGAGGGAGGCGCTCGCGCCGACTAGCGAGAGCAAATGCTTGCATTTGCCGAG
>JAFQIB010000014.1 GCA_017397765.1 Clostridia bacterium | reverse complement strand
GGGCTGTGATTTCCATGCTGTTTCTCCCGATCTCCTTCGCTCTGTTGTCCTCTCCATTAACCTCCGCCCTCGCAAATGCCTGGGCTGGCTCTCTCCTCACGAGGTCTTCTTTTCTGTTGCACTTACTTGACTATCTGGCCTGGATTCATGAGAGGCTTGTAAAGCCTCGAATGAAGACTGAGGGAGCACGCGCAAGTTGCTATATTCACTAAGCAGCATAGAGAAACGCAATCTCACTCCCACAAATCCCAGTTTGTCGCTTTCAACTTATCATAAGCAAGTCAAGAACCTGCAAGCCCTGCAATTATTTTCCCTTTCCCCGCCGCAAACGCAGAAAAAGCCCGCAGACGCCGTCTGCAGGCTTTGGATGTCGATGCATCAGGCCTGGCAAAACTTCTTTGCCGCTTCCTCGCGCATCTTGTATTTGAGAATCTTGCCCGCGGCATTCATGGGGAAGGAATCCACAAAGTCCACATACTTGGGCACCTTGTGCTTGGCCATGTGGGAAAGCACGAAGGCCTTCATTTCCTCCACCGTGACCCGCTCTCCCTCCTTGAGGATGATGCAGGCGCAGATCTCCTCGCCGTACTGCTTGTCGGGCACGCCGATGACCTGCACGTCCTGCACCTTGGGATGGGTGTAGATGAACTCCTCGATCTCCTTGGGGTAGATGTTCTCGCCGCCGCGGATAATCATGTCCTTGAGGCGGCCGGTGATGCGGTAGTTGCCCTCGGGCGTGCGGCAGGCCAGGTCGCCGGAATGGAGCCAGCCCTCCTTGTCAATCGCGGCAGCGGTTGCCTCCGGCATCTTGTAGTAGCCCTTCATGACATTGTAGCCGCGGGCCACGAATTCGCCGTTGACGTTATCCGGGCAGTCCAGGCCTGTCTCCGGGTCGATGACCTTGCATTCCACATGGGGGAAGGCGTAGCCGACGGTCTCGCAGCGCTCATCCAGCGTCTGGGAAACCTCGCCCATCGTGCAGCCGGGGGACGCCTCGGTCTGGCCGTAGACGGAGAGGATATAGCGCATGTTCATCTCATCCGGCTGGGCCGCGCGGCGCATCAGCTCCGGCGGACAGCCCGCGCCCGCCATAATGCCCGTGCGCATGTGGGAGAAATCCGTCTTGCGGTAATCCGGGTGGTTGAACATGGCGATGAACATCGTGGGCACGCCGTTGAAGCAGGTGATGCGCTCCTGATTGATGCAGGCCAGGCTGTTTTTGGCCGAGAAATAGGGCATGGGGCAGATGGTGGCGCCGTGGGT
Organism: Clostridia bacterium; assembly: GCA_017397765.1. Classification (GTDB taxonomy): domain Bacteria; phylum Bacillota; class Clostridia; order Christensenellales; family Aristaeellaceae; genus UBA11524. Next base: position 17,114 of record JAFQIB010000014.1, on the reverse strand, counting down.
CATGGAGGCCGTCATGGACAGCACCATGCCGAAGCAGTGGAACATGGGCACCTGGATCATCATGCGGTCCGCCGTGGACAGATCCAGACGATCGCCGATGCACTTGCCGTTGTTGACGACGCTGTGATGGGTGAGCATCACGCCCTTAGGGAAGCCGGTGGTGCCGGAGGTGTACTGCATGTTGCACACGTCGTGGACGTCCACCTGGGCCGCCATGCGGGTCACCGTCTCCATGGGGACGGAGGCGGCGCGGTCCATCATCTCCTCCCAGGTGAGGCAGCCGGGCATGCGGAAACCCACGGTGACCACATTGCGCAGGAAGGGCAGGCGGCGGGCATGCAGGGGCGCGCCGGGCGCGGTGTGGGCCAGCTCCGGGCACAGCTCCTGGATGATCTGCGCATAGGGGGAATCCTGGCAGGACTCGATCATCACCAGCGTGTGGGTATCGCTCTGACGCAGCAGGTATTCCGCCTCATGGATCTTGTAGGCGGTATTGACCGTCACCAGGATCGCACCGATCTTCGTCGCCGCCCAGAAGGCGATAAACCAGGCCGGGATATTGGTCGCCCAGACAGACACCTTGGTGCCCGCCTTCACGCCCATGGACACAAAGGCCCGGGCGCAGGCGTCCACGTCATCACGGAACTGGGCGTAGGTGCGGGTGTAGTCCAGGGTCGTGTACTTGAAGGCATACTGATCGGGGAACTCCTCCACCATGCGGTCCAGCACCTGGGAGAAGGTCAGGGAGATGAGGCTCTCCTTTTCCCAGACGAAATTGCCGGTGTGGGCGTTGTTGAAGTAGAGGGATTTGGTCTCCTCCTTCTGGCCGATGGCGGAGACGGTGTTGATGAAGTGGGCCAGGATGATGGTCATGTCGTTGAGCTCATCCATCCAGCGGGGGTCCCATTCCAGGGAGATAAAGCCGTCGTAGTTGACCGAATCCAGGGCGCTGACCATCTGCTCCAGGGGCATCTCGCCCTCGCCGATGAGCTGATAGGAGATCTGGCCGTCCGGGGCGGTGACAGAATCCTTGATATGCACATGGCGGATGTACGCGCCCAGATTGGTGATGGAGGTCTGGGCGGATTCGCCCTGGAGGAGGCGCGTCTCATGCATGTCCCACAGCGCCGCCAGATTGTCGGAGGCATAGCTCTCCAGCAGATCGCGCAGGCGAGCCGTGTCCGCATAGGCGCCCATGGTCTCGATCAGCAGCACAACGCCGGCTTGCTCCGCCAGGGGGAGTGTACAGTCCAGCGCGGCACGCACCGCATTTTCGTTGTATGTTTCCTGATCCAGCACGGTATGCAGCCGCACATAGGGGGCCTTGAGGCGGACAGCCGCCTCCACGCAGCCCTCGATCTCCGCCCGGACCTTGTCAGCAGCCGCCGGGTCGGCAATATCCGCCGTGGTGTTGATGCAGGGGACGGACAGCTTGCGGTCAAACAGCGTGCGATAAGTTGCCGCACCGGCCTGCCTGTCCGCAGGGCAGCCCTTCTCCGCCATCGCAGGAGAAAAGAGGTTATGGATCTCGATGCCGTCAAAGGAGAGCCCGGCGGCAGTCTCTACAAATTCCTGCCAGGAAATATCATGCCACCCTTTGGTGGAAAACGAATATCTCATACTTCCTTCTCCTCATACACGATCTTGTTCATCGCGCCCAGGTAGGCACGGATCGCGGCGCCGATGATGTCGGTGGACACGCCGCTGCCGGCATAGAGACGGCCGTCGCTGCGGAGCCGCACAACCGCGCGGCCAATGGCTTCCTTGCCCTCGGTCACCGCGTCGATCCGGAAATCTTCCAGCTCATAGTGGCGGCCGGTCACCTGCTCGATGGCCTTGAAGGCTGCGTCAATGGGGCCGTCGCCAAAGGAGATGCCCTCCGCGGTCTGCCCGTCCTTTTCCAGCCGGACAGAGGCCGTGGTGGTAATGATATTGCCGGAGTTGATCACAAAGCTCTTGAGCTGATAGGTTGCGGGCACCTGCATGGCGCTGGCAGCAACGATGGCGTCCAGCTCCTTGCCGGTAACCGGCTTGCTGGCAGCCAGCACCAGGAATTCATCGTACACCCGGGCCATGTCGTCCTCCGCCAGCTCGTAGCCCATCCGGCGCACCGCATCGGCAATGGCAGCCAGAGAATCATTGGCGTCATAGGCAACGCCCTCGTCGTGCTGGACGGCGGCAGCGGCCTCGCGGCTTTCGGTGCCCAGCAGGCTGTGAATGCGGTTGACGGTCCGCTCCAGCTCGGTCACCCGGGCGGTGGTATACAGGCCCAGGGATTCCCCCCTGGCTTTGAGGATGTGGCAGATGGTGGACAGGCGGGGGGCCTGCTGCCCGATAAAGCAGCACTTGACGCCGCTGGCGCCCACGGAGAAGGCCTTGACGGTGCTGGCGCCTGCCAGCTCCATGGAATCGTCACAGGCAACCTTCACAAACACCCGCTCAAGCGCCGGGACTTTCTGATACAGATTGGAAAGGAATGCGCCGAATTCCTCCGGCAGCATCACGCCGGCGGTATCGCACAGGGTGATGCTGGTTGCGCCGTTTTCCACAGCAGCATTCATCGCCTGGCAGAGGAACTCCTCATCCGCGCGGGTCGCATCCTGGAAGCTGACCTCCACGTCCTGGCAAAGGGACGCGCAGTACTTCACCTGCGCTTCGATGGCGGCGAGCATCTGCGGGGGCTTCTTGCGGGCGATATACTCCATCTGCACGCTGGAGATAGGGGCGTCGATCACCAGGCGGGGGCGGCGGGCCTTTTCCAGGGCCTTCCACGCCGCATCGGCCTCCTCCCGGGTCAAGCCCGCAGGCTGGGACAAGGTGGTATTGAGGATCACGCTGCACAGCGTCTTGACGAAGATGCTGTCCGCCTTGTTCCCGGACAGCACCGGCAGCTCCAGCGCGCTGATATTCAGCTTATCCAGCAGCTTGGCCAGCTCAATGCGCTCCTTGAAGCCCAGCAGCCGGTTTTCCGCCGCGCGCCGAAGGGTCATGTCCGTGATGCAGATCTTTTTCATACCCATTGTCATCCCTTTCTGATAAGAAGAAAATAAAAATCCCCGCAGCCACTTTGGCCGCAGGGACGATTTATCACACCATAAATCGCGGTACCACCCTGATTGCTGCCGACCATCATCAGCAGCCGCTCAAGAAGCCGTAACGGGGCCGGCCGGACCGGCCTACTGACGCTTCGGCCGATCTGCTCAGATGGGAGACCGCTGTTCCTTCCTGCTGCCGGCTCGCAGCAAACGCCGGCTCTCTGGAAGCGGTGAGGAACGCGTAGCATCGTCATCGCATTTGTTATGGAAGAAAAGATAACACGCCGCCCTCCTTTTGTCAAGCAAGGACAGGCGGAAAACAGGGAAAATACAATGTCTGGAAGGAAAACAGGGAAAATACACCAGTTGCGGAAAAAGTTGAAAAAACAGGGTTGACAAGGCCCGGAGATGGGTATAAAATAGCCACAATTGAATCAAAGGCTGTGACGAAGACGGCTAAGGATTGTATCCCACAGAGAGCCTGCGGCTGGTGGAAGCAGGCGGATGCAGCCGGATGCTTATCCCTTCCGAGCCGGGACGGCAAACGCTGGCAACAGCAAGTAGTTTTCCCCGTGATTGCTGCGTAAAGGCATAGCGCTTGATGGAGCGTAAGTGGCATGGCAACATGCAAGTTGAGTGGTACCGCGAGTGTGTTTACACCCGTCTCAATGCAACGCATTGGGACGGTTATTTTTTTGAAAGAAAGGGAGGCATTCAGATGGCAAGCACAATGGAAATGAAACTGGGCGAGGTGGCCCAGCGAATTCGGGAGCTGCGCGGCATTCTGGGCATCTCCGTGGAGGAAGCGGCGGAGAAGACCGGCTTCCCGGCTGAGAAGTATCTGGCCTACGAAAACGGTCAGGACGATCTTCCCTTCTCCTTTATCCACAACTGTTCCCTGGCCTTCAACGTCGATATGATCGACCTGCTGGAGGGCAAGTCCGCCATGCTGCGCCACTATCAGGTGACCCGCAGCGGCGACGGTCAGGTCACCGTGGATGACGACGGCATCTTTATCAGCAACCTGGCCGCCCAGTTCCGCGACAAGCTGGCCGAGCCCTATTTCGTCCGCTATCAGTATGACGAGAACCTGCAGAACCGGCCCATCCACACCGACACTCACTCCGGCCAGGAGTTCGACTATGTGCTCTCCGGCAAGCTGAAGGTGCAGGTCGGCGCCCACACCGAGGTGCTGGGCCCCGGCGACTCCATCCTCTACGATTCCGGCACGCCCCACGGCATGATCGCCGTCGGCGGCAGCGAGTGCACCTTCATCGCCCTGGTGCTCTCCGGCGAGGCGGAGCTGAAGAAGGATCAGGCCCAGTCGATCGTGCGCGCCATGAAGCGCGAGAGCCTGCTGGCGGAGAAGTTCGTCAAGTGCGTGGAGAACGAGCGCGGCGAGCTGCAGAAGATCTCCTTTGAAAACGCCGACAGGTACAACTTCGCCTTCGACACGGTGGACGAGATCGCCAAGGCCTATCCCGACAAGCTGGCCATGCTCCACATCGGCGAGGACGGCACGGAGCGCCGCTTCACCTTCACGGATATGAAGCGCCTCTCCAACCAGACGGTCAACTACTTCCGCTCCCTGGGCATCCGCAAGGGCGACCGGGTCATGCTGGTGCTGCGCCGCCGCTATCAGTTCTGGCTGTGCATGCTGGCGCTGCACAAGCTGGGCGCCGTAGCCATCCCCGCCACCGATCAGCTGCTGGCCCATGACTACGAGTACCGCTTCAACGCTGCGGGCGTGAAGGCCATCGTCTGCACCTCCGCCGGCAAGGCAGCCGCCGAGGTCGAGAAGGCGGAAGTCTCCTGCGACAGTTTGCAGCTGAAGATCCTGGTGGGCGGCGAGCGCGAGGGCTGGCACGATTATGACAGCGAGTGCGCCCTGTTCTCCGCACACTACTACCGCACCGAGGAATCCCCCTGCGGCGACGATACCGCGCTGATGTTCTTCACCTCCGGCACCACCGGCTATCCCAAGATCGCCGAGCACAGCCACAAGTACGCCCTGGGCCACTTCATCACCGCCCGCTACTGGCATCAGTGCGAGCGCGACGGCCTCCACTTCACCATCTCCGATACCGGCTGGGGCAAGGCGCTGTGGGGCAAGTTCTACGGCCAGTGGCTCTGCGAGGGCGCGGTCTTCACCTACGACTTCGACCGCTTCGACGCCCATCAGATCCTGCCCATGTTTGCCAAGTACGGCATCACCACCTTCTGCGCACCGCCCACCATGCTGCGCATGATGGTGCGCGAGGACATCAGCATGTATGATTTCTCCTCCGTGCGCAACATCACCACTGCCGGCGAGGCGCTCAACCCCGAGGTCTTCCGCATCTTCAAGGAGGCCACCGGCCACGAGATCATGGAGGGCTTCGGCCAGACCGAAACCACCCTGACCATCTGCAACCTCTACGGCGCCCAGGTGCGGCCCGGCTCCATGGGCAAGCCCTCCCCCATGTACGACGTGCGCGTGGTCGATCCCGACGGCAATCCCGTCCCCGTGGGCGAAACCGGCGAGATCGCCATCAGCCTGGAAAACGGCGTACCCTGCGGTCTGTTCAAGGGCTACTACCGCGATCCCGACCGCACGAAGGAGGTCATGCACGACGGCCTCTACCACACCGGCGACACCGCCTGGATGGACGAGGACGGTTACCTGTGGTATGTGGGCCGCGTGGACGACGTGATCAAGTCCTCCGGCTACCGCATCGGACCGTTCGAGATCGAGAACGTCATCATGGAGCTGCCCTATGTGCTGGAGTGCGGCGTGTCCGCTGCGCCCGACCCCATCCGCGGCCAGGTGGTCAAGGCCAGCATCGTGCTGACCCGCGGCACAGAAGGCACGGAGGAGCTCAAGAAGGATATCCAGGCCTACGTCAAGAGCCACACCGCGCCCTACAAGTATCCGCGCATCGTGGTCTTCCGCGACAGCCTGCCCAAGACCATCTCCGGCAAGATCCAGCGCAATCAGCTGTAAAAAGTCATCGGCACGCTGTCCCGGTTTCCGGGGCAGCCGCCGGTTTCGACAAAAGTACAAATAAAAAACACTCAGGCTTTGAGAGTTGTGGTATAATCGTTTTCGTAAAGGCTGTGACGAAGAGGGCACAGGAATCCTTTCCCCACAGAGAGGCAGCGTCTGGTGAAAGCTGCCGGGAGGGGCCCTGAGGCTTGTAGCTTCTGAGCCGGAAGGAAGAAAGCGCCTGCTGCGCAAGTAGAACCTTCCCGTATGGCTGCGTGAAAGCATAACGCTTGTTGGAGCGTAAGGGACGCAAGCAATTGCGTAATTTGAGTGGTACCGCGGGTGAAATATTGCCCGTCTCAAAGAACAGTTTTCTTTGGGACGGGTTTTTGCGTCCCCGGGGAGGAAATTATGGAAAAGCACATTACCGGACTGGATCTGACCATCATGGAGATGGCCAACCGAATCAGAGAGCTGCGCCTGATCGAGGGCTTTACCCCGGCGCAGATGGCGCTGCGCACCGGTCTGTCCGTGGCGGACTATCTGGCCTGCGAAAGCGGCGAGCGGGATCTGAACTTCGCGTTCCTGTACCGCTGCGCGCAGGTGCTGGGCGTGGACGTGACCGACCTGATCCAGGGCTCCAGCCCCACGCTGACCACCTACGACCTGACCCGTGCAGGCGAGGGCCAGCGCATCGAAAAGGCCAACGGCATGACCTACTACAACATGGCCGCAGCCTACCGCAACCGTATTGCCGAGCCGCTGTTCGTCAAGGCAGAATATGACGAGGCCGCCCAGCGGGAGGAGATCCCGCTGACGACCCATGAGGGCCAGGAGTTTGACCTGGTGCTCAAGGGCCACCTGAAGGTGCAGGTCGGCACCCATTATGAGATCCTGGGCCCCGGCGACACCATCTATTACGATTCCAACACGCCCCACGGTCTGCTGGCGGTGGGCGGCGAGGACTGCGAGTTCTACGCCATCGTGCTCAACCCTGCCGACTACATCGCCCACACCGGCACGCAGCTGGCCGCGCCCGTCGCCCCCAAGCGGGAAAAGGACAACGAAAAGCGCGTGTGGGAGAACTATATCGCTCCCGTGGAGGACGAAACCGGCGCGCTCCAGAGCCTTACCTACAAGAACACCGAGCATTTCAACTTCGCCTTCGACGTGGTGGACGCCATCGCTGACAAGGATCCGGAAAAGACCGCGCTCATGCATGTCTCCGAGGACGGCACCGAGCGCCGCATCACCTTCAAGGACGTCAAGCGCAAGTCCAATCAGGCCTGCAACTACTTCCGCTCCATCGGCATCAAGCGGGGCGACAAGGTGATGCTCATCCTCAAGCGGCATTACCAGTTCTGGTACATCATCAACGCCCTGCACAAGCTGGGCGCGGTGGTCATCCTGGCTCCCTGCCAGCTGCTGGAGAAGGATATTACCTACCGCTTTGAGGCCGCCGGCGTGAAGGCCATCGTCTGCACCGGCGACGGCGACGTGGCCGCCCAGGCGGAGGCTGCCGCCCTGAAGTGCCCCACCGTGGAGCACCAGATCATGGTCAACGGCGAGCGGGCCGGCTGGCGTAATTTCGACGAGGAGCATCTGGCCTATTCCACCCATTATAACCGCCCCGAGGACTGCCCCGGCGGCGACGACCTGATGCTGATGTTCTTCACCTCCGGCACCTCCGGCTATCCCAAGATCGCGGCGCATAATTACAAGTACCCCCTGGGACATTTCGTCACCGCCCGCTACTGGCATCAGGTGGACCCGGACGGATTGCACTTCTCCATCTCCGATACCGGCTGGGCCAAGAGCATGTGGGGCAAGCTGTACGGCCAGTGGCTGTGCGAAGCCGGCATCTTCGTCTATGACTTTGACCGCTTCCATGAGGACAAGATCCTGCCCCTGTTCGCCAAGCATCAGATCACGACCTTCTGCGCGCCGCCCACCATGCTGCGCATGATGATCCGCGAGGATCTGAGCAAGTACGACCTGTCCAGCGTCAAGCACATGACCACCGCCGGCGAGGCCCTCAACCCCGAGGTGTACCGCCGCTTCCTGGAGGCCACGGGCCTGTCCATCATGGAAGGCTTCGGCCAGACCGAGGGAACCGTGCTGGTGGCCAACACCGTGGGCATGACGCCCCGCCTGGGCTCCATGGGCAAGCCCGTTGCTTCCTATGATATCGACATTTTCGATGCGGACGGCAAGCCCTGCGCCGTGGGCGACAGCGGCGAGATCTGCATCCGGATGGACAAGGGCCATCCCTGCGGCCTGGTGCAGGAGTACTACGGCAACAAGGAGAAGACCGACGAGGTCTTCCGGAATGGGCTCTACCACACCGGCGACGTGGCCTACAAGGACGAGGAAGGCTACTTCTGGTACGTCAGCCGCATCGACGACGTCATCAAGTCCTCCGGCTACCGCATCGGTCCGTTTGAAATTGAGAACGTCATCATGGAGCTGCCCTATGTGCTGGAGTGCGGCGTGTCCGCCGAGCCCGATCCCCTGCGCGGCCAGGTGGTCAAGGCGTCCATCGTGCTGACCAAGGGAACCGAAGGCACGGAGGAGCTCAAGAAGGAGATCCAGAACTACGTCAAGACTCACACCGCGCCCTACAAGTACCCCCGCATCGTCGTCTTCCGCGACAGCCTGCCCAAGACGACCTCCGGCAAGATCCAGCGCAACAAGCTGTAAACGGAGGTCATTATGCAAGCAAAACGGATTACGCTCTTTGCCGGGCACTACGGCAGCGGCAAGACCAATGTAGCCGTCAACTTTGCGCTCCGTCTGGCAGCGCAGGGGAAGGCTGTCACGCTGGCGGATATGGATATCGTCAACCCCTATTACCGCTCCAAGGATTCCGCCGCGGAGCTGGAGGCGGCCGGTGTGAAGGTGATCGCCTCCGCCTACGCCAATACCAATGTGGACGTGCCCGCCCTGCCCCAGGAGATGTACAGCGTGACGGAAGATCAAAGCCGGTACGTGGTGCTGGACGTGGGCGGCGACGACCGGGGCGCCCTGGCCCTGGGCCGCTACGCTCCCGCCATCCTGGCTGAGAACGATTATCACATGGTCTACGTCTTCAATGCCTCCCGCCCCCTGAGCCGGACGGCAGAGGCGGCGCTGGAGATCATGGCGGAGATCGAAACGGCGGGCGGCATTCCCTTCACCGCCATCGTCAACAACACCAACCTGGGCAAGGAAACGGACTGGGAAACCGTCCTGGCCTCCCGCGCGGAAGCCGAAAAACTCTCGCAGATCAGCGGATTGCCGCTTCTCTTCACTTCCGTGGAGGAAAGCGTGCTGCCGATCACAGAAAGGGAAAATCAAGCGGTTTTCCCCTTGAAGCTACAAAAAACCATCTGGTGAAAAGGAGATGCAATCATGGCAAAGGTAACCTTCAAGAAAGACCTGTGCAAGGGCTGCGGCCTGTGCATCACGGCCTGCCCGAAGCAGATCATCGCCCTGAGCAAGGACGAGATCAACCAGAAGGGCCATCACCCGGCGGAGATCACCGATCAGGAAAAGTGCATCGGCTGCGCCTTCTGCGCCACCATGTGCCCCGACTGCGTGATCACGGTAGAAAAATGAGGAGGGAATCATCATGGCTGACAAGATTTTGATGAAGGGCAACGAAGCCCTGGCGGAAGCCGCCATCATGGCCGGCTGCCGTCACTATTTCGGATATCCCATCACCCCCCAGACGGAGGTGGCCGCCTACATGGCCAAGCGCATGCCCAAGATCGGCGGCGTGTTCCTGCAGGCGGAGAGCGAGATCGCCGCGATCAACATGGTCATCGGCGCCGCGGCTGCCGGCAAGCGGGCCATGACCTCCTCCTCCAGCCCCGGAATCTCCCTCAAGAGCGAGGGGATCTCCTACATGGCAGGCTGCGATCTGCCGGCGCTGATCGTCAACGTGCAGCGCGGCGGCCCCGGCCTGGGCGGCATCCAGCCCAGCCAGAGCGACTACTTCCAGGCCACCTGCGGCGGCGGTCACGGCGACTTCCACCTGCTGGTGCTGGCTCCCTCCTCCGTGCAGGAGATGGCCGACCTGGTCGCCAAGGGCTTTGACCTGGCAGAAAAGTACCGCATGCCCTGCATGCTGCTGGCCGACGGTACCATGGGCCAGATGATGGAGCCCGTGTCCCTGACCGAGACCAAGCCCGAGGCCCACGACAAGTCCTGGGCCCTGACCGGCACCAAGGGCGAGCGCAGGCCCAACATCATCAACTCCCTGGCCCTGCAGCCCCAGGAGCTGGAGAAGTGGAACGAGGACCGCTTCGCCCGCTACGCCGTGGTGCAGGAGAACGAGCAGATGGCCGAGTGCTACATGATGGACGACGCGGAATACTGCGTGGTGGCCTTCGGCATCGCTGCCCGCGTGAGCCAGAACGCCGTGGACGCCGCCCGCGCCAAGGGCATCAAGGTCGGCATGATCCGCCCCATCACCCTGTGGCCCTTCCCCGAGAAGGTCCTCAAGGCCGCGGCGGACAAGTGCAAGGCCTTCCTGAGCGTGGAGCTCAACATGGGCCAGATGATCAAGGACGTGAAGCTGGCCATCGACTGCAAAAAGCCCGTCGGGCTGTGCTGCCGCACCGGCGGCATGATCCCCAGCCCCGAAGAGGTGCTGGCCGCCATTGAAAAAATGCAGAAGGAGGGCAACTGAACATGATCGTTTTTGACAAGCCCAAGGCCCTGACGGATGCGCCTTTGCATTACTGCCCCGGCTGCACCCACGGTATCATCCACCGCCTGGTGGCCGAGGCCATTGATTCCCTGGGCATCGCCGGCGATACCATTGGCGTGGCCAGCGTCGGCTGCTCCGTGTTCACCTACAATTACTTCAACGTGGATATGGTCCAGGCCGCCCACGGCCGTGCGCCCGCTGTGGCCACCGGCGTGAAGCGCGCCGATCCCTCCAAGATCGTCTTCACCTACCAGGGCGACGGCGACCTGGCCTCCATCGGCATGGCTGAGACCGTGCACTCCGCCGCCCGCGGCGAGAACATCACCGTCATCTTCGTCAACAATGCCATCTACGGCATGACCGGCGGCCAGATGGCCCCCACCTCCCTGCCCGGCCAGGTGACCCAGACCAGCCCCTACGGCCGCGACACCAACACCGTCGGCTTCCCCGTGAAGGTCTGCGAGCTCCTGTCCACCCTGGACGGCGCCGGCTACATCGAGCGCGTGGCAGTCAACAACGTCAAGAACGTCAAGGCGGCCAAGAAGGCCATCGAGAAAGCCTTCCGCAATCAGGTGGAGGGCAAGGGCTTCTCCCTGATCGAGGTCGTTTCCACCTGCCCCACCAACTGGGGCAAGACGCCGCAGGGCGCGCTGGAATGGCTGGAGGAGAACATGCTGCCCTACTATCCCCTGGGCGTGTACAAGGATAAGTTCGCAAAGGAGGAAGCCAAATGAATACCACGGAAGTATTGATCGCCGGTTTCGGCGGCCAGGGCATCCTCTTCGCCGGTAAGTTCCTGGCCTATGCCGCGCTGCTGCAGAACCGCAACGTCTCCTGGCTGCCCTCCTACGGCCCTGAGATGCGCGGCGGCACCGCCAACTGCTCCATCATCCTCTCCGACGCTCAGGTGGGCTCCCCCATCGTGTCCCGCCCCGACATCCTCATCGCCATGAACCTCCCCTCCCTGGATAAGTATGAGCAGGAAGCCAAGCCCGGCGCGTCCATCTTTGTGGACTCCTCCCTCATCAGCCGCAAGGTGGAGCGCACCGATGTGAATGTGTATTACGTCCCCGCCACCCAACTGTCCACCGACAACGGCCTGGAGACGCTGGCCAACATGATCCTGCTGGGTCATGTGATCGAAAAGACCGGCGTGATTCCGGAGGAAATGATCCGCCCCGCCCTGGAGAAGGTCGTTTCCGCCCGCCATGCATGGCTGCTGGAAAAGAACATCGAGGCCCTGTCGCTGGGCAAGAATTATAAGGAGTGATCAATATGCTGGATATCAAAATCACATTGACCGATCACCCGGCCAAGAAGCCGGAAGCTGGCCAGGCGCTGGGCTTTGGCAAGATCTTCACCGATCACATGTTTGTGATGAACTACACCGAGGGCCAGGGCTGGCATGACGCCCGCATCGTGCCCTACGACAAGATCGCCCTCTACCCCTCCGCGATGGTCTTCCATTACGGCCAGGAGATGTTCGAGGGCCTGAAGGCCTACAAGGGCGAGGACGGCAAGGCCTATCTCTTCCGCCCGGACATGAACGCCAAGCGCGCCAACGAGAGCAACGACCGTCTGTGCATCCCCCGCATCCCTGAGGAGGATTTCGTGCAGGCCGTGAAGGCCCTGGTCGCTGTGGATCAGGACTGGATTCCCGCCGAGCCCGGCACCAGCCTCTACGTCCGCCCCTTCGTCATCGCCACCGACGAGTTCCTGGGCGTGGCCCCCAGCAAGACCTACCTGTTCATGATTATCCTCTCCCCCTCCGGCGCTTACTACGCCAGCGGCCTGAACCCCGTGGGCATCTGGATCGAGGATGAGTTCGTCCGTGCGGTGCGCGGCGGCATCGGCTTTGCCAAGACCGGCGGCAACTACGCCGCTTCCCTGATCGCTCAGGTCAAGGCCCACGATGCAGGCTTCAGCCAGGTGCTGTGGCTGGACGGCGTGGAGCGCAAGTACATTGAGGAAGTCGGCGCGATGAACATCTTCTTCAAGATCGCCGGCAAGATCGTCACCCCCGCCCTGTCCGGCTCCATCCTGCCCGGCATCACCCGCAACTCCGTCATCACCTTGTGCAAGGACTGGGGCTACGAGGTGGAGGAGCGCAGGATCTCCGTGGACGAGCTGATCGAGGCCCAGAAGAACGGTACCCTCGAGGAAGTCTTCGGCACCGGCACCGCCGCCGTCATCTCCCCCGTCGGCAAGCTCCGCTATGTGGACGACGTCATGACCATCGGCGACGGCAGCATCGGCGAGCTCTCCCAGAAGCTCTACGACACCGTCACCGGCATCCAGACCGGCAAGGTGGCCGATCCCTACGGCAACTGGCACGTCTGCGTGGAGGACTGATCCCCCGCCTGAATACACAACCGCATTCGCCCCTGACACAGGATTTCCCCGTGTCGGGGAGCGTCCTTCAGGAATCATTTATCCGACAATACACCAACGGGCATTCGGTGGAAACACCGGATGCCCGTTCGTTGTATCTGACAAACAAACTCAATGCACCGGGACAGTACATATCATTGCGCCGTCCCAAATGACACAGAGAATGAGAGGGAGATCTGCCCGGCAAATTGGGATTTGGTGGGACAGATCGAGCCTGCGGCTAACGGCCTCATCCGTCACGGCTTGCGCCGTGCCACCTTCCCCCGAGGGGGAAGGTTTTGAAGTCCCGCGGCCCTGGTTATTCCCATTCACTCCAGGCACCCATATGTACAAGCCGCATCGGCTGCAGCGAGACCTCAAAAGGAACAATGCGGCGATTTTGCAGAGGGGTTCTTCCGCGTTTGCGGAAATTCAAAGAACCCCTCTGCAATCGAGCCGCCCCGAATGCAGTCGCCACTACGCCCACTCAGGAGAACGGAGGGGGTCCGGGGGGAAGCTGTTTTTGCTTCCCCCCGGCGGCTTTGTGCACGCGGGTCGATGACCCTTCGACGCGCGAAAGTGGCTACCGAGCTGCAATACAGTCTTGCTTCTGAAGATAAGCAATCGCGTGATTATGTACAGAGGATGCCCTCTCACCCGCTGACGCGGGAGCTCTCCCGGAGGGAGAGCCTTTGGCACTGCCAAATCCCAGTTTGTCGCTTTCACTCCATCCCCACAATATAAGAAACCGCAAGCCCTGGTTGGCTTACGGTTTTCTTATTTGCATCAGGGGAAGCGAAGGATAAGCATTTCTTCTCGTATGCCGCCGTCAGATCGTGAAGCGGTAGCCGATGCCCCGGACCGTCTGAATATACTTGGGATTGGCAGGATCGTCCTCGATCTTGTAGCGCAGGCGGTTGATGTACACCATAATGGCATTTTCATCGATCACCGATTCGCCCCAGATCAGGTCGTAAAGCATATCCTTGGAGAAAACCCGGTTGACATTATCCAGGAACAGCTTCATCATCGCATTTTCCTTGGAGGACAGCTGGATCTCCGCATCATGCTTGTAGAGCCGCAGCGTGGAGGTATTATAGGTGAAGGGCCCCCGCACAATGATCTGCTCCGCGCCGGGAAAGCTGTTGCGGCTCCGCCGGATCAGCGCCTTCATCTTTGCCCCCAGGATCACCGGGCTGAAGGGCTTGGTCACATAGTCATCCGCGCCCAGGTTCAGCGCATACAGGATATCAAACTCCGAGCAGCTTTCGCAGACCACGAGCACCGGCGTTTTGACGCCCTTGTTCCGCAGCGATTCCAGCGCCGCATGGCAGTCCATGCCTTTCATGTGCCCCGACAGCAGGATCAGATCAACGCCCTCTTCAAGGATCATGGTCATGGCTTCCCTGCCGTCCTGCGCACAGACTGCCGCCATATTTTCACTGCGCACAATCTTTGTGAGCATCGCCTGCATAGAAGCGTCACCATTCACGATCAGAACCTTATCTGCCATACAGCATCTCCTTATAAGGAAATTTCATGCATATATTATAGCAAATAACTCACTTTTTTCAAGGGCTGACAGGATTATTTTCCATGCGTCCTGCAATTTTGTCCCCAACTATTTGGGATTCTGCCTTACGCTTTCCTTAACAGATATTTATCATGGATTTATGTTGGATTAAGGTTCATATGCTATACTTCCACCAGCATCATCCGGAGGCAAGTCATCCCGGATGAGGATCAACACGGCATCTGCGCCCCCGCGCAATGCAAAAGATTTTGTGGAGGTATTTCACATGCGTAAACTGATTTCCCTGCTTCTGGCTGCCATCATGCTGCTGGGCTGCGTTTCCGCCATCGCTGAGGACGCTGCGCCCGTCAAGACCGGCTTCGGCATGATCACCACCATCACCAAGTCCCAGGTGAACATCGCCTATGCCGCCGTCACCGTGGACGACGCCGGCGTCATCACCTCCTGCGACATGGACTACATCCAGGCCAAGTACGTCATCGACGCCACCGGCAAGATCACCACTGACAAGGCCACCAAGTTCCAGTCCAAGTACGAGCTGGACGATGACTACGGCATGCGCAAAGCTTCCCCCATCGGCAAGGAATGGGACGAGCAGGCTGACCACTTTGTGGCCTACTGCATCGGCAAGACCATCGACGAAATCAAGGGCGTTGCGCTGAACAACGGCAAGCCCGCTGACGCCGATCTGGCCGCCGGCTGCACCATGACCGTGACCGAGTACCTGGCCGTCGTGGAGAAGGCCGTGAACAACGCTGCTCACCTGGGCGCCAAGAAGGGCGACGTGGTGAAGGTTGCTCAGGTGTCCGGCTTCGACAAGAGCACCGCTGATGCTTCTGCCACCGCTGCCGGCAAGATCCAGATCAACGCCCATGTGGGTGCTGTGACCCTGAACGGCGACGTGATCACCTCCTGCATCATCGACGCTGTGCAGGCCAAGATCGCCTTCGACGCCACCGGCAAGATCACCTCTGACATGACCGCCCCCGTGGCCTCCAAGACCGAGCTGCAGGACGGCTACAACATGCGCATGGCTTCCCCCATCGGCAAGGAATGGTTCGAGCAGTCCGCCGGCTTCTCCGCTTACGTGACCGGCAAGACCCTGGCTGAGGTTGCTGGCATCGCCCTGAACGAGTCCGGCAAGCCCACCGACGCCGATCTGACCGCCACCACCACCATCACCATCACCGATTTCCTGGCTGTGGTTGAAAAGGCCGGCAAGTAATCCGGCTTCATCCTCCTGGCTGCCTCCTTTGATCCGGGAGGCAGCCTTTTCGCATGAAAGGAACCCCTATGAAAAAGCGACTCCTGTCCCTGCTGCTCTGCCTGATGCTGCTGCCCTGCGCCGCCGGCGCCGAAACGGAGCCGAAGCGGTTCACCGCCTCCTTCCTGGAGCTGTTCAACACCGTGACGATGATCGTGGGCTACGCAGAAGACGCCGACGCCTTCCGCGCCACCGCCCAGCAGATCTACGACGAGCTGGAGGTCTATCATCAGCTTTATGATATCTACAATACCTATGAGGGCATGAACAACCTGAGGACCGTCAACGACATGGCGGGCGTCGCCCCGGTCAAGGTGGATGAGAAGATCATCCGGCTGCTTCTGTTCTGCCGGGAGATGCATGACGCCACGGGCGGCCTGGTGGACGCGACCATGGGCAGCGTGCTGTCCCTGTGGCATGAGGCGCGGTCCTACGGCATCGACTGGCCGGAGGAGGCCTATCTCCCCGACAGCGCCGCGCTGCAGGCAGCCGCGCTGCACACCGGCTTTGACAAGGTCGTCATTGACGAGGAGGCCTCCACCGTCTTCATCACCGATCCGATGGCTCGCCTGGACGTGGGCGCCATCGGCAAGGGCTATGCGGTGGAGCAGGTCAGCCGCAGCCTGCCGGCAGGGCTGCTGCTCTCCGTGGGCGGCAATATCCGCGCCACCGGCCCCAACCCGGTCACCGGCATGCCCTGGACCGCCGGCGTGCAGAATCCGGAGAACATGTGGGGCGAATACCTGCATGTGCTGTATGTGGACGGCGTTTCCGTCGTGACCAGCGGCGATTATCAGCGCTACTACACCGTGAACGGCCAGCGCTACGGCCACATCGTTGATCCCCGCACGCTCTACCCCACAGGGCTGTGGCGGGCAGTGTGCATCCTTGCGCCGGATTCCGGCGTGGCGGACGCGCTGTCCACCGCGCTGTATCTGCTGCCCGCCGAGGAAGGCCAGGCGCTGCTGGATCAATATCAGGCGGAAGCCATGTGGATCGGCAATGACGGCAGCCAGCTCGTCAGCCCCGGCTTTGAGGCGTATATCCGCAAATAAGATTTTCAGACGAGCGCTTGTCCAAAACGCGGGAATGCTGCCAGGCATTCCCGCGTGAGCGTATCGACAAAGTGCTTTAGGCACTTTGTCGAGGTTTTGCACTCACTCACTGGTCACTCGGCCATCACCGGGACAAGCCCGGCGCTGGCTATGCTCGGCAAATGCAAGCATTTGCTCTCGCTAGTCGGCGCGAGCGCC
>JAFQIB010000013.1 GCA_017397765.1 Clostridia bacterium | reverse complement strand
CAGCGCTCTTCTATGGTAAGATGATGGTAGTTCATACAGTTCTCCTTTCGGTATTCTGGTGTGTGGTAACTCTATTATACCAGAGATCTGTATGAACTTCTTTTATTTCCTATGGTGTTGCACTTGATAGTATAATTCACCATTCAGCGTATCGACAAAGTGCTTTAGGCACTTTGTCGAGGTTTTGCACTCACTCACTGGTCGAACGACAAGTCGTTCTCCCGGCCGTTCGTTCGTGTAAGGAAGCTTTTCCTAACGGAAAAGCGCGAAAATCGCCGCGCATGTCGCCGATTTTCGATCTAAAGTCGAAGGGCTTGCGAGCCCTCCGACGCCTCCCGGAGTTTGTTGATGGTCTGAATGCCTGCCATACATGCTATCGGCAGGCATTGTTTTTTCCCTGTATTGCCCTTGAAAGGCCTGCGCTTCGGCTGTAAAATGAGGGGTAACTTCTTCTCCGGAGGCATGATTTGATGAAACGAGAATCCTTCAAATCCCGTCTGGGCTTCCTGCTGGTCAGCGCCGGCTGTGCCATCGGCATCGGCAATGTATGGCGCTTCCCCTATGTGGCAGGCCAGAACGGCGGCGGCATCTTTGTGTTGTTTTATCTGCTTTTCCTTTTATGCCTGGGCGTGCCGGTGCTGACGATGGAGTTTGCCGTAGGCCGCGCCAGCCGCAGCAGCGTGGTACAGGGCTACAAGGCGTTGGAAAAGCCCGGTCACAAGTGGCATATGCACGGCTGGTTCGCCGCGGCGGGCTGTTATCTGCTGATGATGTATTACACCACCGTCGCCGGCTGGATGGTGGACTACTTCGCCAAATTCCTCACCGGCAGCTTCCGTCACGGCATGGACAAGGCCGCTGTGGATCAGGTCTTTTCCACCATGCTGGGCAATCCCGGCGAGATGCTCTGCTGGATGGCGCTGATCGTCATCGCAGGCTTTGGCGTGGTGCGCGCCGGCGTCCAGAAGGGGCTGGAGCGCATCAGCAAATGGATGATGAGCGCGCTGCTGGTACTCATCGGCGTGCTGGCTGTTCATGCGCTGACGCTGAAGGGCGGCCTGGCAGGCGTGAAATTCTATCTGCTGCCCAGCATGGCGCAGGTCGACAAGGCCGGCGGGCTGGGCAGGGTCATCGTTGCGGCGATGAATCAGGCCTTCTTCACCCTGAGCCTGGGCGTGGGCTCCATGGAGATCTTCGGCAGCTACATGACCAGGGCGCATACGCTGACCAGCGAATCCGTGCGCATCTGCTCTTTGGATACCTTCGTGGCGCTCATGAGCGGCATGATTATCTTCCCCGCCTGCTTCGCCTACGGCGTTGAACCGGACGCCGGCCCCTCCCTGATCTTCAAAACGCTGCCGAATGTATTTGTCAACATGCCCGGCGGACAGCTCTGGGGCGCGCTCTTCTTCCTGTTCATGACCTTCGCCAGCTTCACCACCGTCATCGCGGTGTTTGAGAATCTGCTGGCCTTCTGCATGGATACCTTCGGCTGGAGCCGCAGGAAGGCAGTCGTCATCAACTGCCTCTTTATC
The DNA here is from genome assembly GCA_017397765.1 of Clostridia bacterium. Taxonomy (GTDB): domain Bacteria; phylum Bacillota; class Clostridia; order Christensenellales; family Aristaeellaceae; genus UBA11524. The sequence goes on along the minus strand of JAFQIB010000013.1, from coordinate 7,497 downwards.
CTCGTCGCCAGCCTGCCCGCGCTGCTGGGCTACAACGTCCTGAAGGACGTCCGGCTCATCCGGGGCATGGACATCCTTGACTCGGAGGATTTCATCGTCAGCAACCTGCTGCTGCCTCTGGGCTCGCTGGTATTCCTGCTGTTCTGCGTCACCCGCTGGGGCTGGGGCTTTGACAAGTATCTGGCCGAGGCCAACCAGGGCAATGGCATCAGGCTCTCCCCCAGGCTGAAGCCGGTGTTCCAGTTTGTTTTGCCGGTGCTGATTCTCATCGTTTTCTTCGCCGGATTGCTGCCGCAAGGCTGAGGAGGCTGCCAATGAAAAGCTATCTGATCAAGGACACCACCCGCGAGGAGCGGGAACAGATTGTCGCCGACGCGCTGGGCAATATCGAAGCCAGCTGCGACGGCTGCATGCCCGGCCTGGCCGAGATGTACCAGGCCTATATCGACGGTGAAATGGAGCTGCGGGAATGCAACGCCGCCTTCAACAAGGGCTACATTTCCGGCCATCAGGGCCCCGAGCGCGGCGGAAGCTGCCTGCAAGGGCTGTAACAGAAAAGCGGCGGTCATCATGACCGCCGCTTTTCCATGGCATACAGCGCAACAGCGCCCGGAACATCCAGTACAAAGATCAGCTGCGTTGCCGCCAGTACCGCTGCTGGCAGAGGCTTCAGCGTTCCTTTGCGCCAGCAAAGATAAATCCCCCGCAGAGAATAGGAAGAGCTTGCCAGCAAAAGCAGCCCATTGAGCAGCACCATCAGCAGCATCGCAGGCGGCGCCGCAACCAAGAGCCCGCCAAAGAGAAAGGATGCCGCGTAATACGGTATCAGCACCAGCTTGACGATCATCCCCGTCCGCGCATGCCCCTCTTTTTGGCAAAGCGCACACAGGAGATTCAAGCCGCAGACAAACACCAGACCTGCCGCCCAGACGATCAGCGGCGCCGGCGTCCAGCTGCCGTCTCCGCGCCCCGCCCCCAACGCTTGTCCCATCAGCATCGCAATCCCCGCATAGGGCCAGAGCGCCAGCAGCACCGGCCAGCATCTGTTCCGCATCAGAAACGCCCCCTTTCCGCCGTCATTGTAGCATGCAGGCTGCACGCCACGCAACGGAAAGGGGGCATTTTTCATGCAATTCTCATTTAAGGGTGAACCAGTCCAGCGTGATGCAGCCCGTCAGGCGCAGCGTGAGATCATGCTCGCCCGCCAGCGCGCCCAGGCTGATGCATACATCCGTGAAGTCGGCAGCATCCACCTGTGCCGTGCCGAGGGACCTTCCATCCGCCAGCGCCTCCACCGTGCCCCGCCCGCGAATATGCAGCTTCATCGTGCTGCCGGCAGGGATGCTGTACACATGGGGGTATTGTACATCGTTCGTGCCGCTTTCCTGGGTCACTGCGAAGCCCTCGTGGCTGCCGTCCGCCGCCTTGAGCTCGATCTTGCGCACCCCCGCAGGGATCGCCATGTACCACTCCGCCTCGATGCGGTCCCAGCCGGCAAAGTAGCTGCCCACGCCGCAGCGGCGGATGGTCTCGTCCAGCATCAGGGTGCCGTCGTCGCAGACGTGCAGGTACATCAGCCAGGACTGCCGGTAGGACCAGCTCTCCGTTCCATGGCTGACCGCATAGAACCACTGACCCTTCCACTCCAGGAAGGAGCCGTGATCGATGAAGCACCGGCCGTCCGGGTAATGGGGAATCTCCTTGCCGATATCTGCGCGGAAGATATACGGCCCCAGCCGGTTCTGGCTGGTGGCGTAGCGTCCAGCCCAGTACATATACCAGGTATCGCCGTAGCGGAAGACCTCCGCCTGATCGGAGCGCAGCACGCCCAGCAGCTCCGTGGGCGTCCCGTCCGCCGGATAGACCGGCACCTTTCGGGCCGTGCCGGGGACGACCTCGGTCATATTCTCCTTCAGCTGCATGGCCCAGTAATGATCCGTCCAGTCGGAGCCGAAGAGGATGTAGGCATTGGGATCATCCTCGTCCGGGAGGATGATATCGGGATCGTAGGAGTTGGTGGGCGTGATGCCCTTGGGCAGGATGGGCGTTTTTCCGCGCGCATCCACAAAGGGGCCGTCGGGCCGGTCGCTGACCGCCACGCCGGTGTCCTCGCCTGCATTGGAATAGTACAGATAATACTTTCCGTCCCACGGGCTCCGGACGCAGTCGCAGGCCCAGCAGTTGACGGAATCGTCCGGCAGGTAGGTATCCTCCCGGCGCAGGGCCCGCTTCCATTGCCAATGCACCAGATCCTCCGACCACAGGACGTACCAGTCCTTCATGATGAACTCATTGAAGCCCTCATCATGGCCGACGTAGACGTACATGGCTTCGTTGCCGGTATCCGGGTTGGTGAAGATCTTGATATGCGGATCGGGGAAGCGGTTGTCCGGGCGACCTACAGGCGCCAGCGGATTGTGCAGCCGCTCATCAGGATGGGGAGCATTCATCTGTATTCCTCCTTGCGCAGGACATTCAGCGCTTCAGCGTCGCGGCATAAGCCTCCAGCAGACTGTTCACCAGCTGCTCATGGGCATAGAACACCTCATCGCAGCTTTCAAAGAGCGCATCGTTCACATCATCAGCGATATCCGCCTGGGCCGCAAAAGCTTCATAGGCTTGCTGCAGATTGCTCCGCAACGGCTCCGGCAGCAGGGACAGCACCGCCGTCACCTCCGCCCGCAGATCGCCGCTATTGGCCGTATTGAAGAAATACTGGCTGTGACCACCGTTGTTGATTTCGCTCTGGTAGGTCATCAGCTGCGTATGGGGAGCCGGCAGCTTTCCTTCCTCCCACAGCGCCCACAGATCGTTCAGATCAGGCGCTTTTTTCTTCCGAAACAGATCGAAGAAGCCCATCGGCAGCCTCCTTTATCCCTTGACCGGCACGCCCGCCCGCTGCGCCGCCTGACGCATCACGGCAGCCGCCTTCATGTAAGCGTCATGATCCGGCAGATGCTCCACAAACACCGGGATGTCCTCCCCCAGGCCGTGAGCCAGCTTCGTCACCAGCGAAAGATCCAGCGTGCCCTCGCCCGGCGCGACCTCGTTGATCTGGATGGGCAGCATGCCGTCCGCCAGCAGGGCGTCCTTGGCATGGATGGACACGATATGGGCTCCCAGCAGCTCAAAGCAGCGGGTGATGAACGCCGATGCGTGACGGTAGCGATCCAGCCCGTTGAGCATGTTGCAGTAATCCAGATGCACCTTGAAGGCCGCACGGTCCACATCCTTCATCAGCTGCAGGTACTGCTCCGGGGATTCGGGGATCATCCAGGGCATAGGCTCCAGGGAATAGGCCGTATGGGTGGGCTTGACCGCATCGATGATGCGCTGGGTGTTGCTGACCACCAGCTCATATACCTCCCGGGAATCCAGGGAGGGATGATAGCCGTCCCAGATCTCGCCCGCAGAGCCGGAGATATTGACGCAGCAATTCGCGCCCACGGTCTCCGCCAGCTCCAGCTGCCGGATGTTCCAGTCCAGGTTTGCTGCCCGTTCCTTTTCATCCCGGGCCATGACGTTGCGCCATGCGCCCACCTCGCCGATGAGCAGATCATTGTCGCGGCAAACCTGCGCATATTCGCGCACCACCGCCGCCGGCGCGGTATTCTCCACCGGGAAGATGACCGCACTGTAGCCCAGCTCCTTCACATGGCCGAGCCATTCCTTCGGACTCGCATAGGGCTTCATCACAGAACCGCCAAGACGCATCTTATTCCTCCTCACAAAGCCGGGTCATCACCCGGTCAAAAGCCTCATAGAACGCCGCAATATGCACCCCGTCCGCCAGGGCATGGTGAGCCAGGACGGACAGGGGGATCGTCACGCGGCCCTGGTCATTCGTCTGATATTTTCCCCAGGTGAACCGGGGATTGGACTCCTCGCCGCAGCACACCGGCTGGATCAGCGCGGTATAGTGCAGCCAGGGCAGGGTCGAAATGAAGTACATGGACTGCACCTCAGCCTCCTCCTCGATGGAGCCGCTCTCCCGCGCCGCCTTCCGGGCCGCTTCCGCCCGGGCCAGATATTCCTGCAGGGGCAGGTGGTGATGGAGCGTGCAGTAGGCATAGGTGCCGTCCGCCTTGAGCTCGGTGTGGGAGGTGGGGCACGCCTCATATTCCACCACGCCGCCGTTGTCGATCCGCTGGCGGAGCTCAGGGATCTCATCCGCCGCCAGCGCCACGGCGTGCAGCATCATCAGGTAAAAGGAATATCCCCTCTCCCGGCACAGCGCCAGCAGGGGCGTGACCTCCGTCTCCACCGTGACCCCCACATAGGGGTAGGCCATGCCGAAAAAATGCTGAAAGTGCGCCCGGCGCGCAAACTGCGCCATATCAAGCCGTTTCATCGCTTCACCACACATGCTTCGCCAGCCGGACAAGGCTGGGATCGATATGCTGCAGATCGGGCGAGGCCGTCATGGCCATGGTGTAGCGCAGGTCGTTGGTGATGTTTGCAATGACCTCCCGCACGCCCTCCGGGCCCTTTTCCTTCAGCGGCGGCATCAGCGGACGGCCCACGCAGGCGCCCGTTGCGCCCAGCGCCAGCGTCTTGAATACATCCAGGCCGGACTGGATGGCACAGTCCACAAACAGCACCGCGTCCTGACCGACCTCCTCGGCGATCTCCGGCAGCACCATCAGCGGCGGCACCGCGCAGTCCAGACGACCGTTGTGGTGGCTGACCACCATGCCCTTCACACCGCAGTCCAGGCACTTGCGGGCCTCCTTGCGGCTCAGCACGCCCTTGATGAAGAAGGGCAGCTTCGTCGCCTTCACCATCTCCTTCAGCTCAGAGGAGGACAGGGGGAACATCTCCATCCCCTCGATCACATCATAGCCGTGGCGGCGGTCAAAGGCGTGGTCGGTATCAATGCCCACCGCCAGACAGCCGATCTCCTCCGCATGGCGGATCTTGTCCATCACGCTCTGCCGGTCGGCATAGGGCTTGATGATCTTGATGACCTGCGCGCCGGTCTTCACCATCCGCTCCAGCTCATCCTTGGGGCCCATGCCGCTGAACACCAGCGCACCGGCCTGATTTGCGCCCTCCGCCATGGCTGCCATGCCGTCAGGGTACTGATTGGCCAGATGGCTCAGTGCCGCCGTTGCCACGGGGGTGGCGAAGGTCTTGCCAAACAGGGTCATTTCCGTGGAGGGCATCACGGCGTCCAGATGCCGCACCTCCACCAGCAGCGAGTCGATATAGGCCCGGGTGATCACGTCAGAGGACAGGGATTTGCGTTCCATCGGGGGAACCTCCTTGTTTTGATTGTACGTTTTCGTTGGGGATATTCTACCATATGCCTGTGATTTTGTCCACACAAAAGCGCCCTCCCGATCAGGAAGGCGCGGGCAAGCTCAGGAGCCCAGCAGCGCAGGCAGGATCGCTTGTACAGTTTGAGCAATCTGCTCCTGCGGGGAGATTGCGGCGACGCCGTCGCCCTTTTGATGGCCGTAATCGCCGAACTGCGCATGATTGCCGCCGAGAAGGACGACCTCTACCGTGTTTTCCGGCAGATTCATACGGGTTTCGGCGTATTTTCCCCGGTTCATCACGCCGTCTGCATCGCCGTATACGCTGACAACAGCCATATCCGCCGGGAGTTCTGCAGTGGAGTAGGCAGCCAGCAGCACCAGCGCCTCATATTCCTCCGCCTGCTTTGCGGCGCAGGAGGCCGCCATCGCGCCGCCCAGACTATGTCCGCCGATGGTCCAGCGGGTGACATCCGGGTATTGGGCAGGGACGCCGTCTGCCGCATTCATGTTCAGCACCGCCAAACGCAGCGGCATGTCCAGCGCTACGCAGAGGACGCCTTCCGCTGCCAGGGCAAAAAGCAGCGGTGCATAAGCCTCCGTTGGCACCAGTCCGCCGGGATAGAAGATGAAGCCGGCTTTTGCATCTGCGGGAACGAAAGCGATGCTGTCCTCCCGGCGGGTGACACTCATGCTGCCGGTGGAGGACAAAGCCGCCTGTGCAGCGTCCAGCGGGGCATACTGGCTCTCCGCCCAGGTTTTTGCACCGGCCAGGAGCACAGCCAGCACCAGCGTAATGGCAATCAGCCAGGACCACAGCTTCAGCCGCTTTTTCACTTCCGATCCTCCCCCATGTTGCTGGCCAGGTGGATGACATGAATGCTGCTGCTGCGCAGCACCTCCATGGCTGCCTTGATATTGGTCAGATCGCTTTCGGCCATCTTGTCCGGCTTGGCGCGGGAGATCAGCTTGCGGAGTGCGGCTTCGTCGTCCTTGACCCGCTTCTTTTCCTCCTTGTCCAGCTGCTTGCCGGCCTTGGCCAGCGCGGCGGAGGTCTGGTTGCACAGCAGTTGAGCCTCGTTGAGGGTCTGCATTAGGTCGCGGCGGAAGCCGTCCTGCACGGCGTACTGCTCCGCATCGCGGATAGCCTGCTGGATCTCGCTTTCGGACATTTTCTCATTCGCCGTGATGGTGATGGACTGGGCCGCGCCGGTATCCTGATCCCTTGCGGACACGGTGAGGATGCCGTTGACGTCGATATCGAAGGTCACCTCGATCTTCGGCACGCCGGCCATGGCCTTGCGGATGCCCTTGAGCTTGAATTTACCGATGGTCTTGTTGTCCTTCGCCATGGGCCGTTCGCCCTGCAGCACATGGATCTCCACGCTGCCCTGGAACATGCCGGCAGTGGTGAAGACCTGGGAATAATGCACCGGCAGCGTGGAGTTGCGCTCCACCACGCGGGTTGCTACGCCGCCCACGGTCTCAATGGCCAGGGACAGGGGCGTCACATCCAGCAGGAGGATACCGGTAGAATTGGTGATGGCTGTGTTCTCGCTGCCCAGCGTATCGCCCTGGATGGCCGCGCCCTGGGCCACGCATTCGTCGGGGTTGATATTCTTGGAGGGGATCTTGCCGGTGATGGCCTTCACCTTCTCCTGCACGGCAGGGATGCGGGTGGAGCCGCCCACCAGCAGCACGCGGCCCAGCTCGCTGGCGGCAATGCCGGCGTCGCTCAGCGCCGTGCGCACAGGGCCTTCCGTCCTGTCCACCAGGTCCCGGGTCAGCTCGTTGAACTTCGCCCGGGTCAGCGTCATATCCAGATGGACGGGCTGGCCGCCGACCTGCATGATGAAGGGCAGGCTGATGGTCGCCATTTCCGAGGCGGACAGCTCCTTCTTGGCCTGCTCCGCCGCCTCGCGGACGCGCACCATGGCCGCCGCATCCTTCGTCAGGTCGGCGCGGCTGGTACGCAGAAACTCGCCGCACAGCCACTGGACGATCCGCTCATCGAAGTCGTCGCCGCCCAGATGGTTATCGCCGCAGGTCGCCAGCACCTCGATCACGCCGTCGCAGATCTCGATGATGGACACGTCAAAGGTGCCGCCGCCCAGATCGTAGACCATGATCTTCTGGGCCGCGCCATTGTTCAGGCCGTAGGCCAGCGCCGCACTGGTGGGCTCGTTGATGATGCGGCGGACGTTCAGCCCCGCAATGCGGCCAGCGTCCTTGGTGGCCT
>JAFQIB010000116.1 GCA_017397765.1 Clostridia bacterium | reverse complement strand
GCGTCCACACCGATGATATAGAAATTGTTATGCTTTCTCATGATAATACAGGTGCTTCATGAGCTTGCCGGACAGCAGGAGCTGATTGAACAGGAGAGAACGATGCTCCCGGAAGTAACGCAAGCGCATTCTACCGTACTTACCAAGCGGGCGCATATCCTCGGCAGGAATGCCGATGTTGGGCAGGTAGTAGTCTCCACAGCAGTGATAGGTCAGTTTCATGGGGTATTCTCGCTTTCTGCTGCAATGAAAAAAGCAGCTATGTACTTGAAGGTTTCCCTTCAAGCCATAACTGCTTGAATTTACTGTATTTCCCGCGACTCATGACGAGGAGGGGTAAACCTTCCTCTACATAATAACTCGAAGCAAAATCGCGCGAAAATCGCAGCACAGGGGCTTCGCCCCGTTTAACCGCCCCGAAGGGGCTCGCCGATTTTCGATGTAGAGTCGGAGAGCTTGCGAGCCCTCCGACACCTCCGACACCTCCCAAGGTTTGTTGATGGGCTGAACGCCCTCTGTATGGTGTGTCATGCAGAGGGCGTTTTATGATGATGTGCGGACTGGCCTGCCTTACAGCGCTGCCGCCAGGGCATACACCGCCACGGAAACGAAGCAGTACAGCGCGTTGGTGGTGGAAACATAGGCGCTGGCATCCTTGTCCTTGATGAAGGCCTGCATGCTGAAGGTGGCCGGGGCAGACATGTAGGTGATGACGGCCAGATCCAGCACCCGGCTGGTCCCGATGAAGCGGTGCACCGCCCAGAGCATGCCCAGGATCATCACGGCCTGCAGGACGGCGCGCAGCGCGATGGTTTTCAGGCAGGGAAGCAGCATCTCCTTTTTCGGCACGATGCTGTAGCCCACAACGACCAGGATCATGGCCGAAAGCGGCGAGGTTATCATGCTCATGGTCTGCTGGTACAGCGCGCCGGCCGGCGTGCTGAGCAGCCATTGCCCCAGGCCGCTGACGCCCGTCAGGATGCCCAGCATGGCGGCGACGAACGCAGGCAGATGCAATGCGTCCGAGATGACCTGCCGCACGGTCGGCGCCTTGCCGTTTTCCATCATGGACAAAAGGCTCATGTAGACGCCGAAGCCAAAGAGCACGCCGGCGATGTCCAGCAGCGCGATCTGCGAGAGGTTTTCGCTGCCGCACAGGCTGGCATACAGCGGATAAGCCACCATGCCGCCTTCGTATACCGCCACCATGAAGGGGGTATACCGGCTGAAGGGCGCTGCGATCACGCGCCGCAGCGGATAGCCCAGAAGAAAGGGGAGGATCATGAACACCAGCATCAGGCCTACCAGCACGAACAGATGAAGCCCGTATTCAGCCGTAGCCAGGGCATTGAAAACAGCCACCGGCAGGATGATCTGCGTCATCAGCGTTTTCAGATCCTGAATTCCCTTTTCGCTCACCAGCCCGGATTTTCGGCAGAGCATGCCGATCAGCATCATGCTCAGCACCGGGAGCAGCGCTTTCAGCATATCCATCCGGCACCCTCCGATCTTATATGGCCACAGCCATCAAAGCAAACAACACAATGCTGATCAGGGTCAGCGCTGACAAGGCCGAAGAAATGTCGGCCCGCTCGTTTTCCACGTCGGCAAACACCGGCAGCACATAGGGCGGCGGCAGCACGAACATCAGCAGCAGCGCGCCCAGATGCATCATCTGACCCAGCACGAAGCGATCCACCAGCAGTGCCGCGCCCAGCAGCAGGGCGCTGACGCCCAGCCGCAGCATGACCAGCGAGCCGATCTTCCGCCACCGGATCTGTGCGGGCACCAGGTCGTAGCCCACCGCCAGCAGGATCAGCACACTGGTGGGCGCGGAGACGAAATCCGTCAGGGCATTGAGCACCTGGCTGACGCCGCTGGGCTTCAGCGCTTCATACAGCCCGGTTGCGCCAAAGAGCAACCCCAGCAGGATGGCCCACACCGTAGGCGCTGACAACGCCTCCAGCAGCGCCTCCTTCACATTGCTGCGGCCTGCCAGCATGATTTTGTATACGGTAAAGACAAACAGCACCTGGCCCAGATCCACCATGGCAAAGGCAGAAACCTTTTCGCCGGGATACAGGATGGCAAACAGGGCGTAGCCGAGCATGCCGGCTTCAAAGCCCGCTGCAATATAGGGCGACAGGCTTCCGCCGATCTTCAGGACGCGGCACAGCCAAAACCCCAGCAGCAGCGCCATGCAGCACAGCACAAACAGGATCAGCGGGACGCAGACGCTTTTGAGCGAATACTCTGCCGTGGCAAAGGCAGAGAACATCACCGCAGGCAGCGCGATATCCACCGCGACCTTTTTCAGGGCATTTACGCCCTCCCGGCTGAGCAGGGCCTTTTTGCGGCAAAGTACGCCAAGCGCCAATACCAGAAAAACAGGGAGCACCTTTTGCAGCAGGATCATGATCGATTCCATGCATCTGTTCCTTTCCGCTTTCTTCAGCAATCTGATATACGCATTATAGCATAGCGCCTGCCCGTTCCGCCAGCCCCCAAATGTCTGGAGACGGCCAATGGGAGAGACGCAGGCGGCTTTGGAACAGCGGCATGCAGCTCACGGGGCCTTCATCAGGCCTGCGCGGGAGAGGATATTTCCTGCATGGCCTTGCGGAACTGGCATGCAAACAGGATGGCGGTGAAGGTGACGGCGATGATATCTGCGATGGGCTCGGCCATGTAGACGGCCACCGTTTTGTCCGCCATGAGCCGGGGCATCAGGTAGATCAGCGGCAGCAGCAGAATGAACTTGCGGAACACGGCAACAATGATGGAATTGGCCGCTTTTCCCAGCGAGGTGAAGGTCATCTGGCAGGCGATCTGGATGCCGAAGATGCACATGCCGCCCAGATAGATCCGCAGCATGGGCGCAGCGTATTGCAGCAGCGCCTCATCCGGCGTGAAGATGCCGACAAACAGGGACGGACAGATCATCACGGCCAGCCACAGCGTGAAGGAGTAAGCCAGGCAGGCCGTCAGCAGCAGGCGGAAGGTCTTTTTGACGCGATCAGGCTTTCGCGCGCCGTAGTTGTAGCTGGAGATGGGCTGTGCGCCCTGGGCGATGCCCTGCATGGGGAGCATGGCAAACTGCATCACGCTGACCATGATGGTCATGGCGCCGACGGCGATATCGCCGCCATACCGGAGGAGGGAAGAATTGAAGCAGATGGAAATGATGCTTTCGCTTGCCTGCATGATGAATGCGGCGGCACCCAATGCAATGCAGGGCAGAATGACGCCGGCCTTCAGGGGGAGATGCTCCTTCCGCAGGTGCAGGCGGGTTTTCTTGCCGCAAAGGAAGCTGACCACCCAAACGCAGGAGAGCGCCTGGGAAAGAATGGTGGCCAGGGCAGCGCCCCTGACGCCCATGTGAAGGACGAAGATGAAGATGGGATCAAGAAGAATGTTGGCCGCTGCGCCGATCAGCACGGAGATCATGGAGATCCTGGTAAAGCCCTGGGCGGTGATGAAGAAATTCATGCCCAGCGTGAGCTGAACGAACAATGTGCCGATGGCGTAGGTGCTCATATAGTCGGCGGCGTATCCGATGGTGTTTTCACTTGCGCCAAAGGCGAGCAGCAGCTCCTCGCTCCAGAAAAGCAGAACCATCGTCAGTACCAGGGAAATCAGCACCTGAAGGCTGAAGCAGTTGCCCATGGTTTTTTCTGCGGCGTGATACTCGTTCTTCCCCATGAAGATGGAGGCTCTGGGCGCGCCGCCGGAGCTGACAAGGGCGGCGAAGGCAGATACGAGCATGATCAACGGCATGCAGACGCCCATCCCTGTCAGCGCCAGACTGCCGTCCCCGGGCATGTGACCGATATAGATGCGGTCAACGATGTTGTAGAGCATATTCACCAGCTGTGCAACAACCGTGGGGATCGACAAGCGGAACAGAAGCCGTCCGACCGGCTCGGTGCTCAAAAATTCTTTGTTTCCTTCCATATTGATTCGTCTCCTTATGAATCCGGGCTGGCTTGCAGATGCAGCCCTGATGATGTATCATATATCGGAACGCTGCTTCTGTCAATGGACGTGGCGGATGGCAAGCACTTTTGTGTTGTGAGAATGCGCGATCTGTGCTATAATAATTTTCTCCCGGCACAGCACCCTGCTTCAGGGGCTTGGCTGCGGCGGGCTGATGACAGATTGCGCAATGCGTGCAATGCTTGGAAAAGGAGATTGGCACATGGACCATTTGGATTATATGGATTATCAATTTGATGAGTGGGATGGCTTCGAGAAGGCAACCTGGTGCAGAGAGGTCAATGTCAGGAGCTTCATTCAGCACAATTACACGCCCTATGACGGCGACGAAGGCTTCCTGGAGGGCCCGACGGCACATACGCTTGATCTTTGGCAGCAGGTGTGCGAGCTGACGAAGGAAGAGATTGCCAAGGGCGGCGTGCTGGATATGGATACGGAGGTCATCTCCACCATTACCTCCCACGGCCCCGGCTATCTGAACCGGGACAAGGAGAAGATTGTAGGCCTGCAGACGGACAAGCCCTTCAAGCGTGCGTTTATGCCCTACGGCGGCATCCGCATGGCGGAGAAGGCCTGCAAGGATCATGGCTATGAGATTGATCCCAAGATGTCCGAGTTCTTTACGATTCACCGCAAGACGCACAACGCCGGTGTGTTTGATGCGTATACGCCTGAGATGCGCGCCTGCCGGTCCAGCCACATCATCACGGGCCTGCCCGATGCGTACGGCCGCGGCCGGATCATCGGCGACTATCGCCGCGTGGCCCTGTATGGCGTGGATCGCCTGATTGCCGACAAGCTGGAGCAGAAGGAAACGACCCGCTCTGCCATGTATTCGCACATCATTCAGCAGCGCGAGGAGCTGTCCGAGCAGATCCGTGCGCTGCAGGAGCTCAAGGCCATGGCGGCAAGCTACGGATATGATATTTCCCGTCCTGCCAAGGATGTGAAGGAAGCGATCCAGTGGCTCTACTTTGGCTATCTGGGTGCGATCAAGGAGCAGAACGGCGCGGCAATGTCCCTGGGCCGTACCTCGACCTTCCTGGACATCTATGCCGAACGCGACCTGCGCAAGGGCCTGTATACCGAGTGCGAAATTCAGGAGATGGTGGATCATTTCATCATGAAGCTGCGCATGGTGAAGTTTGCCCGCACGCCGGAATACAACCAGCTCTTCTCCGGCGATCCGCAGTGGGTGACGGAGTCCATCGGCGGCGTGGCCATTGACGGCCGCCATCTGGTGACCAAGATGAGCTATCGCTACCTGCATACGCTCAAGAACCTGGGTCCGTCCCCCGAGCCGAACCTGACGGTGCTCTGGTCCATTCATCTGCCGGAGAACTTCAAGCGCTTCTGCGCCAGGACGTCCATTGAATCCTCGTCCATCCAGTATGAGAATGACGATATGATGCGCTTTACCCACGGTGATGACTATGCCATTGCCTGCTGCGTATCCTCGATGCGGATCGGCCTGGAGATGCAGTTCTTCGGCGCCCGCGCCAATCTGGCCAAGTGCCTCCTCTACGCGATCAACGGCGGTGTGGACGAGATCAGCCATAAGCAGGTCGGCCCCCGATTCACGCCGATCACCTCGGAGTATCTGAACTACGATGAGGTGATGGACAAGTTTGATGCCATGATGCGCTGGCTGGCAGAGGTGTATGTCAATACCCTGAACGTCATCCACTACATGCACGACAAATACTCCTACGAGCGCCTGCAGATGGCCCTTCACGACAAGAATGTCACCCGCTGGTTTGCAACGGGCATTGCCGGATTGTCGGTGGTGGCGGATTCCCTGTCTGCCATCAAGTATGCGAAGGTGAAGGTGCTCCGCGATGAGACCGGCCTGGCGGTGGACTATGAGGTGGAGGGGGACTTCCCCAAGTACGGCAACGATGATGACCGCGTTGACAATATCGCCCGCGGTATCGTCCACCGGTTCATGGAGCATATCCGCAAGAATCACACCTACCGTGACTCCATCCCCACGACCTCCATCCTCACCATCACCTCCAATGTGGTGTACGGCAAGGCCACCGGCTCAACGCCTGACGGCCGCAAAAAGGGCGAGCCCTTTGCGCCCGGCGCAAACCCCATGCACCGCCGGGATACCCACGGCGCCATCGCATCGCTTGCCTCCGTTGCCAAGCTGCCCTTCAAGGATGCCAAGGACGGCATCTCCAACACCTTCTCCATCATTCCCGGCGCTTTGGGCAAGGAGGATCAGATCTTCGTGGGTGATATTGACGTGGATCTGGACTGCGGCAGCGGCGCCTGCTTTGCCCCCACGCTCTTCGAGGGCCTTGATGTGACGGATGACCAGTAAGCGGAGAGGAGAATGAAAATGACTGCAACACAGAATCAGATCGATAATCTGGTGGCGCTGCTGGACGGCTATGTGAAGAAGGGCGGCCACCACCTCAACGTCAATGTTTTCAGCAAGGAGACCCTGCTGGATGCGCAGCAGCATCCGGAAAAGTACCCGCAGCTCACCATCCGCGTCAGCGGCTATGCGGTCAACTTCATCAAGCTCACCAAGGAGCAGCAGGATGAAGTCATTTCCCGCACCTTCCACGACAGGATCTGAGCGGGACGGGCAAAATGGACGGCTACATTCACTCCATTGAGAGCTTCGGCACGGTGGACGGGCCCGGCGTGCGCATGGTCGTATTCCTGCAGGGGTGCCCCATGCGCTGCCTGTATTGCCATAACCCGGATACCTGGGCGCCTGCGCAGGGCAATGTGATGTCTGCTCCGGAGATCATCCGCCAATATGAACGCAATCAGGCGTTTTACACCCATGGCGGCCTCACGGTCACCGGCGGGGAGCCGCTGCTGCAGGTGGATTTCCTCCTGGAGCTGTTCGCGATGGCGAAGGAACGCGGCATCCACACCTGCATCGACACGTCCGGGATCACCTTCCACCAGGCGGATTCCGCTTATCGCAGGAAGCTGGATCAGCTGCTGCAGCTGACGGACTTGGTGCTGCTGGATATCAAACAGACGGACAGCGAGCAGCACCGGGCGCTGACCGGGCATGATAACGCCGGGATACTCGCGTTTGCGCAGCATCTGAAGGACCTGCAGATCCCGGTATGGGTCCGGCGGGTGATCGTTCCCGGCCTGACCGATCAGGCGGAGGAGCTGCGTGCACTGGGCCGTCTGATCGCCGGCATGCCCAATGTCAGGGCGATCGATGTGCTGCCATATCACACCATGGGCCTGGAAAAGTACAAAGCGCTTGACCTGCCGTACCCGCTTGACGGTGTTGCAGCTGCCACAGCTGCGGAGGCAGCACGCGCAAGGAACCTGATCCTGACGGCCCTCCGGGAAGCGAGAAAAAACAGTGCATCCGGAACGCCGCAGCGGCCGGAGTGAAGGGCTGCGCCCGGGCTGAAGGAAACGAAAACAGAATACGGAAGTGCACACCCCGAAGCGAAGCAGCTGCCGGGGTGTGCTTTTTCATGTCTGCCGCGGCGTAACATTGGCCTTGCACAATCGAAAGCATTCGCAAATCATGATATAAGGAAAATACGCGGCCCTGCAGGGAACAGAAGCCTGCAGCGCACGGACGAGGACACAGCTGGAACAGGAGAACTGAGACGCATGAAGAAGAATAGCCTGATCCTGATATTGACGCTTGCACTGACCCTTGTGCTGGCGGGCCTGTCTGCCTTTGCCGAAAGCGGCGTAGGGGGAGACGTGCTGACCTGGAGGAGGGCGTACTGACGATTACAGGCAAGGGCGCGATGACGAACTGGTCGTATGACAGCACGCCGCCGTGGGAGCTGCGCAAGACAGAGATTACCTCTGTCGTGGTGGAAGAAGGCGTGACCACGATTGGTTCGTATGCGTTCCGGGATTGCGGGAACCTGACTGCAGTAACGCTGCCGGATGGGCTTGAGACGATTGGCGATCAAGCGTTTTACCTGTGTAAACAGCTGACGGACATTGAACTGCCGGATGGATTGCGGGATATTGGCAGCCATGCTCTGGGACAGACCGGGTTGCGGGAAATTGAAATTCCCGACAGCGTGATGTCTATTGGCATCGATGCGTTTGAATATCTGTATGAGCTGAAGAAAGTAAAGCTGCCTGCGGGACTGACAGAGATCCCTGGCTGGGGCTTCTATTGCTGTACCCAACTGACAAGCATCAGCATCCCGGAAACTGTGACGGTCATTAGAGAATGGGCATTCAGTGATTTGTCAAACCAAGTGCAACACATTATGAAGTTCAAGATCCCAAAGGTATTGAGGTGACTGGAAATTGAGCACCTTACGAGGCCTGGCGTTGATCAACGCCAGGTTTCGTTTTAGTGTAACGGGACTGACTCTGG